>CAYZET010000456.1:0-4327 GCA_964477215.1 uncultured Syntrophaceae bacterium | reverse complement strand
TTCAGGACAGCTCCCAGATGGTCATGCCGGAAAAGTTTTGGAGCAGCTACGCGGCAAACTTACACCTGTCAGGGCTGTTGCTGTTCAAACAAGGGAGGTACAAACGCGCGGAATTTTGCTTCAAACGAGCGCTCGTGATCTGGGAGCGAAGCCTGGGAAGCTCCAGCCCCAGGCTTTCGAGGGCTCTTGAAGGGCTAGCGGATGTGTACCAGAGGACAGCCCGACACGAGGAGGCCCAGCAACTGCAAGCCAGGGCCGCCGCTCTCCGGGCGGGCGTGCCTCTCGAGTCCTAAGTACAGGATTTCATAAACACGGTGCCGTATTCACGGCAGCGCTCTTGAACCAAATATGGTACGGCCGACTCGTGTTCGCAAGGGTGGGGGCGGGATTCAAATCCGCCCCTACCGAGGGATTCTCGGCGAGAATCTGCCGTAGCGCCGGCGTCTCGCCGGTATTCATTTCCTATCCCTTAATGCAATCCTGTTGCGCTTGTCCTTGAATCCGAGTAGCCGTACTCCACCTTTTCACGTTCCCAAATGGGATCGTACAGCGCTCGAACCTGTCTCCCGTACTCGTCGAGCTCAGCCTTGATCTTGTATAGAACGTCTTCAGCTCCCTCGTGGGTGGGGTGAGCACCGCAGACACGAACTACTTCCCGGAACACATCCGGATTGTCGATGATCATGCACGGAGTCAGAAGGTTCTCTGAATACGGTTGCTTGGATCGGATCGTTGTGAAGAATTCGCTTGTAAGCACTTCCGGAAGACTTTTTTCGAGAATCGAATCTACTGCCACGTGCGTAAAGACACACGGTTCCACATCTCCATTGGCATTGATGTGAACGTAGTTTGTGCCACCTGCAATACATCCTCCGACAAACGGAGCGTCGTTCCAGAAATCGGCTATGAAGATGGGATATTGTGCTCGTAAAGCCGATCCTCGTCTCCTGAGGTAGTCTCGTTGTTCCGGAGAGGGCATGAGGGATACGTCCGGATCTTGGCCCACCGGCATGAAGAGAAACAGCCAGACAACCATTACGCCTTTGTGATAAAGGTGCTCGAAGAATTCGTCGCTCGTCACCTCTTCGATGTTCCTGCTCGTCACAGTCAGAGAAGTCCCGAATGGAACACCTCGGGATTTCAGACGAGTCATAGCGTCCATGACCATGGAGTACACCCCCGCCCCTCTCCGAGCATCCGTGGCCTCCTCAAATCCTTCCAGGCTGATTATGGCACCCGCGTTTCCGACTCTGTACAATTCATCCGCCACTTCGTCGCTGATGAGGGTCCCATTCGTGTAAAACATGAAGTACGTGTCACGGTGCTTTTCCAGAAGCGGAAACAGATCCCGTTTTCGCGTGAGAGGCTCGCCACCACTGAAGACAATGAATCGAATTCCCATCTCCTCGGCTTCGGTGATCACGCGATCTATCACCTCTGCAGAAAGCCCCGGCTGACGTACGTACTTGCCTGAATAGCAACCCACACATTTGAGGTTGCATTGCATGGTGGGGCTTATCAAGATGGTGAAGGGAGGAGAGAAACCGTATTTGTCTGCGAAATCGTTACGTAAGGCCGAGCTTCGGAGAAGGCCGTTGATGAAGAGCGTCTTGGCAACGGTTTTGAGACAGTGCGGAGACAGTTCAGTCATTACTCGCCGGAACATACGGGATGCCTGAGAGTCTTCCCCTTCCAACAAGCTCTGTCGAACTGCATCCACTGCGGCACCGGCCCTGTCGCCCTCGATCAGTCGAGCAGATAGATGGGCCAATTTCATGAATGTGTCGGGCGAAACGACGGTCAGCAATTCGACCATCATGTTCGCGACCTGTTCACGACTCATATTCTTGATCCGGTCTACGATCTCCATGATTCCCCCTTTTCCGCGTTGGCCTATTTACGACGCTATGTGCACTTCGCCTCCTCTCGAGAACATGCCCTGTTGACATCGTTTCAGAGACTTGAACTTTGTTGAGACCAGGATGTGTCGAGGTCGCAGGGCAACCCCCGACTGTCACGAGTCCGGCTCACACGGGGGTTGCCCTCGTATATCGGGCGACCATTTTCTCCAATAATCGAAAGAAGACCGTCGCATACACATAGACGATATGTGCTGCATGCGTAAGTACATGGCAACAAGGATTCGTGCGGAAGATTGTGGATATGCGTGATGGTTTGGCACCGTGAACCTCCAGGATGCACAAGGTGCCGATTAGCATAAAATATACCCAGTCTACTGATCCAATTATGTAACCGCTTGCTTCATGCTGTCAAGGGAGAAAGAGTATGCTGTTTGTCGAACCCGCTATGGGAAAATCCAATATCTCAGGGGTCCCTGCACAATGTTCTCTTTTGGCCCGGTCGCCGGAGCGCCACTTTGATATGCGAGCCTTGCGAACAATCCGAGCAGCTCAACCGAGAACCAACACCAAAATAACCCGCTTCCCGTAGCGCCGGCGTCTCGCCGGTATCTTCGCGAGCGTCAAGATTCACCGGCAAGATGCCGGCGCTACGAAATCACGCGATCGGCACCACGCTTGGGCTACCAATTCGCTAGATGAGCCGGTAAGAACGGTTCGCGAACCCGCCCCCAAATTGCGGCGGCCGCTGCACGTGTTATCGAGCGGGTGCAACCATCTTTAGTCGCTGCCCGTCCCGAGAAACTTGCGCAATTCGCTAGGAAAAGCTCGAGTATCGATTGGCTTGGTGAGGTATCCGCAGCACCCCGCATTGAGAGCTTTGGCTTCATCGCCCTTCATAGCATGAGCGGTGAGTGCGACCACGGGGATATGCTGTGTGGTGGGATCTTGCTTCAAAATGGCAGTCGCAGTGAGACCGTCCATTCCGGGGAGGGAGATATCCATCAAAATGAGGGCAGGGCCGAAGGTCCGTGCCTTTTGGATGCCTTCTTCCGCGTCCCACGCTTGAATCACCGTGTGGCCGCTCGCAATTATAAGGGCCGCAGCAAGCTCCATGTTTGTCTCATTATCTTCAACCACCAGTATCTTCGCCATGGTCGTACCCTGTCCCGGGCCGCCTTTCCAAACCAGAGCTATCCGATTAGGGGCAGCCGGTGCGCAGCAAATTGAGATGTTGGAGAAGCCCTTGCCCTCCGTGGGATTTTAGTGCAATAGCCTGGACATGAGATGTTAGCTGGGAGCGATCGTCTTCGCCTAAATCTTTGGCCGTGTACACGATGATTGGAATGTTCCGCGTGTCTGGCGCTTTCCGCAATTGCTCGATCACCGCGAAGCCATCGATGTCGGGCATAAGTAGGTCAACAATAATGACGTCCGGCCGGCAGCGCAATGCCTGCAATATTCCGGATCTCCCACTCGACGCTTTGAAGACCCTGAACCCGCTGATGGTCAAAATAGCTGAAAGATTCTCGAGGACCAACGGCTCGTCGTCCACCACGAGCACACTCATGGCACTGTTTGAGCTCCTGTTCCGTATCTTCCCAAGGGCAGTGAGGAGCCGTTCCTTATCCAGAGGTTTGACGAGAAGATCGACTGCGCCTAGCGCAAGCCCCAGCTTTCTGTCATCATAGATTGTGACAAGCACGACAGGGATATCTCTCGTTTCCTCCACGCGCTTGAGCTGGATGAGCGTATCGAAGCCGTCCTTTCTTGGCATTATCACGTCCAGGGTTATTGCGAAAGGTCTATGCTCCATTGCCACCTGTATGGCCTCTTCTCCATTGCGGGCTCTCAGCACGGAATATCCCGCTTCCACCAGGCATTGGCTAATCATGTCTCCCGTCGCCTCGTCATCTTCCACCACGAGTACCTGATCGCGCAGATCAAAGCTCAGCTCCTCTGTCAAGGATGCTATCTCGAGATCGAGCCGTCCGGGGAGCCGATCGTTTTTCAGATCCATGCCGGCCATCCGAACATCAGTGGGAATCGCAAAGATGAAAGAGCTTCCCTTTCCTTCTCCTGCACTCTCCACCCAAATTCGGCCGCCATGCAGCTCGACGAGTCTTCTCGAAAGGGTAAGACCGAGGCCTGTGCCCTGTTCACGGCGCGAGTAGGAGGAATCGACTTGCTCGAAACTGTCAAAGATGCGTTCCTGATCCGACGGTCGAATACCGATACCTGTATCAGAGACGCCAACGACCAAATGCTTTCCCTCGAGCCGCGCTCGCACATCGATCGCGCCACCTTCTGGGGTAAATTTGGCAGCGTTCGACAGAAGGTTAAAAATTACTTGCTTGAGCTTGAGATGGTCCACATACACTTTCGCTATCTCGAGGTCTTCGCTCACGTGAATGACTGTGGCCAGTCTCTTGCGAACGGTTGTTTCACCGATCATCAGCAGAGCGTTT
>CAYZET010000455.1:0-4340 GCA_964477215.1 uncultured Syntrophaceae bacterium | reverse complement strand
CTCATCGAAAACTGGATGACTCGACGCTTCCCGAAAGACTATTTCCTGTAATCCAGTTCGCCGGAAAAGAGACGCAACTCAAGGGAAGCATGACATCTCAGGAACAGACGAAAATCATCTGCAAGAATCGGAAGGCTCGATTCAACTTCGAGATCGAAGATACGATCGAAGCGGGCATAGCACTCCAGGGCTCTGAGGTCAAATCTCTCAGAAGCGGGAAGGCCAACCTGTCGGACTCGTATGGCAAGTTTCGAGACGGGGAAGTCTTCCTCGTCGATGCGCACATCTCTCCGTACGAGCAAGCCAATCGCCAGAACCACGATCCTGTGCGGGACCGGAAGCTGCTCCTCCACAAGCGGGAAATCCGGAAGCTCATGGGCAAGGTAACCGAGCGGGGTTATTCGTTGATCCCGCTTCAGTTGTATTTCAAGCACGGGAAGGTGAAAGTTCTTCTCGGCCTCGCAAAGGGAAAGAAGACCTTTGACAAGCGGGAAGCCATCAAGAAGAAGGATCAGCGCCGTGAGCTCGAGCGCATGCTGAAATTCCGCCAGAGAAGCTCGTGATAGCAGATTCCTGGAGGGCTCCACGTCACCGCCAAGCGTTCTGCGCAGGTTGCAGCCGCATTTCGCCGAATCTTTCGGGCAATCTTGGGAACCGAGATGGGAAAGGGTTGTCACTGTAATGTGTAGTTGCTATAATTTGTTTACAGGGGGGCGATCTGGTCTCGACGGGGATAGTTGAGGTCAAGGTTGCATGCCGAGCACTCCGGTGACTCGCAAATCCGCCGGAAACTAAAAATACTCGCCAACGAACCCGAGTACGCTCTAGCCGCGTAAGGCTGGCGTCTCTCTGCTCTCTCTCCTGCGGGGGTGGAAGAGACGAGGTTAGCAGGATAGCCGAGTCCTAGCGCCTGGGACGGATGAGGCGAAATAAAAGACAGGCTGGTCCGTGACGGACCCGTTCCGAGGGGGCCTATCGGACGAGAACCAAGACTTGGAATAAGCATGTAGAGACCTTCGGCTGAAGATCTTCGGACGCGGGTTCGATTCCCGCCGCCTCCACCAGTTAACTACCCGACATCATACAAAACAGACCCTTATTATGGAGGACATCCGGCCATGCGACCGGATGTCCTCTGCGTTGTTTCAACGGCGGCGAAGCCGGGGACTGATCCCGTTAAACCGCAGATGGCCTTTTGTTTCATCGTGGGCGGGGGAGTGGTATTGGTGTTGCTCTGTTGATACCCCCGTATTGAGCGTTTTGAATGGCATACCTGTTGATCTTTACCACGTTGCGGTTTGGAGACGCTGTCTGCATAGTAAGTGGAGCAGGACCAACGATGTTCGAATGGTTTCCTTGGGCCTCCGCGAAGTCAGAGATTCCCATTATTGCACCCGCAAGAAATGCCCCCACTGCTGCCGTCATTCTAATTCTTCTCATTTCCATTCTCCTTTCATTTGTTCTTGAGTTTGAGGTCTCTGATTGAACAGTTCGAGGAAAGAGGAAAAGTACAACAAAGAATTTTCAAGGACCTGAAGAAGATGCGCAATTCGGCAATTCGGGGGACACCATACTCAATTTGCTGGATCTCGCATCGAGCCTCTCGGGGCTGGTTCTTAGTGGCGCGTGGATCTGCCCAAGGCCGACTCCAGCCTCGTGATGAAGTCCTCGTCTCTCAACGGTCTGCCTTTGCGCTCGCGTCTCCTAAGCGCTTCGGACTCGGTACCCGAACACTCGGCCGTGAGAAATTTCACAGTTTGGTGCCATTTCTAACAGCGGCCCACCTTTACTAACGCATCGTCCCGTCCTGTCAAATGAGTTGCCGCTGCTCCAGGGATATGCTCCTGGTGACTGGCCTAGCCCCGCCTGTACCGGATTGAGATCCACGTATGGGACCGCTGCAGGCAGATACGGCTCGTTCAGGGGATATGAAGCAAAACGGCCTTTCCACACATGCCCTCGCCAGCCGTAACGAAAGTAGATGCGTCCAGAACAGCGCCGATGAGCCTCACCGATTGCACTGCGCAGTCCGGCTTCCGAGCTGGGGACAACGATCAAGTGCACATGATTCAGCATAAGGCAATATGCCCAAATGGCTACGCCGCAACGGCAACACCACTCGGCCATGAGCTCGATGTAGGCCTTGTAATCGTCATCACAAATGAGCGTCCGCTGTCGACGATTTCCTCTTTGTGTCACGTGGTGTGGTACTCCCGGAGCTGCCACTCGTGGCAATCTAGCCATGATCTGAGATTGCCACGAAATCTCATCAGACTCACGAATTATGTATGGTGTCCCCGGAAGGCGGAAGCCCCCAAAAGTCTACGAGCGCGAAGACCAAATTCAGGAATACCGCTGAGCGCTCAGGCCTCAGCGGTATTGTTCAGCATTATGGCACAGGCGGCTCGTGATCCTTGCAGAAAGGCGCCTCTCCGACGACGGGCACTTGGCACACCCGACACAATCCTTTTCTCACGGGGTCAGTGATGTGCGCGCATGGGTCGTCCGCCTTCGCTTCTGTTGATCCCGCGGCTGGTGCTTCCTCCACCCGGCTCTTCTTCTCATCTTTCTCGGACATGACGAATACCTCCTTGGTTTGCCCCATCACGGATGGTCCGTTCTTCTATGGGGACTCGCTGGGCTACGCTTGTTCTTGGAAGAGAGGCTTTCGATCATCCTCGTCCCAAGAATTTTCATTGCCAATCTCTCCGACCTCTTGACAAGAAGATACAACTGCATCATCATCATGTCAAGTGTTGCATCGAGGTGAACAATGACCGAATGCCTTGAAGGAAAATGGCTGCTTCTTATCCACCAGATTCCCCCGAAACCCGGATATCTCAGGGTCAAAATCTGGAGGAGACTGCAGGCCCTTGGGGCTGTAGCCATCAAGAACTCCGTATACGTCATCCCGAGGAACGAGCAAACCCTTGAAGATTTTCAGTGGGTCCTGAGGGAAATCGTCCAGTCGGGGGCGGAAGCTTCAATCTGCGCAGCAAGCTTCGTCGAGGGGTTGACGGACGACCAAGTGGAAGATCTGTTCCGGACAGCACGTGACGCTGACTATGGCCACATTGCCGACGAGGCCAAAGCAGTCCTCGATGCAGCGCCACCCAGCGCGGCGATGACAGACGAAGATCGGTCAGAACTCGAATCTGCCCTGACGCGCCTCAAGAAGAGATTCTCAGTCGTGGTCAACCTAGACTTCTTCGGGGCGCCAGGCCGCGAATCTGCACTAACCCTGTTGGAAAAGATTGAGTTCAGGCTCGCAGAAGCACGGAATCGGACCGATACGGAGCCCAAAGTTCTGGACACTTCGGATCTCACCCAATTCCGAGGACGTACATGGGTGACCCGGAAAGGGGTCTACGTGGACCGAATAGCCTGCGCATGGCTCATTCGCCGCTTCATAGATCCTGACGCCTCGTTCAGGTTCGTTTCTGAGCAAGGCTACCGTCCGAAGACGGGAGAATTGCGGTTTGACATGTTTGAAGGAGAGTTCACCCACGAAGGTGATCTCTGCAGCTTCGAGGTCCTTGTCCAGCGTTTTGCTGTACATGACAAAGCCCTCACAGAAATCGGCAAGATCGTACACGACCTCGATCTGAAGGAAACAAAATTCGGGAAACCCGAGACCGCAGGAGTTTCAGCCTTGCTCGACGGAATTGTAGCGTCTCGCAAGCCCGATGATGCCCGGTTGGATCGGGGCTCAGCTCTGTTCGACGACCTCTACGAATATTTTCGTAGAAAGTAATTCCCCAGGAGGAACACACCATGCCCAGCATAGAGAAACACGTGGAGACGAGTCGCCGGCGGACCGGCAAGGACTATCTGGAACTACACGAATGGATCGACAAGGACCCGGAAAAGAAGGTCGATCGGCACGACATTACCAAGATGTACGAATACGGGAAAATGATGGACGAGAAATACGGTCCCGAAGGGCTTCAGGAGTACCTCCAGCATATCCATGACGACTTCACTGCACGATTCGGTCACGTGAAGGAGGATGTGGAAAAAGCCATAAACGATACACTGGCCTATTTCGGCATCAAATCCGGCCCTGACGCAAAGAAAAAGACTTACACCCTCAGCACGGCGGACATTGACCTTCTCCGGAGAGCCGGCCTTGCAGACAAGGATCTGGGCCACTCTATCCGGGTCGCTCTGAAAGCTCTTGACGTTGCCGGGAGACTGAACGCACCCGTGGACATGGACCTCGTGGGTCGAGGTGCGCTGCTGCACGATCTTGGAAAGGCCAGATCCAAAGGATTCGATCATGGAATAGCCGGTGCGGAACTGGGCCGGACCCTTGGGTTGCCCGAAGCATTGATCACCAT
>CAYZET010000454.1:0-4341 GCA_964477215.1 uncultured Syntrophaceae bacterium | reverse complement strand
GCTCGACAGTGGAGCCCAACCCGACCCGAGAGATTCAGCGGGCATGACCGCCATACTATGGGCTTCCCAGGAGTCCCACGAGGAGATAGTGGAGCTCCTTCTGGAACGAGGAGCCTCCCTCAATTCGGAAGTGGAAGAGACCATAGAGGCGATGATCGAAGCCTCTGACAGTGGCAGAACGGAGACCCTGGAGCTCACCCTGGATCGAGGATTCCTCGTCGAGTCCGATCCAACAGAACAGGTTGATATCTTTGAGCTTTCGGCAGCGGGCAACCTTGAGAAGTTGAGGGCCGCTCTGGATGCCGGTGCGGATGTCAACGGGGTGAATAGGTTCGGGCTTACCGCTTTGATGAGGGCTGCGCATAAAGGGCACGTCGAGGTTGTGAAGCTACTGATAGAACGAGGAGCCGACATCGAGCTCCGGGACAAGGATGGTAAGACTGCCCTCATGAAAGCATGCGCCACCGACCACGTCCACGTGGTCAAGGAGCTGCTTTTGCGCGGAGCCGACGTGAACGCGAGAAACCGGTACGGACTCACCCCTCTACTGAGGGCCGCGTACAAAGGCAAGCTCGAAATGGTGAAAATGATAGCCGAGCATGGGGCCGACCTGGACGCGCGAGATCAGTCCGGTATGAACGCAGTGGGATGGGCAGCCGTAAAGGGCCACACAGGTATCGTAGAGCTCCTCATGAGCTATGGTGCAAGCGTTCGCACACCCGAGAAATCCGCCACAGACGTCCCCGATCGCCTCCCACAAGACGAGCCTCCCTCCGAGACGCGTCCGGATGCAGTCGACGAGATGACTGCAGAAGATCTATTTGAGGCCTGCATTTGCTCCAGTCTCAAGCAAATCGAGAAGCTCGTCGATGCAGGTGCGGAAGTCAATTGTCGGGACAGGACAGGTAGGACTGCCCTCATGTGGGCCTGCTACAAATCCAGATCGGACGTCGTGAGATTCCTCCTGGACCGAGGTGCCGACGTCAACGTTCAGGATAACGGTGGCAGGACCGCTCTTATGTGGGCGACCCGGTATGGGAGCCGCAGCATGGTGGAGATGATCCTGGATGAAGATGTGGACATCGATCTCAAAGACCGGCACGGACGATCGGGTCTCATGTGGGCTTGTCTCCGCGGGGATCCTGAGGTGGTACAGCTTGTTCTTGCAACGGGTCCAGATTTGGACGCGCAGGACATCGAGGGCAGGACCGCGCTGATGTGGGCTTCAGACAAGGGATTCTTGGAGATTGTGAGAATGCTTCTCGCGTGGGGCGCAGACGCCTCCATGACGGACAGTTCAGGAAGGACTGCCCTGGGCCACGCGGCCCGCCGGGGCTCAAGGGAGATCGCTGAGCTCTTGAATGGCCAGGGATGAGAGGAGTCTGCAGGGACTTGGGAATCGTGCGCAACCAGGGAGCTGAATGTGAATGTGTTTCCAGGTTCTTTCTATGACCTTTCTCCGCGCGTGGCGGTAATAGTGCTCTTCATGGTGCTGTGCTTCTTCGTCCCTGTAGGGGTATCGAAGGCCGTAGGTGCAGGCGCGAGCGTTGTCGGGCAGATTTCCCTTGATGAAGGGAATCTTGCTCGGGACGTGCACACCGACGTCCAAGAGGCTTTAGCCCTATCGAATGGATATGACGAAGATCTTATCGAGGGCCGTCGTGTGCGTTTGCCAGGGGGCAGAGCTCGCTTGACCCCGTACGGAAACCTTGACGGGTATCAGGCGCTCCAAAGCATCAGGAGAAGCGAGAAAGCCTTCAACAGGAGCATGAGGGGCATCGACGACAGTGTCAGGCGCATGAACACGAGTATCGACCGAATCCGCACCTATAGAAGACTTTTCCGCTGAACACTCTTTCTTGTATTGCCACAATCTCAAGGAGAAATGGAAATTACTATTGGCAACCGCTACAACAAGGGCTTCTGCGGAATTTCGGTCCTCGCACCATTCTTCACTGCTGGTTGGGTGGTATGCGTGACCTGCTCTCGGGCTGGAAATGAGCTCCCTGGGTAGTCTTCCTGACGAGGAGCTCGTCATCCGTGCGCAAGAAGGATCGCAAGAGCACTTCAGTGCGCTCGTTGATCGATATGCGTCCAATGTGTACCGGCTCGCATACTCGATTACCAGCGACGCCCGCGAAGCCGAGGAGGTAGTGCAAGAGACTTTTTTGCGAGCGTTCAGGCATCTCCACCGGTACTCCCTGTCAAAGGGGGGCTTCAAGACATGGGTTATGGCTATAGCGCGCAATCAGAGTATAAACGTATTCAAGTCACTAAAACGAAGAGCAGCAAGGTTCCTCGACGAAGCGGACCCCGAGGATCTTAATCCGGGGACTGCAAATGCTCTTTTTGCACGGTACGACGATGCGGAGACCCAACTCTCCAACAAGCAGCAGCACGCGCGCCTGGAAAAGGCGCTTACCTTGTTGCCTGAGCGCCAGAGAACTGCGCTGCTTCTGAAGACACAAGAACAAATGAGTTACGAAGAGATAGCCTCTCTCATGAGCGCATCGGTGTCTTCCGTGGAATCCCTCATCTTCCGAGCCCGAAAACGGCTTCTGGAATTAATGGAGAATGTGTGAAAGGTCTCGCGGGTTCTTGCCGCGTTAGCGGTATATTAAGATGACGGAGATAAGGCCATGAGCTGCACCATATACGAACCAATGATTTCGCGCATGCTGGACGGTGAGCTGGACCACGCATCGGCCCACGAGCTGAGAATGCATTTGGCTGACTGTGCCCGCTGCCGCGCACTGTACCAGAGGCTGAGCGCGTTGAACAAAAGCATTGCCGAAATGCCGGTACCCTTTCCAGCCCCCGATCTTTCCCTCAGAGTGAAGGAGCGCATTGCATCTGCAGGCGAAGCTTCGCCGGCAAGAAGGCTCGTGCCATCGTGGGGTCGTGCCTTCGCGTTTGCTATGGTAGTTATGGTGGCGCTGGGGGTCGGAAACCTGGCGGGGAAATCTCTTAGCTCAGTCGTATTCGAACGAGTGAAACCCGAGTCCGGGATAGAGTTGCTTGTCCTTGAAAACGGCCAGTCGTTCTCCGATGCTATCCTGGAAATCGGTCCCGAGGGACGTCAATGAGAAGCGGTTTGTTTGTAGTCGTGTTCATATTCTCGCTTGTGATGAACATCGCAGTCGCCGCCACGCTCCTCGTATCCAGGTGGCAGATCGAGGATGCTCCGCCGATCGAGCAAACCCCAGCAGCGTCTATGAGTGCAGAGGATTCTCGAATGATAGCGAACCTCTTGCCTCAGCAACGACGGGCCGACATGATTCGGATGCGACAGGATCTGATCAAGAAGAAGGCGGAGATCCTAGAGAAGATAGCCCAAAATCCGGATGATTTTCGGGCCATGGAGCCCCACATTCAGCAATTGATAGCTCTCCGGGGTCAAATGGAACGACAGGCACTCGAGAGAATTAGCGCCATTATGGCCAACCTCCCGCCGGAAAAGCGCCCAGCGTTCCTCGAATTTCTCAAGACGCGCGCGTGCCTAATGGCTCATGGAAGGGGAAGGCATATGCGCCGCGGGATGGGGGGCATGTGGGGACCGAGACAGGAGCAAATTAGGCAGGACTTGGGAGGCCATAACAGGGAGATTTCTGCTCCTCGCGGCGGACCGGGATCCCAATGACGTGTCGGTCGGCCGAATCCTCACTGCACTCAATCTCCCATCTCAGCGAATCGCTTCAAGCGTCCCAGTCACCCTCATCCAATTCTCGGAGAGACTGATAGACATCTACGAAGGCCTTGGTAATCGAGGTGCTCGTTATGTGAGTGCGTTCCACGAGCTGGGTTTCTGTGATCTTGCCCGCTTCCAAAAGCCGCTGGAGCATGAACTCGAGTTGGCTCGGCTGCAAACGATACTTGGCCATGAGGTCGGGATCGTTCATGCCTGAGGTAATATCCTTGACGAGGTCGCTGGCCCGGATCTTGCGGGGTGGCTGCCTGGTCTGAAGGGGCGTCGGAATTGGTGAGTCGTTCTCGCGCGCCAGGTCTCGCAACGCGTCCCTGTACACTCGATCCGGGTCCGCTTCTCCATTATCGTCCAATTCTTCGATAGATCTTTGGACCTCCACAAAAGCCTTGGTAATCCGTGTTTCCGCAAGATGGGTTCTTTGTTCCAGTTGCTGTTTCGAGATTACACGGGCTTCGACCATCCGGTGAAAGAGGTACTCGAGTTGTTTGGCGGTGATCGCGTATTTTGCCATTATCTGAGAATCGTTGAGGCCCGACTGAATGTCTTTGAGAAGCTCCGATGCCCGGACAGTGCGCTCTCTTGTCACGGATGTACCCTCGCAAACCGCAATCAAACGCTCTTCGAGCATCTGACCG
>CAYZET010000453.1:0-4369 GCA_964477215.1 uncultured Syntrophaceae bacterium | reverse complement strand
TTGCCGCAGTGGTGTGCGGGGTGGTCGGTTGCCTGGTGATCCTCCGGGGCATGGCTTTTCTGGGGGATGCGCTCTCCCATGCCATGATCGCAGGGGTTGCCGGTGGCTACCTGTTCATGAAGCTCGTGTTCACCGTGGAGGCGCACGCTCCATCGATGCTGGTGGGCTCCCTTCTGGCTGCAATTATTACTGTCTCCTCCATCAGCTTTGTGTCCAGGGTCTCGCGGATCAAAGACGACACCGCGATCGGGATCATGTACACGGGTGTATTCGCCGCGGGCGTTGTACTGGTCTCAGTCTTTCGCAATTACATCCATATCGATCTTGTTCATTTCATTATGGGAGACGTGCTAGGAGTTGCGGATGCCGATCTCTGGGTAGCCGCTTTGGCCGCGGCAGCGGTGCTCTCCGTCATCGTTCTCTTCTTTCGATACTTCCAACTGACGAGCTTTGATTCGATCATGGCAGCATCCATTGGAATGCCGGTGGTTCTCATAGATTATGCGTTAACTACGTGCGTGTCCCTTGTCGTTGTCAGCGCAGTGAGCATGGTTGGAGTCATTCTTGTGGTCGGGCTCCTCATCACCCCTGCTGCAACCGCATATCTGCTGTGTGACCGGCTCGACCGGATGATGTTCCTCTCCGCCCTGTTTGGGGTGACAAGCGTGATCGGCGGTCTGTATCTGTGCATATGGCTCGACTCCTCGGGCGGGGGTGCGATCATGCTCTTCTGCACCTTTCAGTTCATTGTGGTCTTAGTAGTGGCACCGAGGTACGGGCTGCTCGCTAATTGGATGCGCCGAAGGAGAATGGTTCCTCAGCAGCTCGTAGAAGATGTTCTCACGTGCGTGTTGAGAGCCGGGCCCGACGGAATGTCCCGCTCCTCCATCGCCCTTCACGTGAATGCATCCTCCGAGCGTCTGGCCAAGGCCCTGAGATCCATGACGAGGGATGGGCTTCTGGAACAGAGAGACGGGGATTTCCTTCTCACGAAACAGGGGCGTCAGGAGGCGAGACGAGTGTTGCGGGCCCATCGACTGTGGGAGACGTACCTGCGACAGGTGGGACTGGCCGTGACAGAAGTCCACAGGAAGGCCCACGAGCTCGAGCATGTCCACGACAAGGAGTCCGTAGCCTACCTGGACGATATCCTTGGACATCCCGTACGAGATCCGCACGGAACGGAAATCCCGCGCGATCAAAATTCATGCATTCCGGGTAATGTGTGCTCGGTCTCGCTATTAGGTGAGGGCACTTCCGCTACTATTGAATTCATGCGACCGCCTGCCCGGGAAGTCGGGCTGGAAACCGGGGATGTCATACGCGTTGGAAGCAGGGACGAAGTGGACGGGGCTTGGCAACTTCATCTGCCGGACGGTCGCCGGATCAGGCTCGATCACGAACAGGCGGACGCGATCGACGCACGCATCGTCACGGTTCCGGAAAATGTCTGAACCTACGGGTTCCCCAAAGGGCCATCAGACCAGGCGAAACGGTAGTTTGGCGGCCAATCCTCGAAAGGAGTCACCACAAGCTTGCGCTTTTTAAGTGGGAGGGATTTTCTTGACTTTTAAGCCGAACAAATCCACATTAGGTTCACACCCCCGAGATCCACAAGGACAATCAAATCATGCAAAATTCGTTTGCAGCATGAAAGAGAGGCGGCGGTGATACTCGACTACCAGACAAACACCTACACTACGGTGGAGCCACTGGACCAGGGCCTCTGGCGCATTTTTCTGAGAAACGAGGACAACCTTTTCTGTGTGGAGATTGCCCTCGATGTAAAGGCTCCTGCTCTCGACATAAGGCATGCCTCACTGACCGTGAAACGAGACGATTTGGGCCTCGTGCCGGACCTGTCTTCAGCCTCGGAGAAGATGGTGGGAGTTCGGGTAGGGCCCGGTATGACCAAGATCGTGCGCGGGCTCGTCGGCGGACCGGAAGGATCGGACAGGGTGGCAGAGCTGGTGCTGGATGCAATGGAGATGCTCATTAACGCCATTACTGTGCCGGAATTGAGGAAGGCAACGGATCTTGCGGGAGTGCAGGTCGAATTGCCGACGGAAGGCCCTAAGATCCGCCTGAACCATACGGTCATTAATGAAGAAATGGCTCTGAAGATGGCCGAGAACCCGCGATTGAAAGACAGTTGCGCCGCGTTTCGAGACCTCTAAAAGGGAAGGCCTCCGTTTGATACCTTGAGATCTCTTCCCTTGCTTCCGCTGCCACAAGGAGGTTGCATGCTTCAGTATTCTCGGGTCAAGTCGGTGGGAGTCCAAAGACAGGGACAGGATCGCCGAGTCGCGAGCGGGGTGCTCGAAGACGAGCTCTATGCCATGCAGTGCGAGATCGCTGTTGACTGGCCCACATTGACTATCGAATCCGTGCAGGCGAGGATGAAACGGTTCACTACTCAGCGGTGTCCAAGAGCCGAACAGGTTTTCGAGCGAGCCGAGGGCTGGAAGATCGATGGCGAGCTGGACGGCAGAATCAAGAAGGAACTGGGCAGATACGGATGCCGTCATATGGCTTCCCTCATGATTGATTGCTGCCGAACCATAGTCCGGGCGGAGCTGGCTCGTGAGATGCGTTCAGCGCGGGAAGCGGATCCTGGGTTTGATACGAAATCATTCTTGGAGAGCTTTTTTGAGCGCTATCCAGGTCTCCGGAACTATCTTCTCCTTCAGTGAGCTATGGTAAATGGCCACCATGTACCTTGATCTTCACCTTCACACCACTGCGTATTCCCCCTGCAGCACCATGTCGCCCGACGAGCTGATGGTTGCCGCAAAGCAAGCCGGTCTGGATGGCGTCTGCATCACCGAGCACAACGAGATCTGGAGTCGTGAGGAAGCGCGAGAGCTGAGCAACAGACATGGGCTTGCTGTGTTTAGAGGCATTGAAGTCACGACTACCGGCGGAGACATTCTCGTCTACGGGCTGGACGAGGCTCCGGACGGGTTAATTTCTCCTGTTGAGCTCAAGAAAATAGTGGATCGAGCAGGAGCAATAGCAATAGCAGCCCACCCGTTCCGAGGTTTTCTCGTCTTCGGATTCGGAGCGTTGGAGCTCGATCTAGAAAGCGCAATGGAGAATCCCACAGTCGGAAACGTTCATGGCCTGGAGGTATGCAACGGGCTGGTCACTGACGACGAGAACCGGTTTGCTCACCAGGTGGCCGAAGCAATGGGCCTTATCGAGATCGGAGGAAGTGACGCCCACCGCACGGTAGGGGTCGGGACATGTGTCACCGCGTTTAACTACCGAATTGAGGAAGAAAAAGCCTTGGTCCAGGCAATTCTGAACGGCGAGTTCAGGCTGGAAAAACGGAAGTAATTCCGTCTTCGCTTTTCACAGGAGCGGCACCGAGCACCGGGAGTACAGAGAGCTCGCAGGCGAGAATGGCACCAGGTCGGGACCGGGTTGTGGTACTGCGCGCTGGGCATGGTGGCACCGGTTCCAGGGGCAGGTTTGAGAGGGCCCCTTGCCTTCGCACCGTCGGCCGGGTGAGTGCCCGCAACGCGGGCCACTATGGTAAACAATTCCCACAGGATACGTTCAGAACACGTGGAGGTTCACGGATGGATGTCCAGGAAATGAGATGGTCTGAATGGACGCGGAAAATGGAGCATTTCCTTCGTCTGAAGACCTTTCCCGTCGGCTTGAAGATGTTGGAGGATCCGGCGGAGCTCTCTGAAAACAAGTGGCTGAGACGACCGCCCGAAAAGCTTTCCCTGTGCCAGTTGATCACTATTGTTCGAACATTCGACTGGACCGTAGGAGGAACCGCGGACGATCTGGTAACCCCGGGATGCGCAAGTGTTCTGGGTCTGTCGGAGCTTCCCGAATTCATAACCAGCGGCTCGATGCGCAACATTGTGTGGCTGGAACACAGAGAGGATGCAGCGAGGTGCGAAGCAATCATCCAGCGGATCCCGTACGGCACTTATAAAGCGTTCATGCTAGCGCCAACGGCATACGATCCCTTCATCCCAGACCTAGTGCTCATCTACGGGAACCCCGCCCAGATGTCCCTCATGGTCAACGCTATTCAATACGATCGTTTCGAAAGGCTCGTTTTCTACTCTGTCGGAGAAACATCGTGCTCGGATGTGATCGGACGGTGCTTTGTGGATCAAGTTCCGGCCCTTTCCATCCCGTGTTACGGAGAGCGCCGATTCGGCCATGCCGCAGATGATGAGCTCGCCATTGGCCTGCCTGCAAAGGAATGCCCGCGCATCCTCAAGAATCTTGAAACTCTCTACAAGAAAGGTATTCGTTACCCCATCTCTCAGTTCGGGGCCCAGGTCAGCCCCTACAGTGCCCTGGCGGCCGTGTACGGTTCTCAGGTGACAGCCAAGGAATA
>CAYZET010000452.1:0-4376 GCA_964477215.1 uncultured Syntrophaceae bacterium | reverse complement strand
GAATTCGGCAGCCTAACGAGACCGAGTTGAAGGAGGGCAGTGTTCGCCAGACTGACTACGAACGTGGAGAAATCTAGGGGGGGCGGAGGCCGGTGCTTGCCTGCCCGCTCGTCCCTCTCCTTTTTCGGTGGCTCCTGACGCCCTTCGTTCGCTTTCGTCTCGGTTCGTGCGGCCGTGCTTTCCGGCTGAGCTTGTTGCTCTTCTCGTGCCTCGCCTTCGGACGTGAACCTTCGTTTGTCGGTAATGCGGAAACCTTCGTTACGTTCGGATTCTTCCATCATATCTCTCCCTGACTAGATTCCCAATTCCTGGAAAATATTAGTCTATCTACCCTTTCGGGGATTGAAAGGATTCCGACGCTCAAATTCGGTTACCAAGCGCCGAGACTCGGAATCAATGTTTTCCGGCACGGCAACATGAACGGTGACGTAGAAGTTTCCTCGCGTCTTGTCCTTGAGATGGGGAAATCCCTTTCCTCTAAATCGAAAGCTTGTGCCCGAGCTCGTGCCTGGCGGGATCCTGAGAGCCAGACGGCCGTCGGGTCCCGGGACTTCTACGGTGCCTCCCAGGACCGCCTCTCCGAACGTGACGGGAACGGTCAGGTGAATGTCGGCACCCTCTCTCCGAAAATACTCATGGGGAGTCACCCTGACATTCAAGTAAAGGTCTCCTGGCGGCCCTCCGTGAAGTCCGGGGGCTCCCTGGCCGGAGACCCGGACTCTGGACCCGGTGTCAACGCCCGGGGGCACGTGCACTTCGATTCTCTTGTCCAAGACCCTCACCTCAGCGGTAACTCCCCAGTAGGCCTGTTCGAAGTCTATGGTCAGGTCATATTCGACGTCCTGGCCTCGCATTTGTGTGGGGCGGCGCCTTGTTCTCCCCGACCGGCCCCCGAGAAATTCGGAAAACAAATCATCAAACACCCCTGAACCGGATGCTCCTGTGAAGTTCCCGTAGTTGAATGAGAATCCCGAATTTCCGAAACGCATGCCTTCGAATGGATCTCTCGCGGAGGACGAGCCGAATCCAGAGAAGTCGCTGTGCACTCCCTCATGGCCGAACATATCGTACCGACGCCGCTTTTCGGGGTCTCCCAGAATCTCGTAGGCCTCGGAAATCTCCTTGAAACGGGTTTCCGCGCCTCTGCTCTTGTTCACGTCGGGATGATACTGCCGAGCAAGCTTCCGGAAAGCTCTCTTTATGTCTTCTTCGCCGGCGCCCCTGCTGACGCCTAGTACGGTATACGGATCGGGCTTGGCCATAATTTTGGAGCTCCACCAGGCGCGGTTCGGAGACCTTGCCCCCTGTCTTCACAGCGTGTGCATCGCAGGCTCGTTAGCCTTCGACACTGATGAATGGTGCTCATAGTCACCGTATGGTAGTTTAGTCGCCCCCATTCTCCACTGTGGGGAACATCTGTTCTACCGTTGGCTCGGGCGGAACTGGAGCAGGTATTCACCCGGTACGTGTGGAGGTCGAATCATCCCTACTCTTCAAGGCATACCACGTAAAGCTTGCCCTCTCTATGTCGTTCTGCCTTGGGAAGAATGACTTCCAGCAGGCCGTCGCAGTAGGATGCCTGGGCCTTCTCGGCATCCACTTCTGCGGCCATGGTAAATGTCCGCTCAAACAGCCCATGAGCCCGCTCGACACTGTGGTACGCAGCTATCGCGGGATCCGATTTAAGGGGCCGTTCGCCTGACAATCTGAGGCGATTGCCGACGACCTCAATATTGATGTTTTCTCGGCCGACCCCCGGTAGCTCAGCTCTGAATATGTAGGCTTCGGGCGTCTCCAGCACATCCACAACCGGGCGCCAGACCGTTGGTCTCCGCGTGACCCATTCTTCCGCAGCATGGCCGATTATGCGATGGACTCTTTCCTGGACATTCAATAGATCCCGCAGGGGATCCCATCGATTAAGCGTCATAGCTTCACTCCCGGTTGAGAAAATTGGTCAGTTTGTTGCAAGTTTCGTCCAAAACCTCCACCAAAGGGTAAGCCCTTTTCCTCCCGGAGTCAAGACGATTCCCGGGACCGTGGTGGAGAGAACCGGCACGTGAAAGGGATCGGAAGAAACCGGTCCGTTTCCGGCTCCGATCGATACATTATTGCAGGCCGTGCACGAAGGGATGCGAGCGGGTCATTTGCCCGGTTTGGCGGCCAGATATCCTTTTTCCTTCAGTGCCCTGACGAGAAGTTGCCCCTTGCCTCGCGGGGCAGTTATCGTGTGCACAGCTTGCTTGCCATTTTCCCGGGCACTGAAGACCCCGGAAGACGGTTTGATCTTTGGATTGAGATCGAGGACGATCCGAGGAGGCACGCCAAGAATCCGTGCCACTTCTGCGACCGGCAAGTCTTTAGCGAGAACCACCCCCTTCACCTGATCGAACGTGATCGGTTGAGGCGGCTTCAGGTTAAGATCGTAGGTGCTTGGGTAGGAGTAGATCAGCCACAAAGCTATCCACCTGGGCACGAGAACGTCGGGACTTTCCGTGAAGGGGACATCCCAAAACGATTGTGCATTCCAGACTCGCCGGAGATCCTCCACTGTTTTCTTGGAACTCATGTACGCGGCGACCGTCATAAGCCATCCGCTATCGGAGAGCTCTTTTCGCAGTTGCTTGATCTGGACAGAGAAGCATTTCGTGGACAGATCCACGTCCATTCTATCGTCATGGGAGTCGCTGGTGGACATGGCCACCCCGCTCTCACCTCCGCACGGTGTCTCCAGTGCCCAAATCCCTCCCTGCCGCCCTTTGTCTCCAGGTCTCTTCATTCTCGACAGGATGGGAGCGAGAAGAACGAATTCCTTTGGCAGCCCTTCCTTCTGAAAGATCTCCTGGAAAATCCATGCATATTGCAAATCGTCAGTCAGCCAGAGGGAGAGGACGCTTCGCGCATCGAGCAGAAGGAAATTTATCTGGGAGAGGACACGCGATCGAACGTCCTTTCGCTCCAGAGGAATCCGCTCGCCCGCGAATCTGAGCTCCTTGGTTCCCAACTCGGCTGGAAGCCCATACCTCGGCCTGGGTGGAGGAATCTCTTCTTTACGGGGACCGGCGGCAAGGGACTCGTATGACACGGTGACGATCGTGATCAAGGGGACACAGATCACGAACAGCGCAGTCAGGACACGGGATGTCAGTCTCTTGAACGGCAATCTTTCCCCCGGAGCGCATAGCAGTACCGAGTCACGGGCGGGCGGATCGAAGAGTCCGACACCTTGGACCGCCGGTTTTGAAGCCGTGCGGGGAAGGACAATTTCCCGGCATACCACGGGCCTGCTACTTCGCGTTGGATGGCAAGTCATGCTCCTGTATCTTGCGTAACTTTTTTTGTACCACGATGTTGTCAGGATTGATCTCGAGTGACTTGCGATAAGCTTCCGCGGCCTCCTTTTTCTGATTCTTGATCAGGAGCAAATCCCCGAGATGCTCTGCCACGATAGGATCGGCCTTCACTCTTGAGATCGCTTTCTGAAGGTACTCGAGGGCCTCGTCGTTCTTGCCCTGCTTGTGGAGCACCCAAGCCAGGGAATCCAGAATATAACCGTCATCCGGTTTAATCTCGAGAGCTTTGCGGACGAGCTTCTCTGCCTTCTCTATGTCTTTGCCTTCCACTGCCAGCGTGTATCCCATGAAGTTAAGGGCGCTCGCATCGTCCGGGTTGATCTCGAGGATCTTTGCCATGAGAGCCATACTCTCTTTGCGTCGACCGCCCTTCTCCAATACGTTGCCCAAGGAATACATGATTCGAGGGTTTTTGGGATCTGACTCAAGCGCCTGCTTGTAGGCAACCATTGCCTCCTGATATCGGTTGAGCTCTTCGAGCACCGATCCTTTGATATGAAGGACGTCAGCATCCTGAGGATCCGATTCCGAAGCCTCGTTCACGTACCGAATAGCCTTCGCGTAGTCCCTGGACCTCAGGAACATGATGGCCAGCATTATCCGCGAGTTGACGTACGTGGGATCCTCTTTGCGGATTTGAACGAATTCCTTCTCTGCTTCCTCGATTTTGCCTTGCTCTCTGAGTATTCTGCCGAGATGAAACCTCACCTGATCCCAGCCGGGCTTGGTCTTCAGAATCTTGTCCAGTTTTTCCTTGGCCTTGTCGAATTGTTTCTGCTCGGCCAATATGAGGGCCATGTTGATTTGGATGCGCAAATTGGATGGGGCTAGCTTGGCAAGCTCCTCGAACACTTTGTATGATTCGTCATATTTTTTCTGGTTGGCAAGAACTTGTCCCAGATTCAACCTGGCGTTGATGTTGAACGGATCGAGTCGTACTGCTTCCTTAAAGTGGTGCTCGGCCTTGTCGTGCTTCTCCTCCAGGAGATAGATGGCTCCCAATTCGAAATGAGCTTGGGCACT
>CAYZET010000451.1:0-4394 GCA_964477215.1 uncultured Syntrophaceae bacterium | reverse complement strand
GGAGGTCTTGGCAGACCGCCCTATTTCGGACAAAAATTTTGTCACTTACTATAACCACGCAACGGACAGGTTTCAAACCTGCCCTGTATTGGGATAGGCTCTAAACAGAACCTTTTCTTAAGACCAGTTAAAGACAAGAATACCGGCGAGACGCCGGCGCTACAGAAATTCGCGCCGAGAACCTCGCGGACAGGGTTTCAAACCCGCCCCTCCATCTGCTGCTCCGGTACTTCTAGCCCAACGATCAACGCTCCACCCCACAATAGGGGCGGGTTTCAAACCTGCCCTCCATTGAAACAGGCTCTGAACCTGCCCTTCCCTAAAGGGAGCAGTTTCCCAAATACGTAACCGTACTTATGAAATCCTGTACTACGTACCACGCGGTGGCCGGTGGCAAGCCTCCCCTCCGACATCAGGAAAGAACCTCTACCTCGGTGTCCGGATCCAGCCTGACCAACACCGTTTGATTGAACATTTCCACCGAAAGAGCTAGCTGCTTCGTTTCACGACGTCGAAGTATGACTCCGATGGTGCCCTCGAGAGGACCGGATAGGATCATAATCTTCTTGCCAGGAGCGAGACCAGGCTTTACCACGAGATCGTCAAGCTTTTCCGCTACACGGGCTACTGCTTCGAGCTCTTGAACGAATTTGTCCTGATCCTTCACCTGGATGATTCTCACGAGCTTCTTGGTGTCGTAGAGAAGACTATGATCCTCCTTTTCCAAGGCGAAACAGAGATATCCTCTGAAAAGCGGCTCCTCGATAATCTTGAACCGCTTGAAATGTCCTTGGCGTTGCTTCTTCCGGTACATGGGGAGAAAGTAGCTGATTCCCCGATTGAAAAGGTACGTGGCCATCATTTTTTCGCAGTTCGGCTTCACGTGGACCACCCACCAGTGCCCAAGATCAGCCTTCAGCGGTCGATCTTCAGGAAACCGTGTAGGGGCGCCTGCCATGATCATCATTTTCCCCTCTCAATCTGCGGAGTTTCGTGTTTCTCAGCGTCCTTTTGGGAACGGGCAATATATTGAAAGCACTAATTCTACCCCGTAAGGCGAAGTGGCAAAATGAACGAGGAGTGAGCCACATCCTAAGACAACTGGCGTTTCGTCAGTATCGATCCTTTATCGGTCAATGTCAACACCGCAGTATTATTCCCCTATCTCGCTGCTTCTGTCTCAATGTCATGAGCGTTGAGGACTTGCTACAATTGTTCTGGCAGACGCAGAAGAAAGAATCAGAGTCCGAGCACGGGTACGCTAGAATCGATTGATACCCTCTTGGCTGAGCGTTATCCAAACCTCCTGCCCGAGGCACAGGTCCGGAAGCATATCTGAGGTCCAGGGCAGGTTGATTTGAAACCGCTCTCCGGCTTCCACAGAGACGGTGGCCAAACCGTTTTCCGCGGCAAGGGAGACGACTCGTCCACGGAACGTGTTAGGTGATTCGGATGCGGGACGATGGCGTGACAAGGCGATCTTTCCCGGATCTACCGTCAGATGCTTTGCATCCGAAACTCTGGCAGGGAGTCGTATCGCGATTCTTCCCGTGTCGAAGAGCGAACCGGAATCGGATAAGCGGCCGGAGAGAAGATTCTCCGGCGATCCCGGGATGATCTGTCCCTGGAGAAGATGCGCTATTGTCCCGGCCATGGTCTTGGCCTCGACCAAGTTGTGGGTTGCGAGCACGACCGTGGTTCCGCGACTCCTGTTGAGGTCTAGCACGACTTCCCTGGTCCGGACGACGCTCTGTCTGTCCAGATGATTCGCCGGTTCATCCAGCAGGAGGACATCCGGGTTGAGCACAATGGCCCTTGCCAAAGCAACTCTCTGGCTCTCGCCTCCGGACAGCAACTTTGCAGGCCGGTGCTCGAAGCCGGCCAACCCGACTCTCTCCAAAGCTTCCAGAGCCATGGATCGACCGGCCTGTTTTGATATCCCCCTGATCTTCAGCCCCAACATGACGTTCGACAATACGGTCGTGTGGAATAGATAGGGATTTTGCAGAAGCAAACCCACGCGACGCCTGCACGTCAACATGTTCTGCCGCGTCACTCGAGCTCCGAAGAATTGAATAGCACCTGATGCCGGACTTTCCACGAATGCCATGAGATGCAGCAGTGTTGTCTTGCCCGCTCCATTGGGCCCGACGAGCGCCACAACTTCTCCTGCCCGCAATTCTAGCCTGGCTACTTCGAGACTCTTTCTCGAGCCATGGTAGAAGCTGATGTCGGCGAGCGAGTACGCGACGGTCATACGCGAGGCCTCTGAACCAGAAATAGCATCGCGTTAACGAGGAAAGCCACCGCGAGCAGAAAGATTCCCAGTGCAAGCGCCAACTCGAATTCTCCCTTGCTGGTCTCCAGGGCGATGGCCGTGGTCATGGTCCTGGTGAAGCCCTTGATGTTACCCCCCAGCATCATCGCGATGCCTACTTCCGAGACCACTCGCCCGAACGCTACAACCACAGCGGCAGTCACCGCGAATCGGGCTTCGCGAAGGATGAGAACTATTTGCTGTGCCACGCTCGCACCGAGAGACCTGCAGGTGATAGCGAGCCTTGCGTCAAGACCCTGGATTGCTGCCAAGGTAAGATTGACCATGATCGGTAAGGCCAGCACCGATAAACCCGCTGCTATCCCTTGGGGCGTGAAGAGCCATCCGAGATGTCCCAGAGGCCCGCGACGGCTGAGCAGAGCATAAAAGAACAAGCCCACGACCACCGTGGGGAGGGCCATGGATGTGTTCAGAATCAGGACGAGAGCGCGCTTACCGCGAAAGCGCTTGACAGCGAAGAGCACCCCGAGGGGCACTCCCACCACCGCGGCAATAGCCGTGGCTATGGCTGAGACTTTCAGGGAAGTCCAGACCACCAGGTACACTTCGGGATCGAAGCTGGAAATAAGGGCGAGCGCGCTGACTAAAGAATCGACAAAGAATTGCACCGATCACTCATCTCCGATCAACGGGTATTCTTCCCGGAAAGGTGGTTGCTGAATAGTCACGCACTCCTGGCCTCAAGGCATTTCCAGAGTGGGGTACCGGCTCCTGTCTCGGATGCTTGGGTTAGCGCCCGCTGCCAGGAAGATGCAGTCCATGCCTCCGGAGGGACCGGTCTGTAAGACACGGCCCACGGTATCTCAGCATAACAGACGGCTCGCACAGGTTCAACCGGTTGCGGGTGAAGCCGCACAGTCTCGATCCGGCGTTCTCCTCTGCGATCAAAGGTGCTATAGTGCTCGATTCGATCGTGGCCAACGCAGCACTCCAGGTGCACTCTCTCAATGGTCAGAAGGCTATGGCACCAGTCAAGAAAACTGCCAAGACGGACGGGTACGCGAAAAGCATACTCCTGCGTTTCGCACATCTCCTCAGTGCACAGGGAGTGGAAGGAATTGCCAGTACCCTATTCTTTCTGTATTTGGCATGGCTTGACAAGGATTTCTACGGAGAGGTCATGCTGGCCCTGGCTGCCGGCGCGATTCTCACCAAAGTGGTGAATTTCGGCCTCTACTACCCGCAGGTTGCGGATCTCGGCCGTGCAGATGAGCAGGAAAAGGCGGCCATCACGAGCCGAGTGAACATCATAAAAGTGTGTCTCCTCTTTGTCTCGTTGCTCGCTCTCTGGGGGGTGAGTGGGTACCGCGGATACTCGGTCCAGCTCGGTTGGATTGTCCTCGTCATCGCTCTGGGTTTTGGTATCGAAGAATTGGCAGACACGTTTTTCGCGGACATGCGGGTCCGGGGGCTGCAGAAGACCGAAGCTCGGATCAAGATCCTGGCTTCTGCGGGTTCCTACGGATATGGTCTCGTGACTGCACTGTTGGGATTGCCGCCGGTCTTCGTTGCCCTGTTCAAGCTTGTATCGGGTTCGATCCGTCTCATGCCAGGCGTAATTTGGTATGCGAAGACCTACTCTTCCAAGCTATCCGTGATACCGTCAGCCTGGTCTCCGGTGATTTCTACCTTCAGAACCGCGGCCATCTTCGCATTGATTCAGATTCTTGGTACTGTGTACAACAAATTGAATTACTTCTTTCTCGAGCAGGCTGCAGGCCGCGACGGTGTGGCAGTGTACAGCGCCACATACAACATTGTAGACCCTGTCTCCATACTCGCTTCGGAACAACTGTTGGGGTGGGTGGTGTTTCCGGTCCTTTCGGTCCTCTGGTGGACCCGGAAGGATGAGGTGGCCTCGCTTGTGCGGAATACTGCCCTGTGGCTGATCGCTATCGCCGTGCCCATCATGTTTGTGCTCCATACGGAGAGCGGGCTGATCATTGGATTCCTCTACCCCGCAGAATTCGCGGAAGCAGCCTCCCTGCAGACATACCTGGTCTGGTCGATTCTGCTATCCTTTGAGAGCAACCTATTTCAATACGTGATGGTGGTC
>CAYZET010000450.1:0-4419 GCA_964477215.1 uncultured Syntrophaceae bacterium | reverse complement strand
TCAGCCAGTGGCAGATCGTGGGCATGGCCGCCTGCGGGCTGGTGTTCGTCGTGTTTGCGGCGAGCAAGTGGGTGTACAACACGCTCGAGCTGATCATGTACGCCTGCTTCATCGTGGCCACGGTGGGGCTGGGCTTCCTGACGATCCTGATGGCCACGCCCGGCATCGGCCTGTAAATCCCGTCGCCCTTGTCTCCTTCGGGAGAGCACTCTATGAGCTTTCCGGTGTGGGGTGTGTCGTTCTTACAGATCAGGACCTCTTTGCCTTCTTTGGTCTTTGCCTTGTGGTGGGCCTTTTCTCTCAGCAGGGCTATGTCCTCTGGATAATGCGTCTTGGGAGCATAGATAGTGATGTCCGGCTTGTTCTTCAGTGTGGACTCAATTCCCCACAAGTGGTCCAGGTGCCAGTGAGAAAGCATCATGAACTCTATTTCGCCACTCTTCAGCATGGACGCCACATCGCTCTTCTCATTGAAGATGTAGTCCATCCATTCGTTGTTCCACCCCGTGTCCATGAGGAACTTTCTTTCCTTGCCGTCAAGCCCGGTAACCGTAATGAGAGCGGCATATCCTCCAGCATTATCCCACTCCCACGGTATGGTGTACTGGTTCGTCATGGCTCCGCCGTAGTCCATGAGGTTCTTCTTGAAGATGTCGTTGTCGAACCAGCTTGTTTCTGTCAGCACATCCACTTTGACCGACTTGACCTGGCCGAAGTCCACCTTGGCCGCCTCCGCTTTTTTGGGCAGCATACCTGCACCGCCGACAGCCACACCGGCAGCCGCCATGGTTTTGAGAAAGTCGCGACGTTCCATCTTTTGCCTCCTGTGTCTGATGAATTTGCGATGCCTTGGGGTTGACGAATCCTATTTCGTCGAGTCTACCTAAGTGGCCTCTCTTTCCATTGATGCGCGGGCTCAAGCCTCTTCAGGACTCACGGGAACTCACGGAATGCCTTCCCCATTTCTGTCATCCGGGATCCTTTTCTATGCTCCCTCGCAGGCTGTACAGCAGGTCGATCACGAGGTCCGCCTCCTGAGGAGACAGCCCCAGACCGTAACCGTGCATGGTCTTTATGACCAGATACCAGTCGTCTCGAGTTCGCCCCGGCTTTTCAGGATCAGCGACCGAATCATGACAGAGAAGGCATTTTTGCTTATAGATCTGAAAAGCTTTCTGATGGTCGACCTTCTTCTTCTCCTCGGCTTTCGACGATTTTTCGGCAGCGCCACCTATCCATGGGGCGGCAAGAGCAAACGCCATGCATACGCCGATGAGAAGGGCCTTCTTCCAGGTCTTGAGATCAGTCATGGTTCCACCTCCACAATAAAAACGCTTGAACATCTCCCCCCGGATTACCCATCAATTGCTGCCATCCACGACTAGAAGCAGTCGGAGCCCCCGGGTAGTTCGTCCCGACAGCTTCGCTGCGCAGATGCGCCTGAACACACGGATTCCGGCAGAGACGATGCGTCACGATAGGAATCCGACCAATGACGTTCAACTCAAGAGGTCTGTTGACTGAATCCGAGGCGTCGCATTTTTCCCTTGCAAACCGACGCAATTGAAGATTTTCGTTGACCCTGTCTCTATGATGCCGCCTGTGCTCCGCCTTCAGAGCCTGGAATCAGCAGGGGATTTTATCGAAGTGGAAGAACATTTCACGTCGGTTGCGGACTCATCTTGCAGGAATTTCAAATACACCTACTCCGATGGCCCTTCACGGAAATGAGAGGGGGCAACCGTCCCATCGCCTGTCTTTTCCGGCAAAGCCTCTTTTCCGCAACATGCGGAACACAAACCGTGAAAGCTCATCATGTGGCCGGTTATCTTGAACCTGTATCGCTCAGAGAGCCACTCCTCAGTTCGTCTTATAAGACTCAGTTCCTCGTCGATGAACTCGTGGTAGTCTAGAATGGTCCCGCAACCGGCGCAGACCAGATGGTGGTGATGGGGTATGCCTCGGGGGCCTTCAGTGAGTTCGTACCTGGCCCTTCCGTCGCCGAAGTCGAACTTGTACATGACACCCAGGTGTACCAGGAGATCAAGCGCTCGGTAGATGGATGTCAGGCCTACGGCCCGATTACCAGCACCGACTCTCCTGTAGATCTCCTCAGCGCTGAGATGCTCACCCGCCTTGGCCTCCGCCAGAACGCGGACCACGCCTTCCCTTGCAGCGGTGAGTCTGTATCCGCGGTCCTGGAGGGCCTTCTGGCACAAGGACAACGCCTTGGTCTCCTCTCCGGCCATCTCGGGCACCCTCCCTGGGAATGGTTTTCATTTTCAATGAACTTTGAGATCTTGTCAAGTTTTTTTCAATGGCCTCCGGATTCTACTCGACTCATCGAAGGCCTATGGCACGGGAACCAAACGGTTGCCGCCCCAAACAGGGCTATGTCATTGTAGGCCATAACCCTCGGTATTTGCATCATTGTGCGCTTTTTGCTGTACATACCAGCCGAAATTGTCTAGAAGGGGGGCATGGATCATTCATCACCTGGAGAGCCGAGAGAACAGCGAGAGATGGTCCGGCGCGTGGAGGTCCGTTTGGTGACCTCTTCGGAACGGTCTGTTTGGAACAGCCTCATGAAGCGACACCACTATCTCGGCTTCCATTCCCTCATCGGACAGTCCCTGCGCTACGTTGCCGTTTACCGGGACCGCTGGCTCGCGCTGTTGGGATGGGGCGCCGCGGCGCTCAAATGTGGAGCACGAGACCAATGGATCGGGTGGACTGAGGCACTGAAGCTCCAGCGCCTTCCTCTTGTGGCAAACAATTGCCGCTTCCTCATTTTGCCCGACGTCAATGTTCCCAATCTAGCCTCCCGAGTGCTTGCCCTCAACCTGAAACGCTTGTCTGATGACTGGCAGGCCGCTCACGGCCATCCCATCTACCTCGTAGAAACTTTTGTCGCTCCCCGATTCTATCGGGGGACCTGCTACAAAGCCGCAGGGTGGCTCTTTCTCGGAAACACCCGTGGATTTGCCAATCACCACGGAACCTACACCCATCACGGATGCATCAAATCAGTTTTTGTCCGTCACCTTCGACCAGACGCAGCCCAAAAGCTGGCCGACCCCTATGTCCAGATGGAGCTCAAACCAACGGTCACATCCATGAAACTCCCGTACAGCCATGCTGACTTGCTGCATAAGGCCCTGCTCACGATCCCAGACTGTCGCATGCCTCGGGGAATCCGCCACAACAAGCTCGCCATCTTGTCTATTGCCATCTGTGCCACACTGTGTGGTGCCACCAGCTTCGACGCCATGGCGCAGTGGGGTCAGGCATGTTCCCAAAAGATGCGTAAGCGCCTCAGATGCCGGAAAAATCCCAAAACCGGACTCTATGATGCGCCAAGTGAGCCGGCAATCCGCCGGTTCATCCAGGCCGTCGATGCGGATGCGGTAGACCGTGCTGTCTCGGATTGGGTCCGGTCCACGGTGCAACGAGGGTTGGCTGCGTCAGTGGATGGAAAAACCCTCAAGGGCGCTCGCAGTGCCAACGGTCAGGTGAAGCTTCTTTCGGCATTTTCCCCCGCTCAAGGTGCCGTCCTGGCCCAGCAACAGATTCCATCCACTACCAATGAAATCCCGGTGATCAGGGAGCTGTTGGACCCTGTGCCCCTCGAAGGCACCGTAGTCACCGCAGACGCCATGCACACACAAAGAGCAACTGCCGACTACGTGGTAGAAGAGAAGAAGGCCGACTACGTCTTCACCGTCAAAGATAACCAACCTTCTCTCCTGGAGGCCATCGAAGACCTTAACCTGGTCGTTTTTCCCCCCTCAGCACCAAACCATCGATAAGGGTCACGGACGGCTCGAGGTCAGAAGCATCTGGACCAGCCAAGAAATCAACGACTATGTCGACTTCCCCCACGTCGGACAAGTCTTTTGTGTCCGCCGCGAAGTGACCCACCTGAAAAAAAACAAAGAATCCTGTGAAATAGCGTACGGAATCACCAGCCTGACACCAGACCAGGCATCACCCGAGCGTGTGCTTGCACTCAACCGCACACATTGGGGGATTGAAAACGGACTTCATTGGATACGAGATGAGACCTTTCGCGAAGATCGCTCACAGATAAGGACGGGAACTGCTCCACGTGTCATGGCCACCTTGAGAAACCTCGCCATCACGATACTGCACAGATGCGGCGCTACCAATAGCGCAAAGACACTCCGATGGCTCTCTTTCAAGACCCATCTTGCCCTCAAGCTGATCGGTCTGTAACACACCTCTCCTCACCCCCCAACGGGAATCCAGAATCCCGTACGACGCCATACCCACGTCCTGACTCCCCACCAGAACCTGTGCAAAGACACAATATCACTATCCGGCCCCCCGAGCCGGCAGCGTTCCCCCACCAGGTCCGCGCACGGGGGGGGGGCGCTCGGTCTATCACGCCGCGCAAGC
>CAYZET010000449.1:0-4432 GCA_964477215.1 uncultured Syntrophaceae bacterium | reverse complement strand
CAAGAGAAACCTTGCTTTGTACGGGCCGAATGTGTTCCCCGAATCAACCCCGCGCTCGCGATGGGACATGTTCATCGATCAGTTCAATTCCGTGCCTGTCCTCCTCCTGTCGATCTCGGCAGGCATTTCGGTGCTTACAGGGGGAATCGCCGAGGCCGCAGTCATAATGGCAGTGGTGGGGATCAACGCAGTCATCGGCTTCGCAACCGAGAACGAGGCTGAGAAGACTATCGACTCCCTCAAGAGCCTCGTGAGACCGTTCGCGCAGGTGCTCAGAGGGGGCACGGTCGCGGAGGTCCCCGCGGAGCAGGTGCTCGCAGGAGATATTCTCATCCTGAAGCCGGGGACATATGTCGCCGCAGACGGGCGGGTGGTCCAGGCCAATCACTTGAGCCTCGACGAATCGGTGCTCACTGGCGAGAGCCTGCCCGTCGCAAAAAGAACGGACGCTCTTACCGGCACGGGCCTGCCGCTGGCTGACCGGCTGAACATGGTATACGCGGGTACCCTCGTCACTGGCGGGCAAGGTCGTGCCGTCGTGGTTGCTACAGGGAGAGACACCGAGATAGGAACGGTACAGGCTCTTGTCTCTGATGCACAGCGGCCTGACAGTGTCATCGAGACGCAACTTACAATTTTGGGCAATCAACTGGTCGTTTTGTCAGGCGTGATATGCGGCCTGGTCTTTCTTATAGGTCTCTTACGAGGCAACGGGCTGCTTCAAATGCTCAAGAGCGTGATATCGCTCGCTGTTGCCGCAGTGCCTGAGGGGTTGCCTGCTGTGGCAACTACGACACTTGCCATCGGCATCAAGAAGATGAGGGCCCAAAAGGTTCTCGTCCGCAATCTTGATGCAATCTGCACCATGGGATCTGTTCAGACAATCTGCTTTGACAAAACAGGGACAATAACGCTCAACCGGATGTCCGTCCTGCGTGTCCACGCCGGCATGCGCGAGATAAGAGTATCCGAGGGCAAGTTTCTCGTGGGTGAAAATCTCCTGGATCCGTTCCAATCCGGAGAAGTGCTGCAGTTGATTCAGACCTGCGTGCTCTGCAACGAAAGCGTGGTAAACGGCTCGGGAGGGGATTATGCCATTAGCGGCTCTGCTACCGAAAATGCGCTCATCTGGATGGCCATCATGGCGGGAGTCGACGTGAACGCTCTCCGGGCAAAAATGCCTCTCCTGCGGACGCGTTACCGGAGCAGCAAGCGTGTCTTCATGAGCACGGAGCACCTCTGCGGAGACACGACCATAGTTGCTTTGAAGGGAAGCCCCCTGGAGGTGTTGAGAAAGTGCACGCTTCAGATGAGGGATGGTCAAGAGGTTGTTCTGACGGAGGAAGACAGAGACACCATCGAGGTGGAAAACGACCGTATGGCTGGCGATGCGCTGCGGGTTCTGGGTGTGGCCTATTCAAGAAACGGGCATGCCCTTGAAAGCGAAGACGAATCTTTCATTTGGCTCGGACTCGTGGGAATGGCAGATCCGATCCGAGAACGAGCCAAAGACGCTGTAGAGCGCTTCCATGAGGCCGGGCTGGAAACCATCATGATCACCGGTGACCAAAGCCCTACTGCGTACGCGGTCGGCAAGGAGCTTGGCCTCAACAACGGCAATCCTCTCGAGATTCTCGACTCTACTGCCCTGAGCGCCACGGATCCCGAGGTAATTAGAGCTCTTGCCAAGAGAGTCCATGTCTTCGCTCGAGTCAGTCCTTCTCACAAGCTCCAGATAGTGCAGGCCCTCCAGAGTGCGGGAAAAGTGGTTGCCATGACAGGCGACGGCATAAACGACGGCCCCGCGCTCAAGGCAGCGGATATCGGCATAGCCATGGGGGAGGGGGGGACCGATGTGGCGCGGGAAGTCGCGGACGTAATTCTCGAGGAGGACGATCTCGAGACCCTCGCCATTGCCATACGTGACGGGAGGACCATTTACCGGAACATTCGCAAGTGCCTTCACTATCTGCTGGCGACCAACTTGAGCGAGATCGAGGTGATGTTCGTCTCCGCCGCGCTCGGGCTTGGACGTCCCCTCAATCCTATGCAACTGCTTTGGATCAATCTGATTTCTGACATATTCCCCGGCTTGGCCCTGGCTCTCGACCCGGCGGAGCCCAACGTCATGAAAGAGCCACCCCGCGACCCGGCCGAGCCGATCGTGGGAATCGAAGATTTTAAGCGCATAATCGGAGAGGCTACCACGATCACGCTCAGCTCTCTTCTTGCATATGGGTATGGAGTCGTGAAATACGGTGGCGGCCTCGCAGCAGGTACGGTGGCGTTCCAGAGTCTTACCGTATCGCAGATTCTCCATTCTTTGACTTGCCGGTCTGAAACTGTGAGCATCTTCGACAGGGAGAAGATGCAACCCAACCGGTACTTGAGCGCAGCGGTATTCGGTTCCCTCTTCATGCAAGTCCTGGTACAATTCGTTCCCGGCCTGCGCACCTTGCTCGGATTAAGCCCCTTGACGGCTCTTGACGGCCTGGTCGTTGCGGCAACCTCTGTAACGCCGTTGCTGGTGAGTGAAGCTGCGAAAAAAGTCAGAAACGGAGCTGATAATGAGGAGAAACTTCATTCACTCGTCTGAATCCGCTACCGATGGGCATCCCGACAAGCTGTGCGACCAGATCAGCGATGCAATCGTGGACCGTTTCCTGGAACAAGACCATTGTGCCAGGATTATCGCGGAATGCGCTGTCTCTCTCTCTGTGGTGTTTATCGCAGCCAGGTTTGCTTCAAACGTGAAGGTGGACTTTCCAAATGTTGCAAGAAAAGTCATCAGGCGGATCGGATATGTGGATCATGAGTTCAACTTCAAAACATGCAGCATCCTCACCAGTCTCAAGGAAATGGTTCCCAAAATCGGCCTCTTCGACGAGGACAACCTCTGTGATGCTGACATCGACAACATGCCGGCCAATGACCAGGTAACTCTGTTCGGTTTTGCATGCAACCAGACTCCCATGTTCTTGCCTCTTCCCATATGGCTTGCGCATAAGCTTGCCCGCCGGCTCTCCCAGGTCCGGTCGGAGGGCGTGCTGCCATACATGGCCCCCGATGGTACTTCCCAGGTCAGTGTAGAATACAGGGATCTGCGACCCTTCAGGATCTATAGCGTGGCAATCAACTCAAGCCAGATAGACCGCTCGTATCCACCTGCGCCCCAGTTGAACGAAGACATTCGCAGAGAAGTGATAGAGCCCGCCTTTGTAGACGAGCCCATAAGGCCGGATCGTGATACCAAGATTTTTGTCAATCCGGCCGGGCCGCTCAAGCTCGGGGGGCCGTCCGTCCATTCGGGTCTGACGGGCCGCAAGAACGCGATCGATACGTACGGAGGATTCTCGCGGAACAGCGGGGCGGCACTCAGCGGAAAGGATCCGCTCAGGATAGACCGGGTAGGATCTTACGCGGCCAGGCATGCAGCGAAGAATGTGGTAGCCGCCGGCCTGGCCGACCAGTGCGAGGTCCAGCTCAGTTACTCTATCGGGCAGGCTGGGCCGGTGAGCATCCAGGTCGAAACCATGGGCACCGGCAAGAAGTCCGATGACGATATCGCCCGTTTGGTTGAAACCCATTTCGATTTCAGGCTCGGGGCAATCATCAAGAAGTTCAACTTGCGCAGGCTTCCTTCGCTGTCAAAGGGTGGATTCTACCGAAAACTGGCGGCTTATGGGCACTTCGGTCGACCTGACCTCGATCTCCCCTGGGAGGCTACCGATATGATGGATGCTCTGAAGGATTCATGAGTGCGGTTGGCTTACGAGTAGAAAGAGGAAGGCACCAGCCCTTCGCGCGCCGGTGGATGAACCGATTCCCTCCCAATGCTCTCCTATATCAGAACTGTAAGGATGGAGAGCGGCGAGCCCTGGAGTGCTCTGTCGAGCGCAAGTCCGAGGACTGCCTTGGAGACGGCAGCTCCGATCTTCTTGGCTGTCTTATCGAAATGCTGACCTCCTGAGATGGCGCGGGCCAGGTCGATGTGGCCCTCCTGGGAAAGCTCAGTCAGGATAACACGGGAACTGGTCACGCGAGGATCGAACGTTACAACGACGCTTCCAGTCAGAGTATTAACGGAAATTCCGCTCACTCCGTTCATGTCTTCCAGCGTGTTCTCGATTCTTCTCGCCCGTGAGTGGTCCTTCTTGAGCTCGGGGATTTTTACCCTCATTCGGCCTGGCACTTCATGAACGTAATAGCCCATTGGCACCTCACGATTTGAACATAGGAAACTGTGGTTTTCCTCGATCCGAGACTTCATCCTTCACTAACGTGCAGCAACGATGTTAGGAGAGTGTTACGGTCAAATGAGTTGTTGGTTTTGGAAACAAGAGATCGGAAATATTGTGAGTATAAGTAATTGCAAGACCTATAGTGAGTGACAAAATTTTTGTCCGATAACCGGAAGAATTTTCTCGCGATC
>CAYZET010000448.1:0-4438 GCA_964477215.1 uncultured Syntrophaceae bacterium | reverse complement strand
TGCCAGCGGGTCGTACACGTCGTACGTACTTGCAGTGGGTATGAGTGGCGTGTACGGTTTCTGAGCAGACGATTTCGCAAACATCCATGACGTTATTCACGGCAACGCGGTTGATCCGATTGCAGTGGCACGTGGTGAGAATGGGGGCGAGGGCCTTATTCAGGCGCGGGCGGGTTTGAAACCCGCCCATACCTGGGGAATCTTGGCTCGCAGCTCCCGTAGCGCCGGCGTCTCGCCGGTATTCTTCATTCAAACCTGCCCTGAATTGAGACAGGCTCTAAACCTGCCCTTCCCCAGGAGGAGCTGTTTCGCAAAGTCGCCTGATTACCGGCGAGACGTCGGCGCTACGAAGAGAGGAGTGGGGCGGCTCGTGACGGCCGTCGAGGGGTCCCGCGAAATTCCGGTGACTCTCATGGTCCGTTCTGACTGAGAAGTCATGGATGTTTATGTAGTCTTGTACCAACCGGGCAGGGGGCAGCGAAGTCTGTGTCTCACCGCGCGAGCAAGAATCTCCCGCTAATTCCAGGCCCGGATACTGACGACGCACCGCTAAGCCGGCTCCGTAGATGTTGCATTCCCCAGCATGGGAGAGACGAGACTACGGACGGCCTTATGTTTCTCTACGAAACACCAGGATTACTCTCTCACCCCGATCCACCCCCAGCTCCCGGGCAGCATTTCCTCCGTTGACAGCTATTTCCAGATAACCGAAGCTATTGATGAGCGCGAGCGGCTGACCAGGCGGAGCCTCGCCGTAAAATCGGCTCAGTCCACGGATCTCTACATCGCATAACCTGACGCTCAAGACTGGACGGGAAAGCATCCCCCCTTCAATGTTGGTGGTGAGATTCCCAAAACGATCGATATATATGACTTCCCCTTGCCCCTGCGTTTCATGAAGCTCGGGAGCTGCTATGGAAAAGCTGACCGGATCCCGCACCAACGGCCCGATGCTGTCAAATCTCGCACCCAGAGACAAGTGGGCTGCCACAGGTGCGAATACGTCTCTGCCGTGAAAGGTCGGATGGGGCTTATCGAGGACCAAGAGAGGATTACGAATTTCGCGGACCTCCTTCGACTGGGCAGCACCGAGGACCAATGAAAAAATACCATTGTCGGGCCCCACGTAGAATCTCCCGTCAGCAGCGGCCACTATTCCTCTCCTGGAGCTTCCCACTCCCGGATCCACCACAGCAACATGGATCACTCCTGGTTTGTAGTATCGCGATACGCCCTTGAGAACCAGCGCCGCCTCCAAAATCGAAAATGGGTCGATATCGTGAGTCACGTCAATCAGCTTAACGTTCGGATTGATTCCAAGGACGACCCCTTTCATCTGGGCCGCGTATCCGTCTCTCGTCCCGAAATCCGTGGTAAGTGTGATCAGGGGCATGAGCTCACCTCCGGTCAAAAGGGCGAGGCTGCTGGAAAGGAAATTTCCGGAAGCAGTGTCGTGCGCCCATCAAGAGCTTCCGTTCGAGCACCATAATAACACACTACCACTTCGTTCCACGGTGTTTGACCAGGCCATGGATCTCGCATGCTTTGCGTCGAAGCCTGCAATCTGGTTGTCGCAAGCATTCCGTCGCTCTCGTGAGTTCTCCTGGTTCAAATTCCGTTGACTTCTTTGCGTCAAATTGATCAGTATTGATACATTGGGAAGTATTGCGGCCGGAAACAAAGCCTATCTCCGCTCCTGAGACTTTTCCGAGTCGTCTTTCCCCGTTCCCTCGAAATAAGACGGAGGATTTTCGCGTGCTCACCCGCGCACTTTCGCTCTTTTCTCGATCTGCCGTGGCCGCCTTGTTTCCACCAATCTGCAGCTTCTGCGGTACAAGGGATGCGGATCCTCGCACCCTTATTTGCGGAGATTGCCTCGAGTCTATCAACTGGATACCCGAGCCGTTCTGCAGTCAATGCGGAAGGTTTGCGCCTGGTCTGCACCACTCGCCAGCCCGCTTGTGCGGTTCCTGCCTCTCGTCTGAGCCACCATTCGAAAGCGCCAGATATGGGGCCTACTATAACGGTAGCCTGAGGAAAGCAATCATTGCCTTCAAGTTCTATGGTGCGCTCCATTTGCGGCGCTCTCTCGGCCATCTCCTCCTGCAAACTTATGAGAGGCACTTCCTAGATGCCCGGTTCGACGTGATCCTGGCGGTTCCGATGCATGAGAAGCGACTGATTTCCCGTGGTTTTAACCATGTGCTGCTCCTCGGGGAGAAGCTGGCCTCAGAAACCAACACCCGCCTTGACCGAACCGTGTTACGGAAAATCAAGGACACGGCCCCGCAGGTGGGACTGACTCGAGCTCAGAGAAAGAGTAATCTTCGAGGTTCCATGCATGTGGCGGATCCCGGTCGGATCAAGGGGAAACGTGTGCTCCTCCTCGATGACGTTTCCACGTCAGGGGCCACCCTGGCAGAAGCTGCAGGCGCGCTGAAAGGGTCCGGGGCATCTCAAGTGCACGGCCTCGTTTTAGCGCTCAAGTCTGACACGAACGATGATCACTCTGCATCTGAGTGATACCATACTCAAGAGCATTCAAGATAGTCCTGAACCCGATTGACACGGCAAATCATGAACGGGAAGCGTGAAAAGGCGATTGACACTCTAAATTCAAAGGGAGGAGACGAATCATGGCCCTGATGACCCCAGAGGCTTACGAAGAAAGCCTCAGGCAGATGAAGCCCCGGATATTTATGAACGGCAAACGGATAGAGAGCGTGTTGGACAATCCGAACACAAGGACCGTGGTAGAATCGAACAAGGCGAGTTACGAGTGGGCTCTGGATCCGGCGTCTCGGGACATCATGAGCTGTCATTCGCCCCTCATCGGCGAGGTGATAAACCGTTACACCCATGTGAGCCAAAGCACGGAAGACCTGGAGGCAAAGGCCCTGGCGGGAACCTTCTCGGCTGAGAGGCTCGGAACCTGCATATACAGGTGCGTAGGCTACGACGCATTTCACTCATTGGCCGCAACTACCTGGGAAATGGACCGAAAACTGGGAACCGAATATCATCCCCGATTCCTGGAATATCTCAAGATGGTCCAGCGCAGGGATCTTTCCGTAGCGGGTGCGCTCACCGAGCCGCGCGGCAACAGGCAGAAACGGGCATTGGACTGGCCCGATCCGTACTTATCCCTGAAACTCGTTGACAAGAACAAGGATGGGATAGTGGTTCGCGGGGCAAAGATCAACATTAGCGGGGCCTTCGCCAGCCACGAGCTGGTTGTGCTCCCTCAGTCAGCTCATACTGCGGACGAAGCGGACTACGCCTTGGCGTTCGCTGTTCCCGCGGACTCGAAGGGGATTACGTACATCTGCCAGTATTCTCCCTATTCTGCTGAGCGGGAGCAGACAGAGGACATCTTCGAGCTGGGGAATCCCCGATTCGGTCAGAGGGAGACCTCCATGGTGGTTTTCGACAATGTTTTCGTGCCCTGGGAAAGGGTCTTCCATTGCGGGGAGTCGGAATTCTCGGCTACGTTTGTGACCAGGTTTGCCAAGACCCACAGAATGACATGTGGTGGAACGTGCAAAGTGGGCTTCATGAATCAGATCATTGGAGCCTGCAAGCTCATCCAGGAGTACAAAGGTCTCGAAAGGGTCTCCCACATCAACGAGCAGATCTGCGAGATGGTTGTGCTTCGAGAAACGGGGAGAGCTTGCGGACTGGCAGCCGCGCGAATGGGCACAGAGGAACCAAGAGGCTCGGGAGTGTTTCTCCCCGACGAGGTGATGGGAAATGTGTCCAAACTCAACATCTGCAATGCCTTCTGGAGGACTATGGCCTTGGCGGGAGATATCGGAGGAGGACTCATTGTAACCATGCCATCGCTCAAGGAGCTGAAGACCCCGGAAACCGGCGCCTACGTGGAGGAATTCTTCAGCTTTGGATCGGATGAGCCCACAGAGAATATTCTGAAGGTGCACAAGCTGCTGCAGCACTGGACCGCAGGTCTCCACGGGGTGGGAACCTGGCACGGAGCGGGACCGGTCATGGCCCAGAAGATCATGCTTCAGCGGGTGGTAAAATTCGATCACGAAAAGGAGCTTGTGAAAAAGACCCTGAATTTGAAAGACAAGAAGTAGCGGACCGGGGTGATGCTCTCTGCCGAGGAGGCCTCCTCCCGGGTCGCCACTCTAGGGGAGGCTCAATGCTGAAGTACGAGGAACAGAAGTTGCGACAACCATTATATACCGGTTGCCAACAACAATCTGCGTTTCTCCCGTGCAGCAATGTCAGGCGAGCCGCCCGTCCCACCGGTCTGAGAACCTCTCATAAATGTTCTCGAGAGATTAGGAAGTGGACAGAACTCCTGCCAACTGCCATGACCACTCGCCGTGCGCCTCGAGCAGAGCAGAGCGCGCGACCTCCTCTTTGCCCGCAAAGAACCACTGCCCCGCGGCCCCTTCACACGCTTTTCACCGAT
>CAYZET010000447.1:0-4449 GCA_964477215.1 uncultured Syntrophaceae bacterium | reverse complement strand
CGTCGAGAACGTGAGATTCGTTATCGGAGACGCCAAAAAATGCGAAGACCTGCAGGGTCTTGGGCTTTTCGATCGCATCCTCTTGGATGCTCCCTGCACGAATCTCGGGGTGCTTCGCCACAATCCTGATGCCAAGTATCGAGCGCTGCCGGAACATCCCGGCAATTTCGCTGAAACCCAGCTCGAAATGCTCCTGCGCGTATCCAAGATCCTGAAGCCGGGCGGAAAGCTCTTGTATTCTGTCTGCACTGTCACAGCCGAAGAGACCGTTGAGGTTGTAGAGAAATTTCTGAACGTTGCCCAGGAGTACGCGGTTGATCGCATTCATCCGTCCGAAGTCCCTTCTCCGCGCTTCGTGACCGGACGCGGGTATTTTTCCACGTTTCCTCCTCCTGAGACAGAGCGGGTGGATGGTTTTTTCGCAGCTCGATTTTTCAAGCCCTAGAGCCATATCCTGTGGATCAGCCAGTGTTTGTGACAGCGCCCTGGTTCCGTCAGTGCAACTTTGAAACGACCGCCCAACTGAAAAACGTGGGGTGCGAATTTCGGGCAACTCCCTGTAATCTGATGACGTTACGTAACATGGCCGCTGAACGGACGTGCTTCGCCCCAGGAATTCATGGACCATGTTGCCGGTGTCGCGAGTCGTGCGGCTCCGAGGAATACGCTGACAGCAGCTTATTAGGGGTGCGAAAAAAATTCTCGCGATGCGTGATGATTCTCGGTGAGATGCGAAAAAAATATGCGCGATTTTGGGTGGAGTTTTCGTGAATCTTCGGTGGCAGCCAATAATTTCGAGTTATTAGGTTCTTGGCACGCGAGTTGCTGTATAGAAAGCGAACAACGACTCCTAACCATACCCTCTTAGCAATCCTCCTCATCAGGATTGCTTTTTTTTTGCCCGCGAGGTCCCGCTATCACGGTGATGACCCCGTAGTTCCCCAGCGCTCGGGAAATGGTCGCCACAGTGATGCCGAGCAGCAGGTCCAGAGTATCGAGGAAAAGGTCTACAGGGCCCACCGATTCAACTACCTCCCGTAACCATGTCTTCAAGTTCCCATCGATCTGTCGGTTCCTGAGCAGGACGACCGACCGATTTTCGTAGCGCTGGCATCGGGTTTCCCTACCCCGAATGCGCAGTGCACAATGTCTGAGAAGACCGAAGGGATACGCGGTGTACAGTGAGCTTGAATGATGGATGGCCTCCGCTTCCATCCCGAACCTGTGCAGGTAGGCGCGCACCGCTTTGGGAGTGAAGAGATGCAGATGCCGGGGAACGTCCTCTGTGCAACTCCATCGCATTCCGGGAGCGCTGAAGTTGGGAACCAGAAATACAAATCGGCCCGAATCCTTTAGCAGGGCTGACGCTTTCTCAAAGAAGAGGGACGGACGTTTCACATGCTCGAGAATTGCCCAAGCGGTAATGACGTCGTAATGCCGCTCTGGGAGGGCCATGCGAGTGAAATCCCCGACCCGTATAGGGACGTCCTCGGGAGTGTCCCAGGCCAGCAGGTCTATCCCTTCCACCTGCCAGCCGTGACCGGCAGCGTACCGGATGAAATCGCCCCGTCCGCAGCCAATGTCCAGGAGCTTGCCTCCGCCTCTTGGCAGAAACTTCAGCATGCCCCTGTACAGGGACGTCATTCCATGTTTGTCCTTCAAGTAGTCCGAGGGGTAGAGAGCGGGAATGGCGTGGTCCACCGGCATGGGGTTGACGAAAGCCATGCCGCATCTGCACTCCACCAGGTGGAATTCCTGGCCGGTGACGGGATCCAGGCGCGTGTACAGGAGATCCTGATCCTCAGCCCCACACAGGTCGCATGCCACCGGCTCTGTTGGAATAGTTCTCTTCATCGTCCTCGATGTCGCTACGCAGTATGACCCGATCTTGTGTTCTGCTCCACGGGTGCACAATACATAACACGACGGCGCAAAAAATTGGTCTCAAAGTTGCCGGTCTTTGTTCCGAAACCTCGATTGAGTAAGGGTGCCTTTTGCAACGGGCCTTTATTTCTCGGCCTCGTTCAGGTATGGTTAAGATCTTTTGGAGAGGTTCCGTTCAGGACTTGGCAATCCGGAAGGAAAACGGTCTTGATCGCCACAGGCTGAATACGCAGAACAGCGTGGGCTGACAGTGCATTGCCCCACAGAAGCCCTGGCTGGATGATTTCCCGAGCTCGAGGCGGAGCGCTGTCGTTCACTGGGCTACTGAGGCGACAGGGAGGAGAGAGTGAAGAAGGACCACCCAAGAATTATTGTTTTTTCCGGAAAAGGTGGGGTGGGGAAGACAACGGTTGCTTCGGCCACAGGGGTAAGATGCGCCCAAATGGGGCTCAAGACGATCGTGATTTCCATAGACATTGCCCACAGTCTTTCCGACGCGTTCCAACTGGATGTGGACCTTCACGACCACAACCGGGGGGAGGCGCGCAATGTCATGAAAAACCTCTGGATTCAGGAGGTGGACATCCAGGAAGAGCTTGACCGGCATTGGGGAGAAGTTTCCGGTTACCTGGCAGCCATCTTCGGCTCCAGCGGAATCAAGAACGTCCTGGCCGAAGAGCTGGCCGTGATTCCCGGGATGGAAGACGTGATCAGCCTTCTATACATTAATCAATACTATCGCAGACGAACGTACGACGTCATCATCGTCGACTGTGCTCCGACGGGAGAATCGCTGCGATTCATCGGCATGCCGTCTACCCTCGATTGGTACATGAAGAAGATTTTTTCGCTTGAGCGAAATCTCATGAGAATCGCTCGACCAATTGCCAAGAAGCTGACAGACGTTCCCGTCCCTGAGGATAGTTACTTCGCTTCCTTGAGAGATCTCTTTCTGAGACTGGACGGAGTTGACGAGGTCTTGCTCAACAAGGACATAACCTCTGTGAGGTTGGTCACCAACGCGGAACGAATGGTGATCCGTGAGACGCAGCGAGCGTTCATGTATTTCTGTCTCTACGGGCTGGTAGTGGACACCATCGTCGTGAACAGGCTCTTTCCGGACTCTATCCAAGACGAGTACTTCCGACAATGGGTAGCCAGTCAGCAGAGGGGGTTGGAACAGATTCGCTCCATTTTCGACCCGATTCCGGTTCGTACCGTGCCAATTCTCAGAGACGAAGTAGTGGGGGCAGATCGGCTTGCAGAGCTGGGGAGTCTGATCTACGATGACGCCGACCCATCGTCCGTCTTTCATCGAGAGGCGATATATTCCGTCGACGAGGAGGACGGAGGATACAACCTCAAGATCAGGCTGCCCTTTGTTACAAAGGAATATGTAGACCTATTCAAGGAAGAGACGGACCTAGTGGTTCGAATAGGATCTTTCAAACGACACGTGTATTTGCCTCGCGTGCTTGCGACCCTGAAGCCCGCCAAGGCATCATTGAGCGAGAACGTTCTCAGCGTCAGATTTCCGGAAAAGGGAAGCATATGAGGGATCGCATGAATCCGCTGCTCTATTTGATCAAGGTGGGATCGGTGGCTTTTCTTGCCGCTGCGGGCACTGCTGTGCTCGTGAAGAAACTCTGCCCCAGACCTTCGGATCTCGTGGCAGGGGCAGTCCATTTCAAACGGGGAATGGAAGAATTCCAGAAAGGGATTTCAACCGTTATTCTCGGGACAAGAGCTGAGGACAACCCGGACCGGGCGCGTGAGCGCAGATCCGCCTCGAAGATACCAATCGACTGACGTCCTTTCCCGGCCGTTGGAGGGAGCGCATTTCAGAGCTGTCAGAGCGGCCTGGAGCTAAGTACAAGATTTCATATACCCGATGCCAAAAGTTCTTTCCGCTTCCCATTTGCCGAGAACATTTATGGGGGAGGCGCAGACCGGTGGGACGGGCGTCTCGCCCGTCAGTGTTGAGGAGAAGAAACGGAAATTATTATTGGCAACCGCTATAAACATCCATGACTTCGCAGGCACAACGGGCCATGAACGTCCCCGGAGTTTCGCGGGACCCGTCGATGGCCGCCACGAGCCGCCCTACTCCTGTCTTCGTAGCGCCGGCGTCCCGCCGGTAATGAGGGGACTCGTGGGTAAATACGGTTACATGTTTGGGAAACAGCCCGCGGCCTTGCGCGCAGGCAATGTTCACGAAAAGATTACCCGCGAGACGCCGGCGATACGGGAAATTCGCTCCGAGAACCCTGGTCGCGGGCTTTAGACCTTTCCTGAGGTGTCGGCAGTATGCTCTTGCCTTACACTTCGGCGAGGTGCCGGCGGTACACCTCCAGATCTGCAGGTGAAAACAGGGCAAATACGACTCGTGTAATTTCGGGAAAACGCTGGAGTTGCGTCAGCGATGTGCTTAAGGCGATCCTGGCAGCCAGCTCGATGGGATACCCATACGCTCCCGTGCTTATGGAAGGAAATGCAAGAGACTTCAGCCCGTTTTCTTGGGCAACTTCGAAACATCTCCGATAGCAGCTTTCCAGAAGTCGGGGT
>CAYZET010000446.1:0-4453 GCA_964477215.1 uncultured Syntrophaceae bacterium | reverse complement strand
CACCCCGGGTAGTATGGTGCCCTCCAGGGCTGGGGTGACAACCTCGCCCTTGAAGCGAAAGAAGATGTTCATCGTTCCCACTTCTTCAATGGACAACTTGTCATTTGCATTGAGCCACAGGACCTGGGTAAATCCGCTTGCATGCGCTTCCTCCGCGGCTCTGAGGGAAGCGGCATAGTTTGCACCTGTCTTTGCTTCCCCTATGCCGCCGGGACACGCCCGCACGTATGTGTCGGTAACGAGGATCTTCACGGGCTCAAAACCTTCAGGATAGTATGCACCGACAGGGGAGAGAATGATGTAAAAGAGATAATCAGTCGATGGTCGCACCCCCAGGAATGGGTCTGTCGCTATTACTGTCGGTCGAATATAAAGCGAGGTGCCGGGAGAGCGGGGAATCCAATCTCTCTCCATGCGGACGAGCCGGCACATCCAGTCCATAAACAAGTCCGGATCGATTGTCGGTATGCACAACCGCCAGCAGGATTTGTTGAATCGCTCGATATTGGCATCGGGCCTGAAGAGCAAAATGTCGTCTTCGTTGGGTCCTGCAAAAGCTTTGAGTCCTTCGAATACCTGTTGTGAGTAATGGAGCACCATTGTGGCAGGGTGGAGGACCAGGTTTTCCAGCGGCTTGATTTGCGGCTGCAGCCATTTTCCCTCTTTGCCCGAATACGACATGGTCAACATGTTATCAGTAAATATGCGACCGAATCCCAGCTTATCCTCATCGTATACTTCGGAACCACTCCTGTTCCGCGGTACCGTTCCCATGAATCCTCCTCACTTGTTATCTCTCGCGTGACGACAGTCACATCTGGTGTAGCTCTGCAGCCGATTGACCCAAAGAAGCTCAAAGGAGCCTCGTGAGCGGATCTCACACTCTACCCACACAGGAGCCATTAGAGAGCAATATCAAAGGAGGAGGATTCCGTCAAGACTGGCCGAAAACTCCCCGCATTTGCCTCAGCCGTTGGTGTCAGCCTTCACGGCCTCTCATCATCACGCAGACAAAGGTGGCAGCGGACAGGCTCAATCCGAGACCAAAAATCAGCCAAGGGAAAGGATTCGGAAGCCCGCCGTCCATTATGTTCCTGTAATCCCAACAAAACGCTACGATCACGATCACGCCGCCAGAAGAAATCATCAACCAATCAACCCACCGAGTCCGCAGCGGTTGTCCTATCGCTTCACAGTGGAGCACGATTGTCCCCGCGGCGATCATAGAGATGGATATGAGGACAGGGGCCAGGACCGGAGAGACCCAGGGAACGGGTACCAGGAACAGGAGATCCCACGTCATCAGGTTTTCGGGCCAGCCGATGAATGCCTTAAGCCAGACGTAATAGAAGATGTCCCACACCCCGAACGCAATCATGAAATGAGCCCATGCCTCACGGCGATTGCGGGCTGCGGCCACCCCTACCGCGCCAAGCATGAGCAGCGTCGCAATCTCTCGGCCGAATTCTATGGCCAGCCTCCGTACATGTTCGTCCCCCATAGCCTTTAAGCCGTCCAAGGTAATGACGGGAAAGCGGAATCCGCCATTTTCCAGCGGGTAATAGATGGCCCTCAAATATTCCACGAGAGAGGATTCCACATACGCGAAGGCAATGGACCATACGACCACTATCGGAAGTCGTTTCACAGGACCCCTCCGATTACATTGTCACGCATTGAATGTACGTGGCGCTCAGGACAGGTGAAGGTTACGGTGGAGCGCATTGAGATTTCCACTAGGAGCCGCGCTGATAGGGGAAGGGTAGCGACCCGTGGCGGACTTCGGCGTTTCACTGTAGTTGTTTGCCCCTTCGACGAGGATGTGGCAGGTGATGCAAAAGAGAGCCGGATTAAAAATGAAAGAGCTCGTAGCCGAAACGGCGTACGAGCATCCTAAGAAGAAACAAGACCTAATCTATTGAAAGTGGCTCCTGGCATTGATAGCAAAGCACAGTGAGCGCCTTATGCGAGCGGCACTCCAGACGTACTCACGTCTACCAGTAATCGTCCGAACCGGTGGCGCTCTCGATGAAACGCGTCCTAGTGTACGCCTTGCATTCCATACACGAGAAGTCCGACCAGCGGCATTTCAAGGCCATGTCCAAGCATTCACCGTAGTGATCACAATCCACCTTTCGATAGGGTCTGTCCGAATCACGGTTCCCTTTCACCGACACTGGACTAGGTTCCATATTTCGTTACAACCTCCAATCCGCTTTCGGTGACGCTTCTGTTCGCGCGTGTGTGGCCCGAAAGGCTCACCGCGACTTAGCCGACATCCCACACTCTTTCGCTGCAATTCCCTTCGTTCACGAAGAGAAGGATCCTTACCCAGTATAGCAGAACCCTCTCGTCTGTGAACATGGTACACGAGAGCGCAATTTAAGTCCTTCCGCAGGGATTGTCGAGAAGATCGACCGGCATGGGCGGAGCCCCGACCTAATAGGTCATAATAGGTCAGACACCCGACGTCAAGAGCCTCCCAAACACACGTGTCACTGCCCGCCCTCAAGAATACGGTCTTTTAAACCTGTCACCATCCTTTGTCAAGCAAAAAACAAGAGCCCCTTGTTTCCACTGGACCCATGACGAGAAAGCTGGTACATATGACTGTTTTCCACACTCTCGACAAAGCGAAGCACCACTCGCCAAGGACATAGCATGAGCATTGCAGCCTACATCTCTTGCGACGGACACCCCGTTGCAGACATCACCTATCGACCGGGACTCCACGTCGAGGTGAGGGTGGCCAAAGGATTTCAAGACGCAGAGATACGATTCTTCTTGCGACATTCACCGAACCAGGAGTTGGCAGGAACCTGGGAACAGGCCCTGGATTGGTATTTCAATGCAGGCATCTTTGACTCCAAAGACAGTGTGTACCCCGGAGAAATGAGGAGAGTCGGCTGTGCGCGGGACCACAAGTCTCTTTTCAGAACGGCCGTTCAAGCCTTGCGAAAGGATATCGAGCAGCACGGTTTCGAGGTGACTGTCGAATTCTTCTGACTCCCTCCCCATCCCCGAGCACCCCTCAATTCATAAGATCCTTCAGGCGGGTTGCTGTATCCTTCTTGAGGGAGGCCTCAAGAACGGGGACCACGGTGATGTCGCGAGCAGGCCCTTTCACCTTGACAATTACGGTGATCGGGGTCTTTCCTGCACTGGAGGCGGTCTCCTGGGATTCGGGAGTCGACCCGTCCAGGCCGAGCCGTTTCAATTCCTTGTCTACTCCTAGCGCCTTGAGCAGGCCCTCGTGCTCTTTGACAAGCTTTCTTACTGCAGGAATCTTGCCGAGCGCCGCGGGCACCGCGGTGGATGTCCTTACGCCCACCACAGCATCGAAAACTGCACTCGTGAGGTCATAGCTTCCTATGGCTGCCAGCCCGAGACCCGGTCCCTTCAACTTCAGGTCGTCGGTGGTGGCAACGCCGGACGCGAAAGAAAACTTTCCCGAAGCAGAATCGAAATCGAGCGGATTGTCCGGCGCACCGCCTTTTGCCGGGTCAAGCACGGTTCCTAACAGGGCATTGGCCTGACTCAGGAGATTCCGTATAGTGCCCGCATTGATCTTGCCTCTGCCCACACTAGCGGAAAGTTCTCCTTGCAAAGCATTAACTGAGCCAATGTTGTGGAGAGCTCCCGCGACGGTGATCGGCCCCTGGACGTGTCCTGAGAGCCTCCCTGTCAGCTCCTTGATATCGAGAGATTTTCCATCGGACTCTGCCAGGCCGCGTACGGAACGAACTGCCACAGGGCTTCCTTTTGGGACAAAATCTACAGATATGGGACGGATGGACGTTTGAGTGGCAATCCCGCGGTCCGACTGCTTCAATCGAACCGAGATGTCAGCTTCTCCGGTAAGCCCCCGGTTCTGCAAGGGCAGAACGAACCTTGCCAAATGTTCCACCCTCGTGTTTTTCGTACTCACCAGGACATCTTTCATTTGACCGTCTTTGTCTCGCAGGATGCCCTGGGCTGTGACGAGAACTCCCGGAAGGGTCAATTGTCCATAGCTCAGCAGCACCTCGGAGGGCGTCCACTTTCCTGAGGCCTTGAGTGCGCTGTCAACACCTGGGGATTTCCTCGCAATGTCCGGTACGGTCACGTCCATATGGCTCAACGGCATCTCAAACGACCAGTCCACCCCTCCCTTCGCTCCCTTGAACCGCACCTGGAGAAGAGCGCTTCCCGCCGTCCGGATGCCCGCGTCACGCTCCAGGCCGGCAAGGGCAAGCGTAGTCTTATCCAACGTAGCAGTGGCTGTTCCGTGAATCGCAAATGCGTCCGACCCCAGATCCTTGAGGTTTGCCTTCGCCAGAAGAAGAGTCCGCGCTCCAGCCCCCCGTCTAATAGCGAGGGTTGCATCGGTCAGGTCCGTCCCCTTCTTGTCGAAGGCTATCTTGCCGTCGAATTGAAGGGCACATCCCGAGAGTTGGGGACCTTCCTCCCGAAT
>CAYZET010000445.1:1573-4468 GCA_964477215.1 uncultured Syntrophaceae bacterium | reverse complement strand
AAAAAGGCCTTGAAGGCAACACACGAAGAGTCAGTGTGGGAGCATCTGGCGGGAACCACCAGCGCTCCCTTTGAACCGGGAGAGCACGGACAGGTCGCGGTGAAGGTCATTGATGACCGCGGCAACGAACTCATGGTGGTCAAGAGCCTCAAGGAGGCTTCCAAATGAGCGGATACGAAGTCCCGGAACCAATACGAAATTCTCCGTTCGAGGAACCGCAAGAGCACTGGTTTCTTCGGCAAGGCGAGGCTCCCGAGATACGCCAGGGAAGACGCCCCGCCCTTGTGTACGCTCCGCAGGACGGACCACGATCATGGGACCTTTCAGATGGAATCCTTGCCCATTCCCGAGACTATGCCCCTGCCTATGAAATGGTCTTGGTCAATATGATCAGGGAAAGGCTCAGCTCATGGCGTAGTCAAGGATGGCCGGGAGTGACGCGCACGACCCTGGAGCTCTTGCAATGGTGGCGTCGAGACGGGCGTCAGTTCAGGCTGTTCTTTGCCCAGCAAGAAGCTGTGGAAACAATCCTTTTCCTCACTGAGGCCCGACGTGATTTCCTGCAGGGCATCAACGTTCCGGGTGATGAGCCCAGTGAAGAGCAGAGAAGCCAAGGGGTGAAAGCTTTCCGGCGGTACGCCTGCAAAATGGCCACGGGCTCCGGCAAGACCACTGTGATGGCAATGCTGGCCGCCTGGAGCATCCTCAACAAGGTGAACAGCAGGGGGGACGCGAGGTTTTCCGATGTGGTCCTCGTGGTGTGCCCCAACGTAACCATACGGAACAGGCTGGAAGAGCTGAAGCCCGAACTGGACGAGGCGAGCATCTACGTCAAACGGGACCTTGTTCCCGCGCATCTCATGCCGGACCTGAGACGTGGTCGAGTCTTGGTTACCAATTGGCACGTGTTCGAGCGCCAGAGCATGCAAACCGGTGGAGTCTCGGCCAAGGTGAACCGGCAAGGCGTTCCTCTTCGAATCAAGGAGACCATTAAAATTGGCCCGAAAACCACCACCGCGCGAGGATCGAGATATTTGACGGAAGACGACTTACGACGCCAGGAGACTCTCGGGCTTCTGAACGTCATAAGCGAAGAGCGGGACAAGCAAGGGCACCTCGTGAAAGTCTATGTCGAGTCCGTTCGGTACGTGGAAAGCGATACCGCTTGGTTGCACAGAATCCTGGACAGTGAAGTGGGCGGGAAGCAGAACGTCCTGGTCATGAACGACGAAGCGCACCACGCTTATCGCATCAAACGGGAAGAACCGGATTCCGAAGAAGAAGAGGATGCGGACGAATTCTTCAAAGAAGCCACCGTGTGGATTGAGGGTCTGGACCGCATCCACAAGCACCGGGGCATCAACTTCTGCGTGGACTTGTCGGCAACTCCGTACTTTCTGGGAAGGGTCGGTCAGGATACCAACAAGCCGTTTCCCTGGGTGGTCAGTGATTTTGGTCTGGTGGACGCCATCGAGTCCGGTCTGGTGAAGATACCGCAAATGGCTGTCAGAGACACGTCCGGAGCAGAGATACCAGGCTATTTCAATATTTGGCAATGGATACTCACGAAGCTGACCCCAGCGGAACGCGGCGGCACTCGCGGCACAGTAAAACCCGAAGCCGTGCTCAAGTGGGCTCACACACCCATAGCCATGTTGGGCGGACTCTGGGTTGAACTCCGTCAGGAATGGTCGGAAGACGGGGAAGACCTTCGGGCACCTGTCTTCATAATCGTGTGCAAGAATACGAAGATAGCAAAGGTCATATACGAATGGCTGGCGGAGGATAAGAGACCGGCTGGCATTCCGCCCATTGGGGTGGACGACTTCAGAAACACGGAGGACCGGATCAACACCATTCGGGTCGATTCCAAAGTGGTCCATGACACGGATACGGGCGAGTCTAAGAGTGACGAGAGCAGATGGATGCGCCTTACCTTGGACACGGTAGGCAGGACCCAATGGCCCTCGGATGCCCAAGGCAGATCGATCTACCCGGAAGGATTCGAGGAGCTTGCCAAGAAACTCGGCAGGCCGTTACACCCTCCGGGAAGAGACGTCTTGTGCATCGTGAGCGTGGGAATGCTCACCGAAGGCTGGGACTGCAACACCGTTACGCATATCATCGGTCTCAGACCCTTCATGTCGCAGCTCCTCTGCGAACAGGTCGTGGGGCGCGGACTCCGGAGGCGTAGTTACGAATTGGACGCGGATGGAAAGAAGCTCACCGAGGAAGTGGCCAAAGTTCTGGGTGTGCCTTTTGAGGTGATACCGTTCAAGACCAGCAAAGGAGGACCGGCGAAACCAAAAGAGAAACGTCATCACGTACACGTTCTTCCCGACAGAGAAACCTTTCGGATAAAGTTCCCCAGGATTGAAGGCTACACCCAGGCCATACGGAACCGGGTCATGGTGGATTGGGAGAACGAGGCCACAGTGACCCTCAACCCCTTGAACATTCCACCGGAAGTGCAAATGAAGGCGGCTCTTCCTAACAATGAGGGAAGGCCTTCGTTGTCGGGACCGGGAGCTTTGGAGAACGTCACTCTGAATCCATACCGTAAGGGTAAACGCTTACAGGAGCTTATTTTCGAGCTCGCGGGATCATTGGCACGGGACTACGTTGGTCAACCCGGTTGCGAAATACCCGCCCATGTGCTCTTTCCGCAAATCTTGAAGATTGTGCAACGGTACTTGGAAGAGAAGGTGACTGTTCTCCCACCGGCTGAAAAGGTGGATATTTCGCTGTCCCCTTACTACGGGTGGGTCATAGAGCGTTTGCTTCACGCAGTGCGTCCCGACGCTTCACGGGGGGAGCCGCCTGAGATACCACGGTATGAAACCATGCGAGGACCGGGCTCCACCGACGAGGTGGATTTCTGGACAAGCCGCGAAG
>CAYZET010000445.1:588-1563 GCA_964477215.1 uncultured Syntrophaceae bacterium | reverse complement strand
AAGTCCGCGAAACGGCTCATTCACACCTGAACTACGTGGTGGCTGATACCAAGACGTGGGAGCAGTCGACAGCCTATTTCATTGACCGGCACGAGAAGGTAGCCGCATGGGTGAAGAACGCAGGCCTGGGCTTCGCCATCCCATACTTCCACAACGGTCAAGCTCACGATTACTTGCCGGATTTTATCATCAGGCTGAAGACCGAGCCCGAGGAGCACTTGATACTGGAAACCAAGGGCTTCGATCCGTTGGAAGAGGTCAAGAAGGCCGCGGCCACGAGATGGGTAAACGCTGTGAACGCAGAAGGATCTTGGGGAAAGTGGCATTACGGAATCGTACGGAAGCCCACGGACGTTACTCGGAAGATCGACGAAGTGATAGCCGCCGATACTCAATAATTGAGAGACCGGGCTCTCGGACAAAAGGATCGTAGCTTCGTGTACCAGGTTTCTGGCAACGGATTTCAGGATTACAGAAGTAAAATCCATCTGAGCGATGTATCCCGCATGGGCTGGAGGGTCGCGGGGGGATTCCGACCGGGACAGGTGAGGCTCTAACTCTGGCCACGTGATCACCCAGCCTCACATTCGACAGAGTACCGCGGGCCGATCCGTGATTTTCCGGACTCTTTTTTTTGTCACGGCGGCATGATAAAGATGGCCGGATTGAGGTCCAGGATCTTGAGATAGGAGAGCTGGATCGGTGTGAGGGGCTTGGCAAGTCGTCTGGCGTTTTGTTCAGTGAGCACGAAGATCCCGATGAACTTGGTGGTCATCATGAAGGATGTGGGCCGGGATGTTTCCCTTTTGACCCATCCTGTTATCTTTGTGTTGCCGGCTGCAAGGTTAGCCCGCATGGTTCGCTCCATGAATCGCCAAGTCATCAAAGCCAGGACGAGTATCAAACCAAGCGCTTCGATAGGTTTGGGTGACTCGAGGAACAGGGCGTTGACAAAGACAGGATCTTTCAAGAATC
>CAYZET010000445.1:0-578 GCA_964477215.1 uncultured Syntrophaceae bacterium | reverse complement strand
CGAAGTTGCGCTCCACCATGTGCTGGTCTTTGTAAATGGTCAGCAGTTGCTTTGCATCAACAGCGCCCGCTCCCTCAGTAGCTTCTGATTGATGATTTTGTCCGATTGGTTGCCATCAACGACCCTGGAGTAGATGGGAATCCCTTGATCTACACACAACAGACTCTGTACCAACTGCTTGAGATCGGGTCTGTGGGCCTTGCTGAATCCTTGGGTGATCACAAAAGGTTCACCATGCTCTTCCTCCTCATGCAGGAGGTAGTCGCCGTACACCGAATGACTTGTGGTTGAGGGAATGAAACCGACGAGGACCACAGCTCCAGGCGTCTGCGTTGAACAACCTTCGGGGGAACCCTTCGGAAGAAAGCGAAGTAGCTACACCCGAAGAGACATCTGCTGCTGAGGGTGTCTCCTATTCCGGTCTCCTCTTTCGTTTCTCGGCAAGCTCATTTGGGGGTACAATAAAATTAATGGCCTGGGGACAATCGACTACCGGGACTGGGGGCACGACTGGTGAGCAGACGCGACGTATTGAAGAGTAAGCGAACAGAAATATTGAGAATTGCCGAACGATATGG
>CAYZET010000444.1:0-4468 GCA_964477215.1 uncultured Syntrophaceae bacterium | reverse complement strand
ATGTAGACGTGCCAGTTACTGCCCGGCATATCCCGGCCCACCCGGCGGATCTCGTCGATCCTCTGCTGATAGAGGAAAGTAGGCGAGCTCTTGACGAGCTCACGGCCATTCTGGGTATCGGTTCCATTTACGATTTTCAGACATAGCGACAAAGGGTCTCACTTGCGGTCCAGTTTTTTTACAAGCTCCGTGACAACGCGCTCCACCAGCTTTTCTGGCAGGTCGTCAGTCAATCTGGCCACCACTCGATCGGCAATGCGATCAGCGAGCGCGTCCAGGGATTCGACTGTAGCCATTTTCGCCGCAAGCTTCGATTCCTCTTGCGGCTCGTACGGCAGCGGCTGAAAATCGTCAGACCACCTGCGGACACCCGATTCCTGGAGGGTTCGCGGAGTCGGCTCCTTCTTGATCGCTGTCCCTGGGGAGCCTTCGAAGTATTCTTTCCGTTTTGCGGGTTCCGTCTTCAGGAATTCATCGAGCTCCTCAGTAAGGTCTTCAATCTCCTCATCGTCAGGTCCGCGGATAATGTGGCGCGAGGGTCGTTCGCTTCCCTTTGCAGGAGCGGGATCCGACGCGGGGTGCGTGGCTATGGCCGGGTCGGATTCCGTAGCCAATTTCGCGGCCTCGAAGTCTTCCGGAGAGTAGCGAAAATCCGTGTTAAGATACTTTACATCACAGGGCAGGGGACGCCCGGAGGCCCTCGAATTAAACGTGCCGGGCAGCCTCATGACCGAGTCGATTTTCACTTCCGATCGGCATTGAAAATACAGATTTATTCTCTTTAGCTGGTACTCGACCCAACGAGGATCTGTAATTTCCATCACGTCGTCGAACAGCCAATACAAATGCATTCCGTTTCCTGATTCGACAATGATGGAAGGGGGTAAAGGAAAGCTCCTGACTGCCTTGGCCGCGTTGGCAGGACCGTCGAAATACGTTTCGTTTCCCGAGTAACCGTTCGGTCCAAGGTCGACTCCTGCCCAAAGCGCGGTGATGTAGCGAATTCGAGATCTCTCATTCTTCATGGTCTCTCTGGGACAGACACCCACGTACACGTCTTGATCGGGAAGGTATTGCTCTTTGGAGAGAATCTCCACACTGGGAAAGAAACGGGTGCTTACGCGGCGATCGAGATGCTTGACAGACTTAACGATAAGAAAGCCGTCCCGCCTCTTGAAATAATCGCCAAACAGCGCGTCGAGGAAATCCTTTCGGGTGAACTGCTCTTTCATGGCATGTCTCACTGATAGCCGAGGGTTCAAGAGGCTACCATCTTATGCCGGCCTTTACCGGATGTCTACAATTTCCAGGCCTTACCTGAAGAACTGCGCGGACACTGTTTTGACACGGTTGTTTATGTCTCAGTTCATGACTTGGATCCAGACCTGTTACAATCCGCTCCATTACAGATCCTCCATGCCCCGCGGATCGCGCTCCAGACTGTTGAGCACATAGTCGTACACCCCTTCTTCCAAGGTCATGAACTGATGTTTGAAGCCGGAAAAGCGAATTCTGTCCAATCGGGCGCGAGTATAATACTGGTACTTGTTCGCGAGTCCCGCAGGCATGTCAATGTATTCCAAGGCCGCTTCCTGGCCAAGGGCTGCAAAGACAGCCATGGCCAGATCGTTGAAGGTGCGGGCAGTGCCCGTGCCCACGTTAAAGATCCCATTTACATCAGGTCGCTCCAGGAAATAGATCGTGGCTCTCACAGCGTCCTTTACGTAGATGAAATCCCGGCTCTGCTCACCGTCTTTCCATTCCGCTCTGTAGGATTTGAAAAGCTTGATCTTCCCCTCCCGCTTGACCTGATGGTACGCTCGAATGACCACGCTCCGCATATCTCCTTTGTGGTACTCGTTGGGCCCGAAAACATTGAAGTACTTGAGTCCGACGGCGTTCTTGAGAATACCTGTTTTCAAGGCCCATGCGTCGAACCGCTGCTTGGAATATCCGTACATGTTGAGGGGACGCAGTGCCAGGATACCTGAATGTTCGTCTGAATATCCCTGGGAGCCATCTCCGTACGTGGCTGCACTCGAAGCATACACGAACCTGAGGCCGGTCCTCCCGACGAAGCGTCCCGCAAGCCGACGTGAATAATCAAAATTGTTTTCCATCAGGTAGTCCGCATCCTTCTCCGTGGTGGAGCTACAAGCTCCCAAGTGAAAAACGGCCCAAATCCCGTGGTCGAACACCCCGCGCTCCACCTTTTGAAGGAAATCGTCTTTGTGCTCGTAATCCACGAAATCCAGGTCCACAAGGTTCTTCCACTTATTAGATGTTCCAAGACGATCCACGATGAGGATGTTGTCCTCACCCGCTTCATTCAATGCTTTGACAAGGTTGCTACCAATGAACCCGGCTCCCCCGGTTACTACGATCACTATTCCACCCCTTCTTCACACAATCATGGTATGCGCTCAGCCAATTGTTTCCCTGCTGCGCTGGTTGCCTTCCGGCCATGGCGTTGTCGTATGGTACCACGAGCCGGCTCGTTCCTGGGAGATTTTTCGCTGCCCACAGAGAGTTTGTCATGCATATGAGGTTGCCAAAATGTCAGATTCCTTGTACTATTCTGCGGATCGGAATGTACTCCTGACAGAGAGCTACTCCCATTTTCTCTTGTGAAAACGATGCCACTGAAGCCAATCGATTCCGACCGCGATGTGCTGGTAGTTGAGGATAGTCCCCTCCAGGCTGAACGTCTCAAACGGCTGCTCGAGAAAGGCGGATACCGAGCAAGGGTTGCCGGCAACGGACAGGAAGGCCTGGCTGCAGTGCAGGTTCGAGAACCATTGGTCATCATCAGCGACATCCTCATGCCTGTTATGAACGGATATGAAATGTGTCGCGCTCTGAAAAACAATGATGCATTCAAGCATATTCCCGTCATTCTGCTCACATCTCTATCCGATCCCAGAGACGTGTTCCTGGGGCTTCACTCCGGAGCGGACAGCTACGTCAGCAAGCCGTACGAAGAATCGAGCCTTTTGGCACGAATAGAAGTTGTGCTCGAAAACGCGCGAAGGCCTGAACCCGCCAGCGAATCGGAAGAGTTGGATGTTTTCCTCAAAGGGGTAGGATACAAGATCGGGGCCTCCAGAAAGCAGATTCTGAATCTCTTGCTCTCCACGTACCAGGACGCGGTGGAGCAGAACCGGCGACTTCGAGAAATGCGCGCAAAGCTGGTCACCGTAAATGAAAAGCTCGAGAAACTGGTAGCCGAGCGAACCGCTGCGCTTGCCCGCGAAATCTCGGAGAGGCAGAGAATCGAGCAGGTCCTGGTGTCGGAAAAGGAACGTCTCTCCGTCACTCTGCAGTCCATAACAGACGGACTCATCACGACCAACGCTGAGGGCAGGGTCATCCTGATGAATCGGGCAGCCGAAAACCTTACGGGCTGGCCTCAAGCAGAGGCCGTGGGAAAGCCTATAACACAGGTTTTCAATTTGCAGAAGACCGAGACTCAGGACGGTCGGCAGGAAGTGGTGGAAAACATCCTGAAAAGCGGTCGGGTATTCGGGCTTGACGATCAGATCGTCCTCAGGAGTAGGAACAATCTCGATCTAGTGGTTGCAGTCAGCGGCACCCCAATCTTCGACCAGACGCACAAGATCATAGGGGTAATCTTCGTATTCCGCGATATTACGCGCCAAAAGCAAATGGAAGAAGAGCTGGTGAAAGCTCAAAAGCTCGAATCGCTCGGGGTTCTTGCTGGAGGAATTGCCCACGATTTCAACAACCTCCTGACCGGCATCCTCGGCAACATTAGTCTCGCGAAGATCAAAAACGCTCCGCAGGACAAGAGGCTGGTCCGACTCAAAGAAGCGGAAAAAGCTGTCATGAGGGCCAAATATCTCACTCAGCAACTGCTCACTTTTTCCAAAGGCGGCGCCCCTGTGAAGCAGGTGATGTCTATAGCTCCTGTGGTCAGAGAATCTGCCCGATTTGCCTTGAGAGGCTCTAAAGTTCGGTGCGAGCTCGAAATTGGTTCAAGGCTTTCTCCGGTAAAGATCGACGAAGGCCAGATCAGCCAGGTCATCCATAACCTTGTTATCAACGCTGACCAGGCCATGTCCAATGGAGGGATAATCAAGATTCGTGCGGAGAATCTGATCGTCGACCCGGAGCGTCGACCCGGTGTGCCATTACGTCCCGGCAAGTACGTGCGAATATCGATTACGGATCATGGGCCGGGCATACCCCGTGAGCATCTCCAGAAGATCTTCGATCCGTACTTCACTACCAAGAAGGAAGGTACGGGCCTAGGTCTCGCCACCTCCTATTCCATCCTCAAGAATCACGGGGGAATAATTTCGGTCAAATCAAAGGAGGGACGCGGGTCCACATTCAGCATATACCTTCCTGCAATCACCGAGGACCAGACAGCCCCGAGAGCTCCGAGCGCACCACAGACGGACCCCCCCTCAATTCTCGTGATGGACGACGAGGAAGCGGTCCGCGC
>CAYZET010000443.1:0-4483 GCA_964477215.1 uncultured Syntrophaceae bacterium | reverse complement strand
AAGTCAACTGACTGAAATCACGTGATGCCTTCCACCAAGTTAACGCCTATGCCCTTCAGGAGAGGGCTAGGGTGAGGGTGCAAAAAAAGAAGCGTGCCACGATCTTAACATGTGCCGCTATTCCGAGACAGTTTCGCTTCCCCTTCAGAATTTGGGCGCAACACGGTCCCGGCTCACGGGAGATTCTCCAGTTGATAGTCGTATATGAAGAAGTCGATAAGGCGGTCCATTGCCTGTTCTACCTCTCCCGCCAGTCGTTCCCCGAGCACCACTCCCCGGGAGGAGGTTTCCCACGTCGTCCCGATCGTCTTCAATCCCCGGTTGCGTTCGAGGCGGACCACCTCGTCCAATCTGATTGTCACCAGGTAGAAGAAAAGTTTCTCCAATTTTGTGGTGTTAACGAAAATGTTTAGCCATGGATTTCCCGGTGGCTCCGGTACATTCCCGATCCCCAGGGCCTTGATACCCGAGTCCAGAAGTCGAATGACAACAGCGTCCTGCAGATGCTGCCTCGACAAACCTTCCGCCGAGGCTTCTTCCTCGATTTCGTGCACCCAAACGGTCATACCGTCCAAGGCCCTCAGTACTCTGCGGAAGCGCTTGATTTGTCTCATCAGCTCTGCTCTTTCTTTTCTGACAAAGTGGATTGGCGACGATCGAGAGCAAAATCGGCGTGTCGAACCCTCATCGTTTGGCTCTGCTCAGGTCCACATTATTCAATTCCGCCCCGTCCAGATTAGCCCCTATCAGGTTTGCTTCAGTTAAATCGACTCCTCTGAGATCGGCATCAGAAAGGCAGGCCCCCGATAAGTCTGCTCCGGCCAAAGTGGCTCTTGTCAAATCCGCCATGGTCAAATTCGCCTTCGAGAGATTCGCCACGGTGAGCGACGATTTGGAAAGTCGAGCCATAGTGAGATTCGCTCGCCCCAAATCGGCCCAAAAGAGATCCGCCTCGGTCAAATCAGCTCTGGTCAGATTGCACATGGCAAGATTGGCTTGAGATAAATCAGCTCTTACAAGCCGGGCCTGAGTGAGGTTGGCCAGATACATGTCAACGTTCACCAGAATTGCGTCTTCCAGATCCGCTAGGGTCAGATCGGCTCCTGTTATGTTAGCCTCGGTCAGGTCCGCGCCTCGAAGATTCGCTCCGGTCAAGACTGCCCTGGTCAAGTTGCAGCGCGCCATGTCCGCCTCCAAGAGGTCGCAGCCCGTCAGGTTCGCACCGGCCAGGTTCGCGCCTGCCAAATCCCACCTGGAAAAATGAATGCCCGCCAGATTGGCCCCAGGCAACTCCGCGTTGTTCAGCCTGTGGGCTCCCCGGACTCCTTTTCGAATCAAATCGCGGATGGAGTCGGCCTCTCCTGCGAGAATGATCTCGCCAGAAACTCGATTCCGTATCTCAAATCTCACTGGGCTTGTGCTCCTAGGACCGTGGGTTCCCAACGGAACGTGATCTTTCGAGCGGGAATGCCCGGTTGCATCTGGAGAGAGGCCATGGAAGTCTTGAGCCGTCAGGGCGTATCGTCAGTTTGGGGCACCATGTGGCCCGATGCGTGCTTCGTATGCCTCGGCGTCGGCCACGAAACCCGTCGTGCGAGAACAAGTAAGGCCCCTTCGAGGAAGGGGCCTTCCATATTCGTATCCCTATGTTTGCAACGGCGCGTGCGGGCGGATTTCCGTGGGCCGTTGAAATCAAGCGTTGCTTACTTTTTGACTTTCTTGGCTTTCTTTGCAGGCTTGGCCGCTTCTGGCTTGGGGCATACAGCCATGGTGATCCACTTGCCGGCATACTTAATGGTCGGAGCACAAGGACCACACAGCTTAATTGCTCCTTTGGCTTGCCCTTTGCATAGCACTTCGTCCTTGCACACGACTTTCGGCGCAGGGGGCATCTCATAACAATCCCACCACGCGCACGCTGTTCCGGCGAACGCCAACGTCGTGACAAGAGCTACCAGCAACAACAACGACTTCTTCATCCTAAACCCTCCTTAAAATGAAGCATACTCCACTACAAGAGCTGTTATACCGCAGATTTGACCCACCCTAGCACGCTTCCTTTGCGCTTGTCAAGAAAAAAGCCGGTAAGCCGGTAAAAGGATTGCACATGACAAACACAATCTTGGCGCCCACGAGTGCATCTCTCTCGCAAAGCACTCCTCACTTCTTCCCCTAATCGAAGCGCTCACAAATTGCAAGAAAAATCGTTTCGGCCACAGTCTTCCTTCCTCATGTGTACTGCAAAATGGTCAACACTAACGGCTTCCTTCCCAAAACGCGATTCACATGCCGTCGCACTGCCAACCTGATCTCTTCCTTCGACTCCTCCCACGAGAGAGACGATCGTGGATTGAGCTCCTGCAAAAGCTCGTGAAGAACGCGGCGAGCACCTTCGAGCAACTCCGGCTCCACATCTTGGAATGTAACGCCCACGGAATGAAGCTGAGGCTGGCAAACGAGCTCTCCTGAGCTCTTGTTTACCGCAAATGCGACGACAACCACCCCGGTTTCCGATAGGACTCGCCGCTCCCTCAAGACCTCATATCCTATGTCTCCGACTCCTTTGCCGTGCACAAATATGCGACCTAACTCCACACGTTCCGATACCTGAGCAGTCTCTGGGGAGATGTCCACCAGATCGCCGTCTTGAATTACTAGTGACCTTCCCGCGAGAACCCCCTCTTCCTCAGCCAGGACGGCATGTCTAACAAGATGCCGGTACTCGCCGTGAACAGGAATGAAGAACCGAGGCCGGACCAGCCGAATCAGGTATCGCAACTCTTCCTCGCTCGCGTGCCCCGACACGTGAACGTCCGATACCTTCTCGTACATCACTTTGGCGCCACGACGACAGAACTCGTTGATGATTTGATTTATCGCTCGCTCATTGCCTGGAATGAACCGCGATGACAGCACAACCACGTCACCCGGCTTTACCTTGAGATACTTATGGCGATCGAACGCCATAAGGGACAGCGCTGACATGGGCTCTCCCTGCGATCCCGTGGATAACACCACCATCTTTTCATCGGGATAGCTCTCCAAGTCCTTCATGTCCACCAGTATCCCAGGGGGAATCTCAAGGTACCTCCTCTCTGACGCGATTCTGGTGTTTCCAACCATGGATCGCCCCACCAACACCACCTTGCGGCCGAATTCGCGGGCCAAATCCAGGACCTGTTGAATTCGGTGAATGTTCGAGGAAAATGTGGCAACGAGGATTCTGCCCCGAGCTTCTTTGAAGATTCCCTCGAAAGCAGGACGTATCATGCTCTCGGAGAGTGTGGTCCCTTTGCTCTCAACGTTGGTGCTATCCGAGAGCAGAAGAAGGACGCCCTGGCGAGCGTAGGATGCTATCTTGTCCAAATCGCACAGCCTGCCGTCTATGGGGGTGGGATCCAGCTTGAAATCTCCAGAGTGAAGGATCACGCCCACAGGAGTTCGGATGGCCAGCCCTACCCCATCGGCCACGGAGTGACATACGGGAAAAAAATCAATGAGAAACGGCCCCAGCTCGAGGTAGTTGCCCGGAGATATGATATGTCGCGAGGTGGAAGAGAGAAGATCGAACTCCTCCAGCTTCGCCTCCGTGAGCCCCATCGTGAGCCCGGTGGCAAAGATCGGAGCAGAAATCTTCCTCAGAACGTAGGGAAGCGCACCAATGTGATCTTCATGACCGTGGGTGAGCACGATCCCATGAATGTTCCACCCCCTGCGGAGGATGACGTCCACATCGGGAATTACCAGATCGACCCCCGGCATAGAATCGTCGGGGAACATGAGACCTGAATCAATGATGAAGGCGTCCTTCCCGAACGCCACCACCATCATATTCATACCTATCTCGCCCACTCCCCCGAGCGGCAGTAACTGTACGGTAGGGTTGTTAGTATCATCCATAGAAGCTTTATCTTAGCCTTCCCCCTTTTCTTTGGGCATCGATTCCATTATCTGAACGTATTCCTTGGTATTTGATGCCGGATTCGTTGCGCGTTCCCGATTATACTCCACGATTAGCCCTCTCCAGACCAATCACGTGAGGCGCGCGGCGACCAAGTCCCCTACCTCCGTAGTGGACCGCCCCATCTTCCCGGCTTCCAGGCTCACAAGATATTTCGAGATGACCTCAGCAACAGCTTTTTCCACTGCCGCTGCTGCCTGTGCTTCCCCAAGCGTCCCTATAAGCAGGGATCCTGCGAGGATGCAGGCCAGGGGATTGATCACGTTCTTGCCGGTATACTTGGGCGCGGATCCCCCGATGGGCTCGAACATTGACACCCCTTCAGGATTTATGTTTCCGCCTGCCGCTATCCCCATTCCGCCCTGGATCATAGCCCCCAGATCCGTGATGATGTCCCCGAACATGTTATCCGTTGCCACGACGTCAAACCATTCAGGATTCTTGATCATCCACATGCACATGGCATCCACATGCGCGTAATCCGTGGTTACGTCAGGATATTCTGGCGCGAGCTCCATAAAT
>CAYZET010000442.1:0-4485 GCA_964477215.1 uncultured Syntrophaceae bacterium | reverse complement strand
TGTTTTTCTTGTAGGTCTCCGAAGTTGCCACGAATCGTCTAGTGGCTTCGTCCCATGGTTTTCCTCAACAAACGAGAATATTCGCGATCACGGGAGCGATTCAGGCCCAACATTTTTCTTGACACCAAGAACGGTGAGCGATAGGGTGAAATAAAAAGGGACCTTGTGTCCAGGAGATAAGCAAGGGGGGGGGGGTGAGGACAGACGATAGAGCTATGCACGAGGGGGATCGGGTTGGATTCAGAGGGCGGATTGCTGTAGGTTTCTTCGTCTAAAGTTAACACGCTATACACATTGGAGGGGAGTCATGAGAAAGCGGACGCTCAAGACCGGGGTGCTTGCACTCTTGGTGGTCGTGGCGGTGGCTTTTGCGGCGGTCCCAATAGCCCGAAGCGCCATTTACTCCACGACCTATTACAACATCTACTATTACAACACCACTCAGTACAACTGGGCCAAGGCCCTTGGAGCCTATCTGAACAGGGCTTTCTGGGCAGCCAAGACCACTATAGGGTACGATGCCCGAGTGGGAAAGATGAACATTTATTTCTATTCCAAGGCGGACGGCTCCCTGGGATACATGTACGGAGGGCAACAGAACATTTATCTCAACCGGTACTATTTCACCACGTATGACAAATGGGGGTCGGTTACGGCTCACGAGTCGGCACACGTGCTTTTCTATAATTACACGAAAGCAAATTACTGGAATAGCAACCTCATCTATTACCGCACGTTCCTTACGGAGGCCCTCTCCTGGTACGCCGGTGATTACGTTTACAACTACTCTAAGTACACCAGCAGCTCCGCATATAGTCAAATCCGATCAAACCTGAAATACTACTATGGGCTGACCAAGACTACTATTTCCTGGTACGGTTCTGGGTACTACTACAAAGTCGGGACCAGCAACAGTAACCTCAGTGCCCAAAACATTTGGCAACTCCGGGCTATTGGGTATTATCTGACTGGCGGAAGACTCACTACGTCCAGTCCGTACGTCCAGAAGCTTCTTTACGCGATGAAGGTGTACAGTTCGAGTGCCGGATACTACTTGCGCTCGGCCACCTATACTACTGCTCGGTCTTACTTTGAGTACTGCTTCAAGTATGCGTATGGGCGGTACGCCAATGCTGGCTGGATCTACACAGGATCCACAAACGGAGCCTATAAGAACACGAGCTATCTGTATGGGAGCTTTTGGTATTCGTACTACAACTAATCCAGGGTGCTACAATCCGACCCTGAATATCCGCGGGGATTGTCGACAAAAGGCGGTTACGGCCGCCTTTTGTTTCATTCCTCATTCTGTTATAATAAATTCTAATATATTTCCCGCCGATGGGGACTCGCGAAAGGGGTAGCTCTGTGGACCTCACGAGGAGGGAATTGGCAGCGATGTTCGCTGCAATATTTGCCGCCGCTTTCGTGTCACCGGCAGCCTCCGAAAGGAGTGACGGCATGAAGCACGTATCGTTGGAAACCGTTGTGGGGACGGATGTCTATCGAGCAGCAGGTCTTCAAAAGCTCACGTTTGCAGAACAGGAAGCTCTGAAGGAGTGGATTGAACAATACAGCCTGCATATCGTCAAATCAGTCCAGGATGATTGTTTCAGCGGTCGGTTGAAGAAAAAGCCGTAGTGGCAGTGCAATTCAGGCCATCCCCTGCCCCTTGTATGCGGATTCACTGCGAGCCCCCTGGTCAAGTCCACCACGGCATTGCCCGGGCTCCCATCTTGTTTGGCGTTTGAGGTCATATAAATGTTCAGTAAGACTGTTTGTCACAACATCACGTGCGCCATAGTGTCTCTCACCATCGTCTGCCTCGTGGGCTACTCCCTCGGAGAAGCCGCCGATGGAAGAGCTGCCGCGCAGATGTCAGGTAATGTGGATCAGAAGATCGTCGAGTGCCTTGCGACCGGACAGCAGGCATTGGAAAAGGGCGACCTGGAATCCGCGCAGAAGGCGTTGTCTGGTTGCGTCAGCCTGGACCCGAAGTTCGGACCAGCCAGATACTGGCTCGGCATGGTGTACTTCCTCAAACATGACGCAGCGAAAGCTACCGCGGAATTCAAGGAAGTACTCAGATTGGAGCCGGAAAATTATCTCGCCATGGGCATGCTCGGGAAGCTTTATTCGTTCGACCAATCCAAGTTGTCGCTCGCCCAGGAGCTTCTGGAAAAGGCAATATCAGTCGCGCCTGACAATGACGACGCCCGCTTCGATCTGGGGCGAGTCTACGCGCAGCAGGGGCAACTGGACAAGGCGATGAAGGAGTTTGAAACGATTTTTCAGTCGGAGATTCGTTTCGCACTGTATCATACTGAATTTGCCAAGATTTTGTCGGCTGCTGGCCGAAAAGCAGAGGCCAAGAAGCATCTGGAGCGAGCGTTGGCGGTTGCGCCTGACTTCGAGCCGGCGAAACAGGCATTGAAGGAATTGGAGTCGGGCCCGGGCTCAGCCGGGAGCAATTGATTTCTGTTGCCAGAAGGCCAACGACATGTTTCCTAAGTACGGTCACGGACTTCAGGGTTATAAACAAGGGGAATCATGGTGATCGTTGATTGCTTCATGCCCCGAAGGGGCATACCATGCGACCGTATTTACGAAATGCAATACTAAGCACCTCTTATGCCACCTCATGCGGACAGCGCAGCCGGTCTATTCGAGAGATGAACGAGAAAATCGCCTTAGGGCGGGCAGGAGGTCTGAGATCAATCGTGCAGTCACGACCTACGGATCGGCGCAATTTCTTCATGAGGCTCGCTGCTCTTCTCTTGCTGGGAACGCTCGCATCTTTTTTCCTTACGGCTAGCTTGGCGGAGAGTGGATCTGCCGGAGCTCCGGTGAAGGCCATCCGCGTGGAGCCTCAGGTGGTGCGGGGTGTCATCTCGGGCATGGGCTCGATCAACTGCCCCCGAAGCCTCGAATTGGGCTTCGAGGACCTTTCCTGCATTGCCGAGGTATTGGTGGATGAAGGCGACAAGGTAGAGCAGGGTATGGTTCTCGCCAAGCTCGACAACTCGGTTCTCGCGGCCGAAAAGCGTGCGGCCGAAGCCAAGTTGAAATCAGCCGAGGCAGACGTACGATACCACCTCAACGAGGTTGAAAAGAAGGAGAAGTTGTTTCAAAAAGAAGCCGTCTCGGATACTGAGGTGAAGAAAGCCAAGCTGGAGCTCGAGAAGGCCGAGGCTAACGTCGAAATGGCAAGAGCGGAAATTCGGACCATAGCAACCAGATTGGAACGAAGGATCCTTCGCGCACCGGTGACCGGTGTGATAGCCCAAAGGCACCTGGACGTGGGCGCTGTGATTTCTCCGGGCTCCAACAAAGTGTTCACTCTCATCCTATGCAGCGACGCTTATGCGGACCTGGAATTGGGGGAGCGATTCTACAGCAAGGTGAGGCCCGGCCAGCGGGTCAATGTTGAAATCGATGCCCTTATGGGAAGAAGATTTCAAGGCATTTTGTCGCGAGTGGGGTCCCAAGTCGATAAGAAGGCCAGGACCTTTAAGGTCCGTGTGGGGTTGCCCAATCCCGATCTCGCGCTGCGCCCCGGTATGTTCGCCAAGGGAGAGATCCTGGTGGAGGAGACGGACGGTCCCGTGACAGTCCCTTCTCGGGCTGTCTTGAAAGGCCAAACCGGCAAGAATTACGTGTTTGTCGTCAAGGACGGGGTGGCGCTCCAGAAGGAGGTGATTCCGGGCGATCGAAATGGAGACGCTCTGCAGATAATCAAAGGCCTTGAAAGAGGTGACATCGTGGTGATCGAAGGCCAGGAGCAGCTTGCCAATCTGGAAGACGTTGCCGTAACCATGGTCGACCGCGACTAGGAGGCTGTTGCGTAACGCAATGCTTTCCATGAATCGCAGCACCAGTTGCTTCGGTTCTGACCCGGATGAATCGTGGTCCCGATCAAAAAGCTTAGTATGTCAGACTCATAGGAGCCTGACCTAATGAAGCCGGTCAGGTTGGGGCGACGTAGGCAGCACGATTCTCCCCCGATCTGAGGTTAAACGACAGGCTCCTAGGTGGAGAGCACGTGGTATTCATTCTCCGGCATCCTGTTGCAGTGGTGGCCATCTTTGTCGGCCTCGTGTTGGGAGGGGCGCTGGCCTTACCATTCCTTCCAATTGACCTCCTGCCGAGCTTAAAGCATCCCCGATTGCTTGTGCTTACATCTCTCGAGAACGCATCCGCTGAAGAGATTGAATCACTCCTCACACGGCAGGTTGAAGAGGCGGTGGGGACGGTTTCGGGGGTCAAACGTATGACCTCCACGTCTACTCAAGGAATATCGTGCGTCTCGCTCCTGTTCGACTGGGGAGCTCTGATGACGTCTGCCGCTTCGGAGGTTCGAGAGAAGCTGGATCTTATCGCAGATCAACTTCCCCGCGAGGCCAAGCTGCCGATAGTCATTCAGTACGATCCCACTGAGGCTCCCATACTCACGATGGCACTGAGCGGATCGGTCGACCTTGTCAG
>CAYZET010000441.1:0-4500 GCA_964477215.1 uncultured Syntrophaceae bacterium | reverse complement strand
AAATCCCCTCCTGAACAGAGCCTGCGCATCATTGGGACGTATCTTCAAGAACGCGTTCACTTCGTCGATTGCAGCATCGTAATCGCCATTGCGAATGTGGATGGCCACGCGGCCGAAATATCCTCCCTCCGCGCGGGGATCGGCAGCGATGCTGCGGTCGAAAAACTCACGAGCTCGCTTGAGGTCACCCTCGTAGAAACAGATGAGGCCCATGGTGGACAGAATGCTCGCCGGCTCGCTGGTGAGGGAAGAAGCTTTCTCCAGATCCCGCATTGCGCCTTCGTAGTCCTGATTTCGAGCCCGAAACGCACCCCGGGCCTCCCACGCCTCGGCCGAGCTCGGAAATGAAGCCACTGCGTGGCTGAAATCCCGGAGCGCTCCATCCACGTCACCCAGGCGCTCTCTGGCGCGTCCCCTCATGACAAGAGCCGATAGGCTTGCCGGATCTCGTGCGATCAGCGGATCGAGGAGCTCCACCGCTTTTGCGAATTCCCCCTGAGCGATAAGAGTTTCGGCCTTTTCGATTTGGGACGAAGGAGAGTTTCCACATCCCTGCACAAACAAGAGCGAGAGCGCCAGGAGGAGCGCATATCTTCCCGCTCTCCACTGTCGGCCCGCTCTCAAATCTCGCTCACGGTTCGCCGGCACACGGATTCGCCTTTCTCCTTGCATTTGAGGATGAATCTAGGATGTGTACCCTTTCCTTGTCAACATGCTGGTGGGTGCCTTCTCCAAAGGCAGAACCGTTACTGTGTTCGAGCAGCGGGTATTGCTGCTCTCAAACCAACAAGTCGAGACTGTAATCTTTTTCCCTTGATTCAGGATTTGGGATATGGCTTAATATCTCACATTATGACAAGGTGATGGACGCACAATGTATCGTCTTACTATCGCTATTGGCCTACTTATTTGATCTTTAAGGAGAATAATGATGACGATCCCCTCGGAAATGCTCGGTCATCTGGAATCCTTCTTTCAACTCGGATTTCTCTTCAGCGGACTGGAGGTGTCGTCGTCCTCGGTGTTCCTCGTCAGGGTTGTGGTGTTTCTCTCCTTGGTTGCAGGCTCGATCTGGGTAGCCTTTAGGATCGTTATGAAGCTTCTGGAGTGCGTACAGGCGTTCCTGTCGAGCATTGCGTCCCTGCCGAGGGGCTTTTTCTTGCTCCTGCTCCTGGTCTTACCGCTCTCCCAGGGGAGCATCGGGGCACAGTGGATCGGATATCTGATCGTTCTGGGTGGCTGTATCAGCCTTGCTCTCGTCGGTGTTTTGATCCTCGTGTTGTGGAAGTACGGTGTGGAACAGGCACTGCGATTCATCAACACCCTCCGGGCTACGGAGGACCGCGGTCACGAACATCCGCGGAAGATGGAGCCTGCCCCTCCCTATAATTCGCGCTCGGAGACCGATGTGGTCCCCCGGGAATCGGAATTCGCTCCCAGACTGTCCTCCGGTTAGGTCTTCCTGTGCGATTGGATTTCGAGGACACGACTGACCGGCCGGGATTCCAGCTAATAGTGTAAGCGTATCCGCAAGAACCATCCTCCCTTCAGAATTCCATAGGAAACCGGACATTTCATGTAGCAGGTGGTATAACTGTTTCCCAGGAGCTGTTCGTGCCACCGCAAGCTGGGACCGCATCGTGCTACGATGGAGGGGAATCAGGGCGAATCGAAGGTTTCCGCCACAGAGCCCATCGTGGTAGAAATTGGGGCGATCCGGAGATCTGGCGCCTCTTTGCGTTGGTCACCCAAAGGAAATGCGTTGGAAATAGTTTCTCCTGTCAGAGACTTGTCGTTTGATGAGCGGCTCGCTCACTTTCCCGAGCTGAAAAGCATGCGAGAGGACTCTGTGCGTCTGCTCGATGCTCTCGCTTGGAAGCTGGGCTTGCCCACGGGGTTCCCTGTCATTGCTTGTATTCTCGGCGGTACCGGCACGGGAAAGAGCACTCTTTTCAACTCCCTGGCAGGTGAAAATATCAGCACCGTGGGGATGAGACGACCTTGCACTATCAATGCTGTGCTCTTCCTCCACGAAACATGGGAAAGCGGGATGCTCGATTGTCCTGCTGTGGTGGCAAGTCCGGAGGAACACGCCGCAATCGTTTCCCATCGGAATTCAGACCTCCAATACCTCATCCTGATTGACACCCCCGATTTCGACAGCGTGGAGCTGTCCAACCGCCGCATTTGCGAGCACTTCTTCATTGTGAGCGACATTGCTCTCTTCGTAACTTCCCAAGAAAAGTATGCAGACATGGCGGGCCAAGAGATGATCGACCGGGCGGCTGAATGGGGCAAGAGAACCGTATTCGTCATGAACAAGGTTTCGTCGGAACACGCATACGCGGATCTTGGAGAGAGGCTCAAGGCCTCGGGCTATCCCGAGCCCCCGTTGAAGGTGGAACGATTTGACTCAGCGGTGGACCTCGTACCAGGGCTGGCGGATCGTCCCGGTTTTGCGGAGCTGATGGCAATAGGCCGGAATGGAGATGATATCGGGGTACGCCCCGCTGAGATCGAGTGCCTGAAAACTCAGGCCATTGCGGCCGTGGATAATCTCCTCAACTCCCTCGATCGAGAGTTGGCGAGGATAGCGAAGATAAACGGCAAGATCGAACGACTCGTTCAGTCCGTCTGCTTGGAAATGGAGGGCAGGCTTGGGGTGGTGGTATCCGGAGACATTGAGGATCAGATCAGAAGACGCCTTGCCGAGCTGTTGCGCAAGTATGACATTCTGTTTGTCCCCCGGATGGTGGTAAGAAGTGCCATAAAGAAGGTACTGGAATCCGTATGGGAGGTGTTTTCGCCGAGCGGAACCGACGGTACGACCAGCGAGAGCTATCTGAAGGAAGACCTTGAAAGGGCACGATCGGCCGCACGTTTGGAGCCCGTGGAAACGGCAGTGGCAAAGCTCAATCTCGGCATCGCGGAAACGCTTGCGCAGGATTCCCAGGCTAGAGATTTGAGGGAGGTCGCTCGGACACAGGTGCAGAGATGGGACATCGAGAAGATCCGCTCCTTGTACGACGAGAGTTTTCCCGGGGTGGAGCATCTCCTCGAAGCGGAATTCGAGCGGTTCCGAGAGGGGCTCTCCCGATCGGATGAAATAAAGCTTTACGGATCGTACACTGTATGGGCGCTCTTCCTGGTGACCGCGGAGATTATCGTCGGGGGTGGATTCACTCTTCTCGACGCCGTCTTGAACACCGTTATCATGCCGTTTATCCCCAAATGGATGGTAAACCTCAAAGTAATCGACTTGCTTCGCGAAATTGGGGAGAGATTGGATCGGGAGCACCGAGCTGTGCTCAAGGGCATTGTTGAGCGTCAAGCAGCATTATATATGGAAGAGTTTTCTCGCTTGCTCCCCGCTCGGGATCAGGTCGAAAATCTTCGACTCGTAAGAGCCGCGGTCAAGGAACTTACATTCGTATGATAGATTGACAATTTTCGGAAAGGGGATCACGAATGAATCGGATTAGTCTCGCAACCTGCTTAGCCGGGTGGGTTTGCATCTATTGTCTCAGCGTTGCGAATCCTTTACACGTAGAGGCCATGGAGGTGGACGTGAATCATTTTACCCTGGAAAACGGCCTGGAGGTCATAATCAAGCAAGATAAGGCCAGGAAAGCGGTAGCTCTTCAATTATGGGTTAAGGTGGGAAGCGCTGACGAAACCCCATCTCAGCGCGGGATAAGCCATCTCATCGAGCACATGGCCTTCAAAGGCACAGAGCGACGAGGCGTGGGGCAGATCGCTGCGGAAGTGGAAGCCCTTGGTGGCGACATCAACGCATACACCAGTTGGGACGAAACCGTGTTTCACATCACGGTTCCTTCGAGCGCAACGGCTCAGGGGCTGGACATTCTTACCGATGCGGTCCTCCGCCCTATCATCGATCCCGAAGAGTTAGAAAAAGAAAAGCAGGTAGTGCTCGAGGAGATACTCGAGGGCGAGGAGCGCCCCGAGCGGAAGTCGTCCAAGCTCCTTTTCGAAACGGCATACGTGGAGAGCCCGTATCAGTTCCCCATTATCGGTTACAAGGAGACAGTGGAAAAGTTTACCCGGGAAGACATCGCGGCATTTCGAAAGAAATGGTACGTGCCGGAGAACATGTTTCTGCTGGTGGTGGGAGACGTGGATGTCCAGGCAGTCAAGGCAGAGGCTGAGCGCCTGACCAGGGATTTGAAACCAGCGGGCTTCTTCCGACCGCCTCGAGGCCTAGAGCCCCTCCAGAGGGAAATCAGAAGCTCGTTGGTGCGGGATAAGAACGCGAGGGAAGCACGGCTTCATATCGCGTACCACATTCCCTCGATCAAAGGCAATGACGCGAACGCGTTGGATTTGGCAGGCGATATCCTGGGCGGCAGAGAGAATTCGAGGCTCAGCCAAGAGGTAAAGAAGGCGAAACGATTGGTCAATTCCATATCCTGTTTCGCACTGACCCCAAAGGATCCGGGTCTCATGATCATTTCAGCCTCGCTCGACACCAAGAACTTG
>CAYZET010000440.1:0-4512 GCA_964477215.1 uncultured Syntrophaceae bacterium | reverse complement strand
TTGTTTGCCTGACCGGAGGTTATTCTTCTTCGGTCACGTATGCTGTATGCGCAGTGGCACAGCAACGGAAAGTTCCCTTCCTTGTCACCACCGGATCCGCGGACAAGATCACGGAGCAGGGGTGGAATTACGTGTTTCGGATCAACCCTCCGGTGAGCGAGTATCCCAAGGCGTTGGGCTCCTTCTTGATGGAGGTGGTGAAGCCTCAAACCGTCGCGATCCTTTACGAGAACACTCTCTTCGGGCAGTCCGGATCCAAAGAATTTAGTGCCCAGTGCGAGAATCTCGGAATCAAAGTTCTGATGAAGGAGGGATACGAGCACGGAGCCGTCGACTTCAAGCCGTTGCTCATCAAGGTCAAGGCAGCCAAGCCCGACTTCGTGTACATGATTTCGTACGTCATGGATGCTGCGTTGCTCATGCGTCAGGCCAAGGAGCTTGACTTCAATCCCAAGCTGTTCGTGGGCGGGGGTGCAGGCTTCACGCTCCCTGAATTCGAGAAAAACGCGGGTGACGCGGCACAAAACGTGTTTTCCGCGACACTCTGGGTGCCCTCTCTGCCTTACCCGGGTGCTAAAGAATATTACGATGAGTACCTGAAGCGGTACAACAGTGAGACCGAGTACCACGGCGCGGAGGCATACGCATCCATCCAGGTGATCGCTGACGTGCTTCGAAGAGCCAAAGAAATAACCCCGGCGGCGGTCCGAGAGGCTCTGACGACTACGGACACCACAACGGTATTCGGTCCGGTGAAATTCGTCGCATACGACAAGAAGACGCAGCAGAATTCGCTGCCAACGTACCTGGTACAATGGCAAAACGGTAGCCTAGAAACCGTGTGGCCGAAAGACGTAGCAACCAAACCGTACGTTTACCCTGTCCCACTGTGGTCCAAGAAATAGGGAGGACTTACCGGCGCCTGAGTGGCAGAGCATTCTGAAGGGATGGGGCTGAGCAGGGGATGCGCGGAGCGCGGCCTTCCGAGACCGCCTCAAAATCGGGCTGATTCATGGAAGTATTCCTTCAAACCCTGGTCGCAGGCCTCCTGAAGGGTGGATTGTACGCCCTGATCGGCATTGGCATGGCTCTCATCATGGGGGTGATGGGCATCATCAACCTCGCCCATGGCCAGTTGATGATGGTGGCCATGTATGTGACATACTGTCTCTTCCATTATCTGGGAGTCGACCCGTACCTGGCCCTGTTTGGCAGCATGCCTACGCTGTTCCTGATGGGAATGGCGATCCAGCGATTTCTCCTGAACCCTCTCATGCGGGTGGAGAGCATATTGCCGGAAAACCAGGTGCTCATGACCGTGGGCATAGCCATGGTCCTCACAGAGCTTGCCAGATTTATTTTCACCTCGAACTACCTCTCCATAAAGACCTCGTTTTCCACCAAGGCGTTTTACCTGGGAGGCCTTTCGTTCTCGGCGGCTCTGTGCGTGGCTTTTCTCTTTTCCGCTGTTCTGACGGTCTTGCTCTTCTGGTTCCTCATCAAGACAGACGTGGGGCGATCTATTCGGGCAGTGGCACAAGACAGCGAAGCAGCCCAGCTCATGGGCATCGATGCTGAGAGGATCAAGGTGATCACCATGGGAATCGGGTCCGCTCTGGTGGCTGCTGCAGGAACGCTGCTTCTTCCCATTTACTATCTGTTTCCAGACATCGGGGGGCCTTTCACCCGGAAAGCATTTGTGATCACGATTCTCGGTGGGCTCGGATCTGCTGTTGGAGCCATATTCGGCGGGATTACCCTTGGATTGGCAGAAGCCTTTGGCGCGACGTACATCGGTATGGACTACGAAGACATGATCGGGCTGATCATATTCATTCTCGTCCTACTCTTCTTACCCGGCGGCTTCAAGAGACTGACGAAAGTGTGATGTGCCATGAGGAGTCATCTCGGCCCGATAACGTTCCTGATCCTTCTCATCATCTATCCTTGGGTGGTGAGCGATTCGTACTATCAGCACCTGATGATCCTGGTACTCATGTGGGTCGCCATAGGCTCGGGATGGAACCTGATTGCCGGTTTCACAGGCCAGGTGTCGTTCGGGGACGCAGCATTTTTCGGCACCGGAGCGTACGCGTCTGCGCTGCTGGCCCACAAGTTAGGAGTCTCCGCCTGGTGGGGGCTGGCGATAGGCGGGTTTGTTGCCGTAATTATCGCATATCCGTTTGGATGGATCTGTTTCAGGCTTCGCGGGGCATACTTCGCCCTCGCGACTCTGGCTCTCAATGAAGTAATGCGGCACATTGCAACCATCTGGGAATCGCTCACCGAGGGCATGGTAGGCATTCTCGTGATGCAGACCTTTGTTTCCAAGATGCCGTACTATTACATTGCTCTCGTGATAGCTGTCATGTCCCTGGTTACCGTGGAACTGGTCATCAACTCCCGGTGGGGATATTATTTCGTATCAATTCGCGAGGACCAGGACACAGCGGAGAGCATCGGCATAGACACCCATTACTACAAGATGACGTCCCTCTCTTTGGCAGCGTTTCTCACCGGCCTCGCAGGCTCACTGTACACCAATTACATGGGATTCATCGATCCATCCATCGTCTTCTCTCTTCACGACATATCCATCATGGCAATCTTGGTAGGAATTGTGGGAGGAGTCGGCACTGTGTACGGGCCTGCAGTGGGCGCGTTCATAATGGTGGCGGTTTCCGAAATCTTTCGCACCGGCGGGTTCGGATTCCTGGAAAACCTCACGAGAGCAACCGCATCTCCCGTCATGGCGACAATCACGAGGTACGTAAAGGAAGCCCATGTGTTCAGCTTTGGGATCCTCGTGATTCTGGTAATCTTGTACATGCCCAACGGGGTGGTGGGTGATTGGAAGGTGCTCGTGCAGAAATTCCGATCACGTCGAAGCAGAGCTCCAGAGGGTTAGGATGGCCTTTTTTGAAGCCCACAATATGGTCAAACACTTTGGCGGCCTTACTGCTGTGAATCAAGTCAGCTTTCAGGTGGAGCAGGGACAGATCTACGGTTTGATAGGACCCAATGGCTCTGGAAAGACGACCATATTCAATCTCATTAACGGCTACTTTCCCTTGAACGGGGGAGAGATTCGCTTTCAGGGGAGCCGGATTTCCGGCCTAAAAACCCATCAGATTTGCCGGAAAGGGATTGCTCGGACCTTTCAGGTGGTCAAACCGCTCAAGCGGATGACCGTTCTGGACAACGTGATCGCATCGGCCTTTCTCCGGTGCTCCACCAAGGCCGAAGCTACAGCACTCGCGGAAAACACGATCGAATTCTGCGGCATGACAGGGGAAGCAGACAAGCTTGCCAAGAGCCTTCCCATCGCGTGGAGGAAGCGCCTCGAGATCGCGAGAGCTTTGGCAACCAAGCCTTCCTTGCTTCTGCTGGACGAGACGGCCGCGGGGTTGAACCCGTCTGAGTCCGAGCAAGCCATCCAATTGATCAAGCGCATCCGGGATTCAGGGATCACTATCATCATAGTCGAGCATATCATGAAAGTTATCATGACGATCTCCGATCGCATTCTCGCCATAAACCATGGGACGGTGCTTACTGAAGGAACACCCGAAGAGGTCGCCTCTCATCCCGAAGTGATAGCGGCCTATCTGGGAGAGGATTATCGTGCTTAACGTTGATTCCATAGACGTTCTGTACGGCGACCTGCAAGTGCTCTGGCAGGTATCGTTTGAGATCTTATCAGGAGAGATTGTGGTTCTCTTGGGAGCCAATGGTGCGGGAAAATCCACCACGCTCAAAGCCGTCTCATCCCTCTTAAAGCCCGCCAACGGAGCCATCACGTTTCAGGGGACCCGTCTTGACCGTCTGCCAGCAAGCCGAATCATCGAGTACGGTCTGGCGCACGTCCCAGAAGGCAGGCGCCTCTTTTCGGAAATGACGGTTGAAGAAAATCTCATCGTCGGGGCCCTGGGCTCTCGGTCAAAGGGAAAGCGGAAACAGACTATGCAACGCATCTACGACTTGTTTCCGCGCCTCTGGGAGCGCCGGGCTCAATTAGCCGGCACCCTTTCCGGTGGAGAGCAACAGATGCTCGCAATAGGACGCGGCATGATGTCTCTACCGGTCTTGCTCATGCTTGACGAACCCTCACTCGGATTAGCGCCCATTCTCGTTTCTGAGATTTTCCGCATCGTGAAAATGGTACGGGAGGAAGGTGTGACGGTTTTTCTGGTGGAGCAGAACGTCAAGCACACGTTAGCCATGTGCGATCGGGCATACGTGCTGGAAAACGGCCGGATAGCCCTCTCCGGCACGGGTCAAGAATTCCTGGGCAACGATCACATCAGGGAAGCATATCTCGGAATATGACCGGTCCAAGTCCTCGATCGCCGTATGGAAAGCCTGTTAGCCGTCTTCTCTTGCAAAACCCCGTTGCTCAAGCTATGAATGGTTTCGGGAACATGTGTTGACGCGTGCGCAGCTCCAGCATGTCCTGCTCTATACTGCCACGCATTGAATATGCGTGGCATTCATCGCAGTTGAAAGCCAATG
>CAYZET010000439.1:0-4530 GCA_964477215.1 uncultured Syntrophaceae bacterium | reverse complement strand
CTTGTACACGGAATCATCTTTGGGCTTTCCCTCGAGCACGATGGCTGCATACCCCAGCCTCGCCAGGGTTTGGGCAGCCTGTCCTCCTGCGTTGGCTTCCTTTATGCCACCTGTTAGAGGGCTCTTGCACCCCACGGAAAGCCGACCTGACATCGCCGCGATAGTTCCGCTGAGAAGCCCGGGAGCAAGGACCAGCTTGTTGTCGGCGCCCAACGCATGGCAAAGCGGCGGCACTTCTTTTGAAATGATTGCCGAGGTCAGAGCACGGCCACCCAGTCCAGCGTATGGTCCCACCGGAACTGCGCTGGCTTTGGGTCCACCTTCCGCCCCCATGTCAATTCTCAGTATTTTGTCCATAATCTGCAAACTCCTTCGCAAGCAGGGGATAAATCGGGTTATTCTCGTATCGTGTGAGAATTGGAGTGATAAGGTTACGACTGGCCGTGAGAGCAGCTTTTAAGAGGTGGAATCATGATACCCCTGGCAGATGGACAAGTCAAGAGAAAAGAAAACGGAAAGAGTAATCATATTAGAAAATTATGTCAGAAGTGTCATAACGTGGCATAAATGAAAAGTACGTGCCAACTATGCTTGAAAGCTTGATTTTTTACCCCCCCTCTCTTACGCTAAACTTGACGTGCATCGGGCCGGCCACAATCGGTTGTGCATGTTGCCCTTGCTCTATGGATCTTCAGCCGGCCTACACACCTGCTTCCGAATGGTTTCCCGTCGCTTGGAGAGCTCGTGGTCCAGAGAAAATTGTATGAGTTGTTTGTGAGGAGCAATTGTGCGACTCGGCAAACGAGAGGGGACTGAGCGATGCACCGTGGAAAAATTCTTGCAATAGATGACGAGGAAAACATCAGGCGTCTCTTGCAGAATGAATTGGGACTGGAAGGTTACCAGGTCACGACAACCGACACGGGCGAAGAAGGACTCAAACTTCTGAACGAACAGCATTTCGACCTCGTCCTTCTCGACATCAGGCTCCCCAACATGGACGGAATCGAGGTTCTAAAGAGGATCAGAAAGAAGGCACCTCGCACTGCCGTCGTCATGATAACCGGGTACGGCGACGTTCGAACCGCGGTTGATTCAATGAAGCTTGGAGCAAGAGATTACGTTACGAAACCGTTCAAGCTATCCGAATTGCTCGCTCTGATCCAGCAGCTTACGCAGGAAAATGCAAAAGCTCCTGCCCTGGGCGCGTGGCCCATGTGGGAAGCGGCGAACGATGATGGTGAATTCGTCCGATGCTCGAGCCCGGTGATGGGTGAAGTCTACGAACTGGCCCAACAGGTAGCTCTGACCGACGTAACCGTTCTGATCCAGGGAGAGACCGGTGTAGGCAAAGACGTTCTCGCTCGGCAGATTCATTCTCTGAGTGCAAGGCGCGATCAGCCGTTCGTGGTAGTGGACTGCGGCCTGCTCAACGACAATCTGGCTGGAAGCGAATTGTACGGCCACACGAAAGGGGCTTTTTCAGGGGCGAGCGACGCCAAGAAAGGGTTGGTAGAGGAGAGCAACAAGGGAACGATCTTTTTCGATGAGATTGGAAATATTGATTTGGACATGCAGAAGAAATTCTTGCGCTTTCTCGAGACCAAACGGTTCCGTCGGCTGGGCGAGACACGCGAGAGGGAAGTTGATACGAGAATTGTGCTGGCCACGAATGTGAATTTGCGGGACGCCGCGGCGAAAGGAGCCCTTCGTCAAGACCTCTTGTACCGAATGGACGTGGTCAGGATCGCGCTTCCGGCTCTTCGCGAGCATGTGGAAGACATTCCGGCGCTCGCTGACCATTTCCTCAAGAAAAACGGATTCCACAAGGCAAGCAAGCGGCTCAGTCGTGAGGCGATGCAGGTCCTGCAACTGTATGGATGGCCGGGAAACGTTCGAGAATTGAGATCGGTCGTCGTGAAGGCAGCTATCCTGTCGCGCTCGCCCGTGATCGATCCCGATGACTTACCATCGCACGTCTTTGTCCACTCAAGACATGTGGCGCAGGAACCCCGAAGCCTGGAGGACCTGGAAAAAGAGCACATCATGAAGGTACTGGCAGACACAGGCGGAAACCAAAGCCAAGCTGCACAGATCCTCGGAATCAACAGAAAGACGCTTTATAAGAAGATTCACAAGCATCGACTGTTTGTCTGAAAGCACAGACCGCAATGCTCCAGGAGCCGTATCTGTCCCGCCCGCAATAATCTGAGGCCAGGTGTCCAATTAGACCCCACCGAGCGAACAGCCGCTTTTACAAAACAATAACGATATGTTGACGATGATCCTCGGCCCGCACGGCTCACCTGGTGTCCCGGTCTTCGCTCTGTCCTTGTGTCGTCCAGAGGAGGGACACCGGGCTCAGCGCGCCACTTGAGGCGAATTGTGGCACGGACTACCTTTATCTAGCTGATATTCCAGCACCTTTATGGAATGCTACTCCATTTTTTCTTCGTGCTCATGTACGGGCACAAACATTGCATCACATCTGTCGAGTTCGCACTGACGGCTGGAGATCCCGTTTTCTTCCGCTGGAGTCTCGTCTCGTCATGAAAACCCGGAGCGGAAGGGAAGCGTCGCGGTAGAGAACCTTCACGCTTGTTTGCGCCAGGACGCAAAACGGAAATCGGGCATCCCGCCAAATTTGGACAGGAAAGGGGGCTGGTACGACCACATTTGCCGGGAGAGCGGCGTCTAGAGGTACGATGCGTGAGTGGCGGGGCTGCTCAATCAGCTCGGTCGAACCAGAAGCCCATCGTGTCCAACAGAGGACACGAGCAGAACAGGAGGAATCATAATGCCGGAAAAGGTCTCAAAAGTCTGGTACGCGGGGGCTAATGCCACCAACTGGACTGAAAGCACCATATGCAAGGCAAAAGACCTATTTTATCTCGCCGAGCTCGACAAGTGCATAGAAAAGGACGACAGCGTGGCGATCAAGGTCCATTGCGGCGAATGGAACAGAACACACTGTTTGAGGCCCGAGTTCGTTGCGGCCATCGTGGAAGAGGTTAAGGCGTGCGGTGGTCGGCCCTTTGTAACCGATACCACCACATTGACTTACCATCTGTACAATAACCGGTGCACCGGTCAACTGCTCGTGGAAGGAGCCAATCGCCACGGTCTCAACTTTGCCAGCCTCCAAGCACCGTACGTAGTGGCTGACGGATTCTCCGGGGAAGACGACTTGAGAGTGGAATTGCCCGAGGGGAACATCCTGAAGGAGACGTACATTGGTCGGGGAATATATGAGGCTGACGCCTGCATCAACCTCGCCCATGCAAAGGGGCATCCCATAACCGCATACGGCGGATGCATCAAGAACTTTGGCATTGGCGCGCAATCCAAGAGAGGCAAGTATCAGACCCACCTCGCTTTCTGGGGCGATCCCGACGACGCTATAGGGTACCCGAAAGTGAACAAGGAAGGCTGCAAAGGGACCGAGTGCCCGTATGCCAAGATGTGCGAGGATAGCTGTCCCGAGCAGGCCATCTCTGTCAAGCCAGACGGTGTCCAGCTTGATTACAGCAAGTGTGCCTTGTGCTACTCCTGCCAGGTGACATGCATGTTTACCGGTATGGAGGGTATCGGATTTCGGGACGACTATTTCCCGCTCGCCCAGATCGCCATGTCGGATGCTGCGCTGGGATGCATAAAGACCTTCAAGCCGGGCAAGATCGGTTACCTCGCATATGCGGTTGACATGTGCCCTGAATGCGACTGCTTCCCGTGGGGCGGTATGCCGGTGGCACCGGACGTGGGCGTATTCGCTTCCAAAGATCCCGTAGCCATTGATGCCGCAATCTGCGACGTCCTCGACAAAGCACCGATCATGCCGGGGTCACGAGCAGAAGAGCTCGGTCTCAAGCCGGGAGAGGACAAGTTCAAGGCGGTCAATGCGTTCACCCCCCGTATCCAGCTCAAGGCCGCTGAGCGGATTGGTATGGGAACGATGAATTACGAGCTCATTCTCTATGAGCCCGAGCTCAATCCAGAAAACATCGGCAAATGGCAGATCCGGAAGACTCCTATGACTGTACATCCCATGAGACAGATATTCCGAAATCACCATTTGGGACGGGAGTTCGAGTTCGGTCGCCACAAAGATCTAAAGACCTGGATCGGGGAATGGAAAAACTTCGATCCTACAGCGTAGGAACGTTTCTCCATAGTGCCGAGCGTTGCGAATTGCGGTCCGGCCGACGATGCCGATTAAAAGGGTGTGGCTGAAACCCGCCCTTGCATGCCGCGAAGCTCAACGCGCCGCACAGTCAACGCGATCAGCAGGAGGGCGGCCTATAGTCGCCCTCCTGCTCCCCCCATCTCCTGGAGTCTCGTGCGAATCGGAGTCGGTCGAGACCGGAAGAGCGCAGTAGGATTCTCCGCTCACACATGCAAAGGATGAAAATGTCGCGGGCTTATTGGATAAAAGGTCGTGCAAAGGGAATTCACCAGAGCATCATCGCCAAGATCGGCGCCGTTCTCGATATCGACGAGATGGCCAAGCTTATATCCCCGGAGAGAAGCCTG
>CAYZET010000438.1:0-4544 GCA_964477215.1 uncultured Syntrophaceae bacterium | reverse complement strand
GCAGACTCGCTAAAGACATGTTACAAGAAATCAGGCGATCGTCAAGGTCAAAAAAGGCTATGCCTTCGTCCATCTGTTCGATTGAATCCATGAGAAGTCTTATCGCCATTTCACTTTGGCGCCGTCCAGTGATGTCTGTCACCACTAACTGGTAGGCTGTCCGACCCTTGAAGCAGAGTGTTTTCACACGAATCTTCGCCGCAATTTTCTGACCGCTCAGATTTTTCAGAACTGCCTCATACTGTTCGGGCACATCGGGCTCGCCCGACAGTCTTCTGCGGAGATAGTCCTGCAACCGCTCTTTTTCATGCTCCGCCACAAATTCAAAGGGATCTAGTCCTATGAGGTCTTGCTCGTGAGCAAAACCCAACGATTCAGCAGCAGCCTTGTTAGCGAATGCAATCCTATTGTCCTGGATCATTACCACGGCGTGCGGGAGTGTCTCGACAAGGGTCCGGTACTTGAGCTCGCTTTCCCGGAGTTCTCGCTGAGATTCCGAGCACACTAATTCAGGCTCTTCCTTATGGGTGGACTTTTTTGGGCTGGTTACAAGTAGCCGTCTGCCTTGGCGTTTTTGGCTTTTTGATCCCCCCATCTCGGAACCCCCACCTGTTCCGTGAATCCACATGTGGAAACACCAGTTCGGGTTGCTCCACCTGTTGGTAATTCTAGTTCTAATGAGCCCAATAGTCAAAAGATTTTGGGTGCCACGATTTTCTGCTGCAAATCCGTGGCCCAGATAAGCCTTGCCATGGCACGGTGTCGTCTCGATAAATTCTTAGCGTTGGCAGTCATCTTTTCTTACTAAGGCTTTTTTTCTTGCTCTTTTTCTCTCCCGCCGATCGATCCTTCTCATTGTGACTGGATCATCAACCCCTTATGCCTCAACTCGTCTCACTTCTCGCATGTATTGGCCTGAAGGTGCGTTCCTGCGTGGAGTTAGCGGTACGTCCCCGTCCCGAGTCTCACTTAGGTTTTGACACCTGCCGTGGTTGGTGGTATTCCATCTCGAATCATTTTCAGACCAGAGGCCCCAGCAAGGACTCATGGACAACAGGCGAGTGACAATGCCCGCGACACAGAGCACGTCAGGGGAACCCGTTACCGTGGTGATTCCTGCGTATAACGAAGAGACTACAGTCGGAGAAGTGGTCCTCGCAGTCAGAAAGCATGTTCCGGAGGCTCGAGTGCTCGTCATCGATGACGGCTCCACCGATTCCACACCCCAGGTCGCTCGAGAAGCTGGAGCAGACGTGATCTCCCATCCTCTGAACAAGGGGAACGGTGCGGCGGTTAAGACCGCTTTGAGAGCCGTTCCTGGTGGCATCGTCGCAATCATGGACGGGGACGGCCAGCACAACGCCGCAGACCTGCCGCGCCTCTTGGAGCGGTTGCGAGATTTCGACCTCGTGGTTGGGACTAGGTCGTTCTCTTTCGGGGAAAGCTCCCCAATACGAAACGCAGGAAACATCCTTCTCCGCAAGCTGGCGTCGTTTCTCGCGGAGCAAGAGATACCGGATCTGACCTCAGGCTTCCGTGCCTTTCGGCATGAGGTGGCCAGGAAATTCTTGCATGTGTACCCCAACGGCTACTCGTTCCCTTCCACCAGCACCTTGTGCTTCATCACTGCAGGGTACAACGTTGGATTCCTTCCGATAGAGGTAAGACGACGCCCACCCCAGTCGGTGAGCAAGCTCCATCCGTTTCAGGACGGATTCAGATTTGTCATGTTTATCCTGCGCATCATTACCATGGCCAATCCCAATAAAATCTTCTTCCCCGTGGGACTGACTCTCGTGGTCGTGGGGATAATCCTGACGATTCGGAATCTCCTTCTGTTCGCTCAATTCTCGGGAGGTGTGGTCCTGTTCCTCGCAGGCGGGACGAACATCATCTTTTTTGGACTCATTCTCGATCAATTTGCCACTCTGCGTCTCCGGGAGAGAGATTAATCGATTGCCCAGACCGCATCCCATAACGACAAAACTCTGTCGTCGGCCGGATCGGTCACAAGCATGGTATATTTGATTTGGACAAGAGGATATGTGAGCCCGAACGCATCATCGTGGAGCCCGAGACCGACAGATCGTCGCAGGGCCCCCGCATGGCGTTATTGGCCGCCAGACATGAACCTGTCCACATCGAATTGATGCTCGAGTGACGAACCCATGTGCGGAATATGCGGAATTCTTGAGCTGGATCCCGGAGCCGAACCGGATCCGGCAATTCTGGAGCAGATGAACGAGACGCTTGTCCATCGGGGTCCCGATGACAGCGGCTTGTACGTCCACGGACCAGTGGGCCTCGCTATGAGGAGGCTGAGCATAATAGATCTTGCAGGCGGCCACCAGCCGCTAAGCAACGAGGACGGATCGATCTGGATCGTCTTCAACGGGGAGATCTACAACTATCCGGAGCTCATGGAGGAGCTCCAAGCCAGGGGACACACGTTTGCAAGCCGGTCCGACACGGAAGTCATTGTTCATCTGTATGAAGAATGTGGACTGGCCTGTGTCGATAGGCTCAATGGAATGTTCGCCTTCGCACTTTGGGATTCGAAGGAGCGTCGTCTCCTGCTCGCGCGGGATCGACTGGGCATCAAACCGCTCTTCTATGCTCACCAGCCTTCGGGTCGATTCATGTTCGCCAGTGAAATCAAAGCAATACTGGCCGGTCCTGTTTCGCGCAAGCCGGATTACCAAGCATTGTACGATTACCTCTCCCTCATGTACGTCCCGTCCCCAGCCACAGCATTTGCCGCCATACGGAAGCTCCCTCCCGGATGCATGCTCACGTGCTCTCTGGAGGGGATGAAGATACACCAGTACTGGGACATTCCCCTTCCGAGGGAGGGGGAGGAGCCCGCGGCCAAGACGGGATACGAGGAAGAGCTTCTTCACCTGCTCGAGAGGGCCATCCGCAGGCACATGATAGCGGACGTGGAAGTAGGGGCACTTCTGAGCGGCGGTTTGGATTCAACGACTGTTGCAGCAGTCATGGCACGCAAGCTCAACATGCCCTTGCGGACCTTTACCGTCGGTTTCGACCATTCATCATACGACGAATCGAGAGAGGCAAGGCTCGTTGCCAATACGCTCGGTACAAAGCACATGGAGCAGACTGTCAGACCGAATATGGTGGAATCTATTCCGGCCCTGCTCAAGCTGTTCGACGAGCCGTTTTCGGACTATTCCTGCATCCCTACCTTTCTCGTTTCCCGGATGGCATCCGAGCACGTCAAGGTAGTTCTCACCGGCGATGGAGGCGATGAGCTCTTCGCAGGATACCCCACACACGTTGCGTATCGGATAAGCGCATTGGTCCGCGCTATTCCTCGATGGATCAGGCATGGCATTCTCAATCCGCTGGTCATGGCTCTGCCCACGTCCATGGAAAGAATCAGCTTCGACTACAAGGCCAAGCGGTTCGTCACCGGAGTGGACCTCCCCTTCGAGCAGGCCCATTACTGGTGGAAGGTGGTCTTCAACGAGGAGGAAAAGAGGGCCCTGTGCACGGGAGACCTTCTCAAGAATGGCCTGAGAGATAGCTTTGAAGTCTTCGCCGGATACTTCCGAACTGCGCGCCACGCTCACCCCCTTAACCAGCTCCTCTACGTGGATGCTAAGACCTTCCTTCTGGATGACAATCTGACAAAAGTGGATCGCATGACAATGGCCCACGGGCTTGAGGCCCGGGTACCGCTTCTCGACAAAGAATTAGTGGAGAGGCTTGCGCTGATTCCACCGCACATTAAATCGAAGGGCCTTCAGACCAAGCGCCTCCTCAGAAAAGCCGTTCGGAGCCTGCTTCCCAGAGAGATCAGAAAGGGGAAGAAGAAGGGATTCACGCCCCCCCTTCCCTACTGGATCAAAGACGAGCTCAAGCCCCTTCTGATGGATTACTTTTCCGAATCGAAGATACGCTCCACGGGAATTCTTGATCCGAAGTACTGCCGTCGGCAATTGGAGGAGCACCTCACCGGGGTCAAGGACAACAACAGGCAAATCTGGACGATATTCTCGCTCCTGTGCTGGCTTGAAAACAGCGGCCGGAAGGCTCCGTGAAACGAAGCCAGTGGTCGTCTACAGCGAAATGTTGCCAAGGGATTCATAGTGGTGTACTCAAGAAACTGTACGAAACATCGCTGGAAAACAAGGAGGAATCGCGATTGAAACACTCCGAGCAGAATTATCGGTTCAACACTCTGGCTGTGCACGCGGGTCAGAAGCCCGACCCGACGACTCTTGCTCGCGCAGTGCCGATCCACCGTACCTCTTCGTACGTTTTCAGAGACGCGAAACATGCTGCCGATTTGTTCGCTCTCAAAGAAGCAGGCAATATCTACACCAGGCTCATGAATCCGACTACCGACGTGTTGGAGCAGAGGATCGCTTGCTTGGAAGGCGGGGTGGGAGCCCTGGCCTTTGCCTCTGGGACTAGTGCCATTTTTTCCGCTATCGCAACCATCATGGAACAGGGGGACGAGCTCGTTTCAGCCGGAAACCTCTATGGCGGGACCTACACCATGTTCAACGACATTCTCC
>CAYZET010000437.1:0-4559 GCA_964477215.1 uncultured Syntrophaceae bacterium | reverse complement strand
GGGTTTCGAAGCACACTACGCACCTGGCCGCTCAGGATCCAGAAAAGGCCTATGAAGAGGAAGAATGAGGGCCAGTCCAAGCTTGAGAAGAGATATGCAGCGATTGATAAGGGAGCCACTGCCCGCCAGACGCGACTTTCCGGATGGCTTGCTAACCGTACAAGAAAGTACCCAGTCGAGAACTGCAGCGCCAGAGCCAGAGCGTTGAAATATTGGGTGAGGCGGATCACGTGCCCAATCCAGGGAGTGAGCACAAACGCGAGCACTGTGCAGTAAGCCATCCGCTGATCGAACAATCTTCGCGTCAACAAGAAGGCAAAAACGGATGCGATGAGCCCCAGTAATGTATTGAGGAAATACATGGTGGCAGGAGTAAGAGGAAACACATCACAAATTGCCATGACGTACAAGTTCATGAGGACAAAAACCAGAGGACCTTCAATATGTTTCATCGCCTCCACAATAAAGGCAGGAACGGGGGCTCCTCGCTCCACTAAGGCAGCCACAAGGAGACAGGTGTCTCTCATTACCACAGAGTCAAAATAGTCGTGAGCCACGGGTACCCCAAGCCGCCCGAGCAGCCAGAGGTACGCAAACACAAGCAGGAAGAAACCAACAACCTTGACAATTTCAGCTCGTCTTGCGGCAGAATGCCATACTTTCATAGAATCTCCCGATAACAGCCTTGTGCAATCCGTGTGAGCGACTTCAAGTGAGGAGTATCGTTCCCTCCGATTCCCCCAAAATTCCTACCCAAAGAACTTCTCAGGCACAAAATCCTTGCCCCGAACCTCGATCATGGAGATGGCATCCGCGGGACACGGAACCTGACATAGTCCACATCCCATACACTTTGCGCCGTCCACTTCCATGGACTGGCCGTCCTCCATGGTTAACGCCCCGAAGAAACAACGGTCGAGACACGCTCCACAGGCTGTGCAGAGCTCCGGATCCACCTGGGCCTGAAACCGGCTCGGTTCGATAACGCTGATATTGTGCTTAATGAGGATGGGCATAGTTTGGCAACAGCACGAACAGCAATTGCAGATAAAGTGGTCGACGCTCTGCTTGTTCATGACTACGTGAATCAGTCCTTCTTCTTCACACCGGCGGACCAGATCGAGAGCTTCCTCCTTCGTGAGCTGCCTGCCCGTTCCCCGAGAGATGGCATAATCAGCCGCCCGATTGATCTGCAGGCAAGCCTCCAACTCCTTGTCGCATTTGTGTGCTGTCAACCGACAGGTGCACTTTGTCACCGCTATGGTACGGGCTCCTTCAATAATTCCCCGAACATCCTCGAATGCCAACACGTGCGTCTTACCGGGAATGCTTACCCCCACAGGTATCACGCGCGTGAATGGTCTGGGCGTCAGCTTGTTGAAAGCGATGGCAACATCGGGCCATTCCACTTCCATGAAGTCTTGCCATAGGTCCAGGAATTCTCGAGGAGCATCCGGCCAGAGAATACTTGCGTCGTGAAACTGGACCAGATCTCGGCTCATTCGATACGACACCGGATCGGTCTTCCCGGAAGGGAAGACCAGACCCTTGACAAAGAGGGTCCTGAGCATCCCATTGACCGTGTCCTCCTCAATTCCCAGCTTGGAAGCCAAGGTCGGTGCATCTGATGGGAGAGCAAGCAACAATGCTGCCTCGGTGGAATTTGCTATCATTTGGAACAACTTGGGAATTCGCTCGGAGTGGCCCAACCCGATTCTCTTTGCCAGTTCAACGTACGCTGTTTCCATACATTAGCTCCTCGGTTCGAGAAAATGAAGCACACACTTTGCCTCATTGAGTCAAGCAGTGCAACTGCTTTTTCAGTTTCGCAACCCGTCCTGCAAAGGCTCGCCGGCTTCGACGTCTGATGACTGCTGCGCATGTTCGATGCGCTCCAGTATAGGCCTGTCCTACAGAACTTCCTGCTCCCCCAAGGCCCGTCGCAGAGGCCTGAGGAGGAGCAGAATGCCGACGCCCGCTGCGAAGGCCATGGAGGCTACCATGAGGAAGAAAAGATCCTTGCCCATTTTCTCCCAGTAGTGACCGAGATATCCCGCCACGTAGTTGCCGGCAAACGATGAGAGAAACCAGACTCCCATCAACATGGAGACCATGTTCACGGGCGCCAGCTTGGTGACGAGAGAGAGCCCCACGGGTGAGAGAAAGAGCTCTCCGATCGTTGCTAAAAGCGTGAACAGAACTAGCCACACCATATGAACGGGCATCTTGTCGGCACCGTGCATCACTGCAACCGGCACCATCACCAGGAATCCGGCAGCCAACAAGAAGCACCCGATGGCCATTTTCCCGACCGCAGAGGGCTCCGTACCTTTTCGCGACTGTTCCGCCCAGAATGAAGTGATGAACGGCGTGAGCAGAAAAATGAACGCGGGATTCAATGACTGGAACCAGGAAGCAGGGAATTCCCATCCGAGCACGTATCGGTCCGTGCTCGCATCAGCCCACATCGCGATGGTGTTGCCTTGCTGCTCGTACGCTGCCCAAAAGGCAGTACTGATCAGGCAGATTGCTATCAACCCCCACACGCGGCCCTTCTCCGCGGCCGACACTCTCCTCCCCACTTCTCGCTTTTCCCTCTCGTCAATTCCGGCCAAAGTGTCCGGAGCAAGCCATTCTCTACCCCACACATAAATTCCTAGACCGATGACCATGCCAACCCCCGCCGCACCAAATCCATAGTGCCAGCCATAGGTCTCCCCAAGGGTCCCGCATACGAGGGGAGAGAAAAAAGCTCCCAAATTGATTCCCACGTAGAAGATACTAAAAGCCCTATCACGTCGAGCGTCCCCCAGACGGTACAGACTACCAACCTGCGTCGAGATGTTCGGCTTGAACGCCCCATTGCCAAGTATGAGGAATCCGAGTGCAGGGAAAAAAAGCACCTCCCACGCCATCATGAAATGGCCTACAGCCATGAGAACCCCTCCCAGCATGACCGCCTTGCGTTGCCCAATCATCCTATCTGCCAGGATCCCGCCGAAGAGAGGAGTCAAATATACGAGTCCGGTATAAAGACCGTAAATGTGGGAAGCCTCGGCATGAGGAAGCATGAGATGCTTCACCATGTAGTACACGAGCAAAGCCCGCATTCCATAATAGGAGAATCGCTCCCACATCTCGGTAAGAAACAAGACGAAAAGCCCCTTCGGATGGCCGAACAGCTCTTCATTCCGAAAGAGCGAACCGTGCATGTCTCCTCGCAATCTTCATTCACCCACGCCTCGCCGGTCTGCGGGCGCGGGTGCAATATCTTCTGTCCCGCAATTTGTGAACCGAACCCACATCACTTCCTACCTTGCGCGACGACTATATACCATGTCCGTGGGTACCTGTGAACGTGGACCCGCGGCACCCCCCCGTCTAAAAATGGAAATTGGCCGGCTACGTCCGAAACAAGCCTACGAGATGTGGGATTCGGACAGGACGTGAGAGTCGGGGAGTGCCCGGAAAGCCGAGCGGAAATGACGTGAATAATATTGCTATTTCAGATAATAACATGCTATAATTAATGTGATATCTTAACTGGAGTAGCCCCATGAAAAAGCGTCTTGTCGTGACCAAGACAACTCGAGTTCTCAAAGTGGCTGACGTGCTAGGAGATATGCGGTCGGACATGAGCGACGAAGACATATTGGAAAAATACTCTTTGAGTTGGAAACAGTTGGAAAAGGTATATGCCAAGCTGTTCTATGGTGGATTCCTCCGAAAGAGCGAGCTGATGAGAAGGGTTGAATTGAGGGGAGGTAAAGGATGCTCTCACATACCCCTCGTGGATATCCATGATGCGGACAAGCTGTACCAGTGTGAAATCTGTGGATACCTGTCCGTCTTCCATTTCAGCACATGTCCTCGCTGCCGTCAGATAAATCTGCGGCGCCTGGTGCGGGGCTTTTCTTCTGAAGCCTGGGTCAGTGCGGCCATGGGCCGTTTCGCGAGTAGCTGAAACGAGAGCAGTGTGCCTGAGTCCTGCTCTCTTTTCTTATGCCTTCGTCATTCGTGAGAAGATCGTGAGCGAGAACGCAGCCATTGCGTTGGGCGCTCAGTTGAATTATTGTAATAATAACAGAATAATGATTGATAAGAGCAGCGCCGTCTCGAGAAATCATTGTCCCGCGCGGAGGAATTGATCTTCGGAAAGTGATGAGCGATGGGGCGGTCCAATGCAGTTCGGCAGCGATGCCGAGGTTGTATCCCGCTCTATCGTCACCGCGGGCGGAGGGATCGTGGCAGAACAGGCACAGACTATACGGAGTAGAGATCCACAGGCGTCCCGTGCGTCCAGCGTTGGCGAGAGGGGGTTGAAATTCAACAGGTTCTTTTCCGTTTTGGGAAAAGAACCCTTGGATGGCGTATCCTGGACGACGCGCACCGCAACCATTCGCAGTGATAAGGGTGAAGTAATTTTCGAGCAGACAGAGGTGGAGGCACCGGAAACCTGGAGCGACACGGCCGTGAATGTGGTGGTCTCCCGGTATTTTCGCGGCAGACCGGCTGCTCGGGAACGTGAGACGAGCGTGAGGCAGTTAATATTGCGTGTG
>CAYZET010000436.1:0-4569 GCA_964477215.1 uncultured Syntrophaceae bacterium | reverse complement strand
TCTTGAGAAATGAGCTTTTCCACAGCGGACCGGCCCACATCGGGCTTGCCCGTATCATCCTCGAAAATGAGCTCTATTTTGCGACCGTTGATTCCGCCGGCGCTGTTAATCTTTTCGAGCCCCATGAGGAAAGAATTTTTTTCTATCTCCCCAAACTTCGCTTGAGCGCCTGTCAAGGGAAGGACAACGCCCACCTTGATGGGGTCAGCCGCCTGAAGGCAGGCAGGGCCCAGGAAAACCATCATCGTGGCTACCATTACGAAGAGCATTATTCTTTTCATGCAAGCCCCCTTCTAACATGCTGGTTCCCGGAGATTACTCTCGCGGACAATGCTACAACTTTCGAGCATGCCAATACCGGCTTTCAATCGAGCTAACCTAGGTCATGTGCATCCGTAAATCGCCAGGATACAGGAGGCGCGGCCCGGTGAAGAGGGACCGCGAATTTGGATTATAATTGAAACGGAGTATTGAGCAAGGATTATTGTCATCCTCGAGACCCGTCCGAGCCTTGAACATCATCTCGATTGATTGTAGAAAGGCGCAGGAAGGACGACCTGTCATGAGAAAAAGTCCGAGCGTGCTTGTTATTTGCCTGGCTGCGCTAGCCGTTGTCCCCGCAGTCTGCGAGAGTCAAACCCTCGAGCTGGAGAACCGGATCGACCAGTGTACCCGGGTACTCAGCGAAATCATGGCCGCTCCTGATGCAAGAATCCCCGGAGACCTCCTCAAACGAAGCCGGGCGGTCATCATTTTTCCTTCCGTGCTCAAAGCAGGACTCGGCATAGGCGGAGAATATGGCACAGGAGTCATTCTCAAGAGGAATGAGCACACCGGAAAATGGGGACCACCTGCTTTCCTGACGCTCATGGGAGGAAGTTTTGGCTGGCAGGTGGGAGTCCAAGCCACTGATCTCGTGCTGCTCGTGATGAACGAGGTGAGCCTCCGAAGCCTTTTTCGAGACAAGATAACCATCGGTGTCGATGCGTCAGTGGCTGCCGGCCCCATAGGCCGCGAAGCCTCGGCAGGCACGGATATCAACCTTTCCGCTGGGATCCTTTCCTATTCTCGGGCGAAAGGGATCTTTGCCGGCGTGTCGATCAAAGGGAGCGTAATCGAGCCAGACTGGCAGGCCAACGAGGCCTATTACGGTTCGGACCTCTCCATAGTGGACGTCTTCTTTACGGGAAAAGGGGCCGTGTCCCCCAGGGCCCGCAATCTTATGAACCTACTGGACCGGTACTCCCGTTAGCGGGACAAGAGCCGGTCCAAAATCGAGCTTGCTCCGGTCTCTGAACAGAAAGTATCGCGATGAGCTCTGTTTCAAATTCGCTTGAGATTACAGGCTACCAAGCCGGAGTCATCGGCAAGATCGTAGAAATGCACGCCCTCTATTACCATGAGCACTGGGGATTCGACGTAACTTTCGAGACCCAGGTGGCGAGAGAGCTCTCCGAATTTATGATCGAGCTCGATCCTGCACGAGACGGATTCTGGGCAGCTTCATACAAAGGCCGATTTGCCGGAAGCATAAGCATAGACGGACGCAACTCCCAGGCCGAAGGCGCACGACTGCGCTGGTTCATCGTAGCTCCAAATCTTCACGGCCTGGGAGTAGGTTCCGCACTGATAGAGGAAGCCGTTGGCTTTTGCCGGAGAGCGGGCCACAAAAGGATATTCCTCTGGACTTTCCAGGGACTGCACGCGGCGCGAAAACTCTACGAACGCTGTGGGTTTCGTCTGATAGTCGAACATCCTGTTGAGCAATGGGGCACGCGTATCCATGAGCAGAAATTCGAGCTTTTTCTCCCAGGGATATCCCACACATAAGAACACCGTCCCCAGGTCCCTGTCGACGTGAACGCGGCCACGAATCCATGGGTCGAGAACGAGACTGCCACACGAAAAAGATCTCGGGGTGGTCTCCCCCCATTGCACGTGGCTGATCCATCAATTCTCCCGTGGTTGATCAACCCTCAGCCGGAGTTCCTTCCCTGCCTTGAAAAACGGCAATCGTTTCCCCTCCACCTCGATTTGATCTCCGGTTTTTGGATTTCTGCCCAGATACTTGTCGTATTCCCTGATCTCGAAGGAACCGAACCCCCTAATCTCAATACGATCCCCGTCCACAAGGGACCGGAACATCGTGTCAAATACTGTATTGACGATTTCCTCGGATTTTCTTAGGGGCAGATCGGTTTCTTTCGCCAAGGCGGCGACGAGCTCGGATTTGTTCATGACCGGTATACCTTTGGTTGGGGGATTATCCTTTGACGCACTCTTTGAGTGCTTTGGCCGCAGTGAATGCGGGTACCACTGAAGCGGGAATCTGCATCTTTTCACGAGTCCTCGGGTTTACACCGATTCGCGCCTTCCTCTCAGAGACCCTAAATGTTCCCAAGTCGGGAATGCGGATCGATCCCTCGGGGCCCTTCAACGCATCATGAATAGCGGAAACCAAGGCATCGACCACCTTGTCCGCGGCCTTTTGAGAGATCCCGGCGTCTGAAGCGATTCGAGCGACAAGATCTGCTTTTGTCATGTTCACCTCCTTAAAAATCAACGGGTTGCCAAGAAGATAACGCAGCGACGCATGGTACCCGGAACGCATCGGGTTGTCAAGGAGGAAGAGCCAGTGAGCCTTGGTTGGCCCCATCGTGACCGACGTGGGGCACCTGGTCTCCCGGTGTGCCAGACGGGGGCAGGCCTGTGGCCGGGGCTCAATCGGCCGTCCGGCAGTCGCGCCCACACGTGGGAAACATTCTTTGCCTCAGACTACCATGCGCAAGACGAGCGCCGCTCGACAACAGGGTCAGAGCTCCTCGACTCGTATGGCATCTTCCTCGCAAACGACAGTGCAGGAGTCACAACCCGTACAGTAAGCGGGATTCCAAACGCATACCCTGTCTTCCCGGCACTCGAACACCCCTTTCGGACATATGTTGGCGCATCGCCGGCACTTGGAGCATTTATCTTCTTGAATAACGGGAACATACATCGTGGGACGCCTTTCTTACGCACTCACTGCTGCATCGATATATCTTTCCCCTGATTTGTTCGCACATGGAACGCACTGCTGCCCATACCAAAGATAATCACGGTTCGAGAAAAACACACTCCTCGGTGTACAAGATTCTTCAGATCTTTCTATTCCTGGTTCCGTGAAGCCTCCATCCCACGTCGGTAGCTCCGTTCAAGGACCTTGCGTGTCACGCCATGATCAGTCACCTCCCACGGGAAAATCTCCCCTGCGTCTCGCTCCCGATGGACGTACCGATCCAGTAGCTTCGGATGTGCCCTCAAGACGGGAGCCCACCGGCCCTGCTGGCGCGCTACCTCCACAATCGCGTGCCACACGTTCCGATCCCCCCGGGACAGAAGTCCCTGGCCGGTCGCGTCACGAACCGATTCCGCCCTGACCACAACGTTTCCCATCCTTTTCACCCGTTCTCGAATTATCCGAATCCGATGCTGCAAGGTCTTCTGAGAAGCCATGGCAGCCCATTGGAACGGGGTCCATGGCTTGGGAACGAACGGTGTGACCTGCACGCCTATTCGGCCTATTGCTCCTCGCGACCGGGATGCCTCGACAAAGGTCTTCCTGGCCTGTTCTACGAATCGGGCAACTTCTTCAGCGTCCTCGTCCGTTTCCGTCGGCAGGCCGACCATGAAATAGAATCGGATATTGGGTATCCCCGCGGCCACGAGCTGCTCCACCAATTCGAGGAAATGTTCGGATGGGATCTCCTTGCCGATGACCCGTTTCATGCGGGGAGATGCAGCCTCCGGCGCAAGAGTAGCGGTCTTCTGTCCCGTTCGAGCGAGTAGGGCTACGATGCGGGGCGTGAGACCTTCAGGCCTGATCGAAGAGAGCGAAAACTTCCCATTCTGCTCCACGATAAAGGTGAGAATCTCCTCCAGTTGAGGGTGACCCGCCAGGTCGGATCCGATCAAGCCGACGGTCCTCCCTTCCTGTATGGCCTTTTCCACACTGGATCGGAATCCGGAAAAATCCGCATGCCTCACAGGGAAGTGAATCCATCCACCCGCGCAAAACCTGCACCCCCTCCCGCACCCACGGTTGGTCTCCACCAGGAGCGAATCGGCAAATTCCGCCTCCGGTGTGAAAAGCACTGACACGGGGACTGGCGCCTGTCTGGATCGCCTCTTGACCGCTTTCACTCGTTTGGGAAAACCGTCCTGAACACGAACCTCCCGTATGAGGCCTTCGTCGTCATAGGAGAACGAGTAGGCAGCGGGGACATACGCACCGGGTACTGTGGAGAAGGCCTGCAGAGCCCAATCGCCAAACCGTGATCGTGTCCGGGGCCTTCCTATCACCTCTCGAAGAGCGGCACAAAATCGGTCCGATGCTTCAGTTTCCCCCATCTCTCCTATGAAGACCAGATCGAGGAAACTTGACAGGGGTTCCGGATTCATAGACACGGAAACACCCCCGGCCAGGATGAGCGGATCGTTATCAGTCCTGTGTTCCCGGAGTGGAGGAATCCCCGCTGCCTCGAGCATGGCAGGAACGGATGGATAATCATTCTCGAATGGGATGCTGAA
>CAYZET010000435.1:0-4574 GCA_964477215.1 uncultured Syntrophaceae bacterium | reverse complement strand
CGTACCCGTACCGTTTCATCTCCGGTAGTCCGACGACTGCGAACGTTGCCGCTGTTCCGGGGCTGGATCCGGAGACCGTCCCGAATCCGCAACATGCAGCCACTGTGGCCATTGCCAGGCCTCCTCTGATGTGGCCGATGAATGCATAAGCACAGTCATAGAGTTTCCGTCCGATGCCCGCATTAAAAGCAAGCTGCCCCATGAGAACGAACATGGGGATGACCGTAAGCCCGTACGATGAGTACACGTCGTAGAAGTCCCGGGCTAAGAGCTTCAAGCCTGCGGAACCGGACACGATGTAACTGAAGCCTACAAACCCCACCAGGGTCATCACGTACGCGACCGGCATGCGGGTGAAAAACAGAGCGACCAGCACGATGGTGCCAATAACGCCCAGGGTGGCAGGGCTCATCTCTTCACCGCCTTTCCAACAAATTGCGCGACATGAAGGAGGAGGACCGCGCACAAGACCCCAAAACACACGGAAACCAGGTATATGTACGGATGCATGCGCATCTGAACAGTCATGCTCACTTCACCTTTGGCGGCCAGCTCTCCCGCGTATAGCCACATTTGCCAGGCGACCAGTGCAAACAGAATCAGGCTCACCGTCGAAGTGACGGCGTCCACTATCGCCTGGCTCCTCTCACTCATTCTCTGGACCAAGATGTCGACGCCCACATGGCCTCTCTCCATTTGGGTATAGGGCATGGCGCATGCAAGCACGACCACGGCAAGCAGTCCTACCATGTCGACTGCGCCGAGAATGGGACTTCCAAACGCGCGCATGACCACGTCCGCTGTGGTCAACAACATTATGGCCACGAGAGCAAGTGACCCGAGCAATCGCAGAAGCTTGACTAACCAGTCCAGAACCTTCTCGAATGTTCCCATGCGAGTTCCTCAACTTTTTTCGTGTGAAACACGACGGTAGCAGAGCCCTCGTGCGGAATAGGCACACTATGCATAGAGTCGCGAAACGCCGTGACGCGCGGTGGCTCGCGTGGGACGGGCAGAGCCAGCACTTCCTCTTCGTCCCGCGACAGAGAAAGCCTCCCGTCCCACCATTTACTCGTGTAGCGTACTCGTCAAATGCTTAAGACCGCAAGCGATGCTCCGCTGGCCCTTCCTTTCGGTCAGCCGGCAGGGCAGCAGGTGGGCAACCTCAAGCCCACAGCCATCACGAGGGCTCAACACGCAGTCGAAGACAGAAACTTGTTTTCAGAGGTCCAAGCCTTCCCTCCACGATGAGGTTTCTCGGCCGAGTAAGCGATGATAGCCGCCTATTTTTCCGCGTCCTTGAATGCCTGTTGAGCAGTATCAAGGGCTTCCTGGCCCGGCAGGTTCTTTTGCTTCATTTCTTCCACAAATTCTGCAAGTACGGGCTTGACGGCCTCTCCCCATCGCTTGGCCTCTTCAGGAGGAAGCTCGATGATCTTCTTGTTCTTCTCCTTAAGGAACTGCAAACCTTCCTTATCGATCTCATCCCAGGCTTGACCGTGTTTCGGGCTCCATTCCAGGTTAATCTCCTGGATAGTTTTTTTCACGTCATCGGGGAGAGAGCTCCACTTGTCCTTGTTCATGGTGACAAAAAAGGTCGTGGTGTATGCAGCCGGAAAGTCCATGGTCACGAAGTCGATCACTTCTCCGAGCTTCCACCCTTTGTTTGACTCGAGAGGATAGACTGCTCCGTCCACAACACCCTTTTCAAGTGCCTGATAGGACTCCGGCATGGGCATGGCAACAGGGGTTCCTCCCAAGGCTTTGACGACCTTCTGGCTGGTCCCGTGACTGAGGATCTTGAGGCCCTGAATATCCTCCAGTTTCTCGACGGCCTTGCCCTTTGTATGCAAGAGTCCCGGACCGTGGGCATGGAGGTACATCACCTGGGTATCTGTAAGGGCCTTGTCTCTGAACTTCTCGTACACCGCATTGGCCACCTTGGTGGCCTGGACTCCGCTCTTGTATCCAAGAGGAAGGTCGACCACCTCCATCAGGGGGAATCTCCCTCTCGTGTAGCCCAGAACTGACAGACCAAGGTCGGAAATTCCGCTCACCACGCCGTCATAGACGACATTAGCTTTGGTAAGAGTTTGGCCCGGATAATACTCGATCTTCACCTTGCCGTTCGTCCGCTTCTCCACCTCCTTGCACCAAGCTTCGGCGAGCTGGCTCTGGACATGAGTTGCCGGGAAGAAGTTACTGTACCTCAGCTTTATGGGATCTGCGGCGGACGCGGGAGACAACCCTGCGAACATGGGGATCGCTATTGCCAGGAGCAGTACGAAAAACCTGACTGAGCCGGATCTCATCATCTCCTCCTCTGATTGAGTTAAAGTGTTGAGCCGAGAATTCGGGTCGCTGACCATCTCGACCCTCACGGCAAAACGGAAGGTAAAAAATTTCGCCGCAGTCTACCCCAGAAAAGCAGGCCTGTCAAAATCATTAGGTGACGAAAAGAAAACTTTGGATAGGGCGTGCGCGAATTCACCATAGTGATCAAACTCGCATCTTCTACCCCCTCAACGCCGTTGAAATATACTGCCACGCATTGAATAAGCGTGGCAGTCATTGCAGTTGAAAGCCAGTGAGCCTTCGGTCGAGATGTGGTCACAACAGAGGTCGAGATTTCCCATCAGCGCCTGTGGAGCTCCTGGCTTATGGCCAACACGATAGTGGAGCGCGGCCGTTGCTTTCACGCCGTCGTTACTGACTCGGATTGCGAATCAGGTTCCGGGCTATTCTTAATGCGCTCCACTATAGGATCACGCTTTGTCAACGTACCACCCAATTGATGCGATCTCGACAACGGACGCCTGGATCCGTTCGAAGCCCAGCACCCAGGAAGGGGTACCATCAATGATCCACAAAGCCCGCTTCCCATGAGGGGAACCATGTTGCCGCCAAAGCAGCGAGGCGACATCGCAGCACGTGCGCTCCCGCCGCAACGTCCAACAACTCCTCTCCCTGCGGCCATTACATTGACAGAGCAGAGACTCTCTGGTACTAATTGGGCTTACATTATTGACAAGGGTGGATTTAGCCATGGCCGACGTCGAAGGACTGAAAGAAGCACGAGACGTGCAAGTCTCCGCACAGAGAGCCGGAGGCTTCCATATCAAAGGGAGTGAGCACCTGGACTGGGGAATGAAGAACCGCCTCAGCCGTATCATCAAGCCGGATACCGGTCGAACCGTAATGCTCGCGGTAGATCATGGATACTTCCAAGGCCCCACATCCGGTCTGGAAGTGATGGAGAAGACCCTGGAGCCACTCATTCCCCACGCGGACTGCCTCATGCTGACCAGAGGAATTCTGCGCACGTCGGTTCCACCAGGCAGCCAGGTCCCGATTGTGCTGCGAGTCTCCGGGGGCAACAGCGTGCTCAGCGAGCTTTCCAACGAAACTTGGAACGTGGCTCTTTCCGATTGCGTTCGCCTGAACGTGTCAGGCATGGCCCTGTCAATCTACATCGGGGGCGAGTACGAGCACCAGACCCTGGTCGCCTTCTCCGATCTCATCGACGCCGGTTACGAAGCAGGGATTCCAATTTTGGGCGTGACCGCTGTGGGGAGAGACATGGTGCGGGATGCCAGATATCTCTCGCTTGCCTCGAGAATGTGCGCCGAGATGGGTGCCAACATCGTGAAGACCTATTACTGCGAGGACTTCCGACGCGTGACCGGAACGTGCCCGGTTCCGATTGTCATGGCTGGCGGAAAGAAGCTTGCGGAGCTCGATGCTCTGACCATGGCCTACAATGCTGTCACCGAGGGGGCGGTGGGCGTGGACATGGGACGAAACATCTTCCAGTCTGACTGCCCGGTCGGCATGATCAAGGCGGTCCGAGCAGTGGTTCACTACAACGAAAAGCCTGAATCCGCGCTAAAAATCTACGAGGACGAAAAGAAGAAGTCCGTAGCAGCCTGACCAGCGTTGGCCAGTCCGGTCCCGCGCCGCCTGATCTAGACGAAGGCGGCTACGGGTTTGCGGACCTCTCGACATGGCCGGCGGCCTTGAAGAGCGCCGGAGCTCCCGTGATACCCGCGCAGACGGCAAGGATGTGTCTGGCATTACCTCGACGAGCAACCACGATCCGGGTCTCCTCACCGGATACCAGATCAAGACACGCATCTTAATCTTCAGGCGGCACGAGAACCGCATTCAGGAGCTCCCTCATGCGAGTAGCGATGTATTACAACAATAGCGACGTGCGAATCCAAGAAATGGAGGTGCCGCAGATTGGCCCCAACGAGCTCCTGGTAAGAGTATGGGCGAGCGGAATCTGCGGCAGCGATGTTCTCGAGTGGTACCGCGTGCCCAAGGCGCCCCTGGTGCTCGGCCATGAGATAGCAGGAGAGATCGTTCGGGTGGGGAAAGACGTAACAGCATGGAATATCGGAGATCGAGTGTTCGTCTCTCACCATGTTCCGTGCAACAAGTGCAGGTATTGTGTCGCTGATCACCATTCCTGTTGTGACACGCTTGCGTCAACGAATTTCGACCCGGGTGGATTCGCCGAGTACGTGAGGATTCCTGCCATCAATGTCCAAAACGGTACATTTCGTTTGCCC
>CAYZET010000434.1:0-4576 GCA_964477215.1 uncultured Syntrophaceae bacterium | reverse complement strand
TTGATGCTCAGATTCTTCGGAGTGGCTTCAATTGAGGTTTGGGAGGAACGCTATGCCTCGGTGGGAGCAGCCTTCCGTCATTCCTTTGTTTTCAAGAGTGAATAGGAATCCCTGGCCACTTGGTTGAGAATCGGGGAATTACGGCTCATCCGGTATTTGCGTAGTTGATGGTTGCAAAGTGAAAGAGGACATGCTTGAGCCTCCCTGGTTTTTGAAAAGGACTGAGGAGGGTGATCAGGCATGTCCAGAGCTCTATGGTATCACGGTTTGGCTATTCGAGATCGGGGGTGGTTTCATGTGAGGACGGAGTTTTCGGAGAAAACCATCACGGTGCGCATTGCCATGGACACGAGCTATTTGGTGTGTCCGAGTTGTGGTAGCCGTGATGTGATTCGTCAAGGGCAGGTCGAGAGGCTTCTGCTGGCTGGCCAGATGAATTTCAAAAGAATTATTGTCTCCTTTGGACTTCAAAGGGTCAAGTGTCGGGCATGGGGAAAGATTCGTCAAATCAAGATCGGATTCGCTGACGAGAACCGACGATATACCAGGCAGTTCGAGCGCTACCTGCTGGAACTGTCCCGAGGGATGACCATTCAGGGTGTAGCACGTCACCCGCGCTTGAGCTGGGACGTAGTCAAGGACATCCAGAAGCGTTACCTGGGACGGAAGTTTGCGAGGCCCAAACTCAAGGATCTGAGAGTCATGGCCATCGATGAGATCTATATGGGCAAACGGCATCGCTTTAGGACCATAGTGATGAACTTGGAAACCGGTGCGGTAGTCTTTGTCGGTGAAGGAAAGGGGGCAGCGGCTCTCGATCCTTTCTGGAAAAGACTTGGCAGGACCAAGGCCAAGATTGAGGCTGTGGCAGCGGATATGTCTGCTGCCTACATGCAGGCGGTGAGCGAGAATCTCCCCAGAGCTGTGAGGGTGCTCGATCATTTCCATGTCATCAAGCTGTTCAACGAGAAGCTGACCCAGCTCAGACGAGAGATCTACCGGGAAACAACCGATCTTCTCCACCGAGAGGTACTCAAAGGAACTCGCTGGCTCCTGGTAAAGAACTGGGAAAATCTCAACGACAAGCGCAACGAGAAGCAACGACTCCTGGAAGCCCTGCAGATCAATCAGCCACTGGCAACTGCGTACTACCTGAAGGAGGAATTGGGGCTATTCTGGAAACAGCAGGACAAGTCTTCGGCAGACAGCTTTCTCAAAGACTGGACCGATCGAGCCCAAGTGTCCGGCGTCCGAATCCTTCAGAAATTCTCCCAAACTCTGGTTGCCCACCGGGCCTCACTACTGGCCTACTATGACCATCCCATTTCCACCGGACCCCTGGAGGCAACCAACAACAAGATCAAGACCATGCAACGCAAGGCGTACGGATATCGAGATCTTGAATTCTTCACCCTCAAGATCTACGCCTCCCACAACATGAAATACGCACTTGTCGGATGAGCCCTTTTTCTTCACATCGGTCAGCCCATCGCATCCTGAGAAGGCAAACTCAATTCGCAAGAGTTCAGTAATTTCATCTTTCCGGATATTCACTCGGTTTTCCAAAAAAGATTTTAAGATCGCTAGGTTTGTACATACAGCCTCGAACAAGTGTTGTTGCAAGGCTCCGGGACTGTTGAATTCATCAGGGATCGTTTTCATGTCATAGACATCAAGGAGTTCAAGGAGGGGCTCTGGTTGGACCTCCTGGGCTACCTTGAGCCCAAGACCATTATATTTTGCCATGTAAGTCCGATAACTTATAAATTTCCACATCCCATTGGAGTTTCGGTCCACGCTCGCTCGCATGGAGTCCAGCAATGCGTTCGTAAGCGACAAGTATTCCTTGAGTTTTTGTTCAGTCATCTCTCACCCCTCAGCACCAGTCTTGCCATCAACACCGTCCTTGAATTGCTTTCCAGGCTTGAAGAAGGGAAGTTTCTTGGGCTTGACGACCGTTTCCTTACCCGTCTTGGGGTTCCGCCCGGTGTAGCCGTCGTACTGCCTCACGATGAAGGAGCCGAATCCCCGGATCTCTATCCTCTCACTGGAGGAAAGGGTCTTGCTCATCGCGGAGAAGACCGTATCTACGATCTCCTCTGACTTGCGTAAGGGGAGGTCGAGAGCCTTTGCTAAGGCTTGGGTCAGATCGGACTTGTTCATGTGAACAGGCTCCTGTCCCTATTTCCATTCCTGCACAGTTTCTTTGAGGGCTTTACCGGCTCTGAGCGATGGCACTCTATATCTAGTATAATCAATCCCGATCTGGCGACGCGAGCGACGAGTTCAGACGTGATCATGGGAATACCCTCCTTAGACTTGAAAATCATTACAAACTCAAAGACATGGGAGACTACGGAGCCGATTCTCTATACCGATTGCGGAAGGGATGGTCAAGAAGAGACGAGCCGAAATGAGGAAATCCTTGCAGGTCTGTCCCCATTTCGGGTAAAATCAGCCCCGCGATGGGGACAACATCAGAAAACTTGAGTTCCAAATTGTTCGGCAAGGTTCGGTCTTCCGTGCTTGCCCTCCTCTTATGCCGTAGTGAAGAATCTTTCTACTTCCGAGAAATAGAGCGATCCATCGGTATGGGCAGGGGCGCAGTGCAACGAGAGCTGGAAAATCTTGTCAATGCCGGTCTGGTTATCCGGCGCAAACAAGGAAACCAAGTTTACTACCAAGCCAACCCCCAATCAGCCATTTTTTCTGAACTGAAGTCCCTGATGATCAAAACCGCAGGGGTAGCCGAGGTGCTTCGAGAGTCCCTGACACCCCTGGAAGAGCGGATAACCACGGCATTCATCTATGGTTCCTTCGCCAAAGGAACCGAGACTGCTTACAGCGACGTGGATGTCCTTGTTATAGGGGACGTGAAATTCTCAGAGGTGGTTGACTTGCTCGGATCGGCGCAGGAATCCTTGGGGCGTGAAGTGAACCCTTCCGTGTATCCGGCGGAAGAGTTCGTAAGAAAGGTCTCGGAAGGACAGCATTTCGTTACCTCACTCATCGAAGAGCCGAAAATCTTCCTCATTGGAGACGAGGATGTCTTTAGAAGACTGGTTGAGAAACGGCTGGCTGGTTGAACATAAGACCAGCCCCGCCGAAATCGCCGAGCTGCGGGCGATAGCGGATCGAGACCTTGCTGACTGCCGGGTCCAAGGTCTCAGTCCCGATTGGAGGCTCAATATAGCCTATAACGCCGCTCTTCAGGCATCCACGGCGGCACTCGCGGCTTGCGGGTATCGTGCAGCAAGGGAGGCTCATCATTACAGGGTCATTCAAAGCCTTGCCCTGACTATCGGAGCGGATGCCAGCCTGGTGAGACAGTTCGATCTATTTCGGAAGAAAAGGAACATCGGAGGCTATGAGCGGGCCGGAACTGTGTCGGATCAAGAAGCGAAGGAGATGATAGCCCTGGCGGAGCGGATTCGGGAGGAAGTTACGGATTGGCTCAAATCAAACCATCCTGAGTTTCTTCGAGGATGATTCAAGAGGTGGAAACGAGCCGCCGGAGAGGAGCAGATGGCTTTTGAACTGAATGACAGGCGGCGAATATCTCACCGAGCCTCTTGGAGCAAAGAATGAACAGTTCGTATGTAGCACCGGAGCGGGGAAAAACACCCTTCCATTGTCCCCATTGTAACGTTATGGCGCAGCAGGTCTGGCAACCTCTCTTCTGGAAGGAGGGGCTGTTCCGCCAACCCCCGCCTCGACAGGGTTCAGATGAGGACTCACCTCCGATGAGACGGCGAGCTTCGGTCGAAGATTGTTCTGCCTCCGAGCCCGACGGCGAGCCACTTGAGACAAAAAAGCCTAAGAATCCCCCAGTTGTAACGCTCGTTCTTGAGAACGCTAATATGCTTAGCATAGCCGAGTGCCAAAATTGCAAAGAAGTCTCCATCTGGCTTTATGAGACGATGTTGTACCCTGACGGGTATGCTCCACCTCCAAATTCGGATCTGGATGACGAGATCAAGAGAGACTATCGGGAAGCCGCTGCAATCGTGAACAAATCTCCGAGAGGAGCCTGCGCCTTGCTACGCCTTTGCCTGCAGAAGCTCTGTGACGATCTAGGAGCCATGGGCAGCAATGTCAACGACCAGATAGGTTGGTTGGTTCGAGAGAAGAATCTCAGTGCTATGATCCAGCAATCACTTGATGTTGTCCGAGTTATCGGCAACGAGGCAGTCCATCCGGGAGAGATCGATCTTCGGGATGACAAAGAAACTGCCCTGAGTCTGTTCACGCTCATAAACCTCATCGCGGACTCGATAATTGCCCAGCCCAAACGGATAGAGGAGATGTTCAGCAAGCTACCGGAATCCAAACGGAAAGGAATCGAGCAAAGGGATGGAAAGAGGTGAATCACTCGCCTTTTCCAAGGACAAGGACCCAGCGGGGCTGCTTGCTCCGGCTCATATCTCACCGGTTCATAGACCCCTAAGCTCCGTGTGAGCCTGAGAGAAAAACAGATAATCCGGCTGACTTGGAGACTCCTGCCTCTCAGCCACCGTGTCCCATGTCTCGGAGCATATCCAGATACTTCCCTCTCACGTCCGGCTCAAGCTCCGCC
>CAYZET010000433.1:0-4582 GCA_964477215.1 uncultured Syntrophaceae bacterium | reverse complement strand
GTCGGTGCAGGCCGTCTTTCCTCTCGACAACGGTTTTGCTCTGAGGCTAACGACTGCCCACTACTATACATCTGACGGACGCAATATAGACGGCGTGGGACTGGAGCCAGACGTGACGATGGCCTCGCCGGAAGTGGTGGCTCAGGAGAAGCTTGGATTCTCCAAGCCCGAGGAGCTTCTCAAGGATGCGGCAATAAGGAAGGCTTTGAGCTACCTCCAGAAAGAGGGTCCGCTTCCCCGTAGCCCGTTCCTGAATTGGTTCTAGAGTCCTTTCTCACACCACAATGACTTTGCCTGCACCGCTGCATGACCTTTTTTTGAAGGAGAGAGCGGGCGACTATGCACAGATCTCCAGAACATGTTAGAGTGCCTCCGGTACTCTCAGTATACTTATGGTTCGTCTCAAGGCAGGAGAGAGCGTGACCAAACAAGATATATGGTGGCGTTGTGCCTGTGGCTCCAGAAATCCCTTGACCGTGGATACCGATAAGCGGAGAGAGAGGGTGTGCACCCACTGTGGATTGAAAATGGAATCCACTCCTGAGACTCCTGAAGACACACAGATGGTGAATATAGCGGAGATGGCTCGTATGGCCCAGGAGGGCCTTGACATAGGAGTTTCCGGGGAGTGGGACACCTCTTTACGGCAGAGCTCGGTCCATAGGAAGGAACGAGACGATTGAGACACCATCCGCGTTTCTTCATTTTCAACAGGGCAGGATCTTGAGCTCAGCCGGTTGGAAACGACCATCGTTCGCTCATGGTGCTTACTGGAGCGGATGAAAGCGTCGTTTTTGATTTTCCCCTTGACTGCGGCCGTTCAACTGTGGCAATAAACCGCTGTTCCGATTCCACCGTGTCGTGTTTTTGGAAGCAAGATGAGGTGGGATCGATTTTCGTTCCGGGAAAGGTGCTGGATACGGAAAGAATGTTCTCGATTTCTCCATTTTGCGGGAGAAAACGGTTCTTGTTTCTTGCTTTCACACCTGTTTTCGTGTATATTTCGTGTGCCTTTCTTGGGAACGTGTGCGTTCCATTTACTTGAGGTTCAGGAGGTTGGACGGGCATGAGATTGCCGGGTGGCCATGCTAGAAGGCTTTTTCTTGGATTTTCTTGCTCGACAATGTGTCTCGTACTCTTCGCCCTGTTGATCGCTCACAATACCGAGGCGGAGTCTTCAAGTGTGGGCAAACCCTCAATAGACAACTATCCTCTCACCATAGGCATTCCTTCAAGTAATCCCGAACGGACCATCGACTTTTACAAGAAACTGGGATTTAAGACTTCGCCCGAGCTGTCCGGACGACTGGATGTGGTTTGCATGGAGAAGGAGGGAACCCCGTACAAGCTGGAAATCTGCCACAACAAATTTAGTGAGGCTGGTCCCCTCGCCGGGGGCGTGTCGGGAATGAGCTTCCGGGTTCCAAATTTGGTTGTTGCGGTCGAGAATCTTAAGAGCAAGGGCCTCCAATTCGCGGAGACATGCGCTCAGATGGACGGAATTCAATATGCCTCACTCCGAGATCCGAACGGAATAAGCATCAGATTGTTTCAGCCCTGATGGTGCCGGGGATTGCCCCGGCCCCGCCCGCATGCAACATGTCACTGCCACAGTTCTCCTTTGATCCGAGCGGCGTCCTCCTCGTTTGGGGTGAAAGGGAAATTACGAATTTGGTTGCCCGGTTTCTCGTTACCATAGGGGCGGTTGCACGCCACTCGTCCGTCCTGCCCAGGGCAGCCCGAAGTCTCGAATGGTTCTCCCCTGGCGATGAGCGAGTCCAAGTCCGTTTGTGACATTCCAAAGCCGACAATTCTGTCCTGATTGTCAAACTCGATGTCTCCGATGCCTGCTCGGTCGTTGTCAATGAGCCATCGAGCCAACTGAACCCTCCGATAGCTGCCCATAGGGGGGGGTAGCTCAGCTTCCATGGCCGATCCCGGCTCCGGAAAAAAGGAAAACAGATGAGTGCTCCCGCCCATGCTCCTGGCGAGCGAAATTGCCTCGACCATTTGCCGCTCGGTTTCACCGAGCCCACAAATGAGATGCACCCCAGCCATTCCGTGGCCGAAAACTTCGAGACTCTCCTCGTAGGTCCGCCAGTATCGTCGCCACGAGTGGGGCCCTCGCACCGGCTTTCCCCGATGCTGTGCGAAGAGACGCTCCGTCGCGCAATCTATTGCCACACCGATGCGTTCCGCGCCCGCTTCCTTCATTTTCCAGAGATCGTCTTTCTTAAGAACCGATGGAGAGATGAGGAGAGAGATTGCCTTATCCGTCCCGTACGCAATTTTACGGCAGATTCGTAGCACGTCTTCTCTTGCGCGAGGGTGGGTGATCATGGAAATGCACACTCGAGAGACGTACGACGGTGTCTTGGTAATACGCTCTATTACTTCCTCCAGCGCGTAGGCTTTCCAAGGGACACGAATGAAGCTCCCACCTGTGCTCCACTGGTTTTTCTCGCCAGCAAGGCCGCAAAATGTGCAGTTAGCCTTGCACCCACCGTTGTAAGTCATCAAGAGGTTGATGCATCCCAGTCTCGCGTTCCGATAGAACCAGCCTCGGACAAATCCGAGGGTCATAGCCGCTGCCAACGACACACGAACGTATTCGGGAGTCTCCGGGATTTTTCGTGCGATTTGGGCCGTGTTTGTCCATTGCAAGGGTCCATCCTCCTATTCTGTCATTCAGGGCTGTTGGCAGAAGAAACCGTGGTCGTTTCCAACGGAATTGTGCATAATTCTATTGCACTAACAATACCTTAGCCCAGTGAGCAGCAGGTTTCTCTCCATTCCACGGTGAGACCGCGATCAAGGGCCTCTTCCACAGCCGCTTCTGAAGGAAGGGCAATGGAATTCACTCCTGCCCGAACTGCGAGACGATCCAAATGCCGTCTGTAATGGCCTCTGGGTCGGGCACATCCCAAGCTGCAGAGTCGCTCCGGCATGAATATCCGGGCTCTAGCCATGAATGCTGCTACCGCGTCCCAGGAGGGTGGACAGATCGACGCCATGGGTGTGCCTCGCGCAGGCATGAGCACCACAACCACATATTTTCGTCCGGGATACTCCCCTATGATGTCGAGCGCCCGGTGCTCCGCTCTCATCTCGCCGAAATGGATACCGAGTATTATGTGCGGCACGATTTCCAGGTCCGCTTGCGCGAGCGCCTCGAGGGTTTGCCGTATGCCGTTGACTGCTCCGGGAAGGTGATAGACCTCCACAGCAGTCTTTTCATCGAAAATGATATCCACAAGCGCCTGATCCACTCCCGATTCTTTGAGGGCTTTCGCGTGCTGGCCGGTGATCAGACCCGTATGGACCGTGATTTTCAGTCCGGTACGCGACTTGAGGGTGGCAATTGCCTCGTAGAAAAGTTCCCAGGGCAAACTTCCCCCCCTGTCGCACCCGCCCGACACGAGGAGCCCAACATCTCCTCGCTCCTCTGCTGCAAGTCCAGCCGCTATGAGACTTTCCGGAGTTGGTGTCGGGAGCATAGTGGTGAGAAGAGTCCCTTTACAATGCTCGCATTGCAGCTCGCACCCGGATCCCGTAATGGAGACCGCCCGGTATTTGCCCCGCTTGCCGTCCACCACGAACATACCCGGCACGTAGAGCGTTAGCACATTACCGTGTATCGATCGGGAAAGCTCCCAGGCCTGTTTCTCGATCTCGCGGCTCGATGTATCCACGCTCGAGTGCAACTGCGCGTTTCGGGATTTTGACACACATCCTCCGTCATCTTGTGGTCGTGAGATGTTGAGGCCGGACTCTTCGCCTGTACCCCTCAAACGCAATCCAGCTCTCATGGCAGATGGTGGCAAAATCGGGGTCGTGCCATCGTCGCACCATGTGCTCACGCTTGGACAAGGCATGATTCAGCACTGCAGCGTAATGCCCCTTCACTTTCGCTTCATACTTTTTCAGGGGAGTGGCTGTTCCGTCCGAGAGAGCTTCGGTAACTGTCCTTCCTGCCAGAGTCCCAGAAATCACTGCCTGGGGAATGCCTGCGCCCGTGATTGCATGGGTCAAGCCGGCCGCATCTCCGCAGAAGAGAACATTACCACTGACTAGAGATTTTCGCGGTCCCGATACCGGAATCACTCCGCCGGAGCGAGCGAGCCACCCTGGTTTCACCAGGTTTATCGCATGAAGGTATTCGAGAAATTCCCCGAGAGCCGAATCGGGCGACGCTCCAGTTCTGCGACTGACCCCTATTCCGACGTTCGCCACGGGTCCTTTGGGAAATACCCAGCCGTACCCATCAGTTAAACCCCGGTGAAGAAAGACGTAGGTCCTCGTGTCGGATCTGACTAGAGGGGCCTCCACTTGCGCTCCGATCAGTAGTTCCGGACGATTCATCCCCACAGTGCGTGCTATGCAAGAAAGGGCTCCATCAGCGGCAATGACGTACTTCGCCCTGAGAACCAGCTCATGGTCACCACGTTGTGCAAGCCAACCGGACTCTACTTTCTTGACAAGTCGGGTCCCTGACACGACCATGGCTCCGTAGGATGCTGCCCTTCGAGCAAGGTCACGATCGAAACGGACTCTGTCGATAATAAACCCCGGTGATGGAGTT
>CAYZET010000432.1:0-4593 GCA_964477215.1 uncultured Syntrophaceae bacterium | reverse complement strand
GTCGGTAACCTGGTTGATGAGCACGCCGGGGGCAATCTCGACCAGCGTGGCTGCCATTCCGGGCACAGGAATATAGCCTCTGGCGTTAGCACCGATGTAAGCTGCGAACTGGGGCTGTAGTCGATCGATATATACAAAGGCTCGAAGCTCTGCCATTCCGACCTCCGTACGAACTGTTTCTTTCTCGCTGAATGATCGGGCAGAAAAGGGTCGCCTCCACTCGAACCCGGCTCTCAACCGTTCGCGCACTCAATATCTTGTTGCTCAAGTCGTGGGTTCCTGCCTCCCCCTTTGTCCTGCTTTTCGTCGCCTGGACGAAGACTTCGGTGTCTTTTCGCTCATTTCCTCTTCGGGAACCGATGATGGCTCAGCCGGTTCCTCGCCTTCTGCTTCTTCATGAATGGGCAGGGGCTCCGTCGGCTCTGTGTCAGGCTTCGGCTCTTCGAGAGGGACCGGTGGCCCCAGCTCCTCCCCCTCCGGCTTTCCTTCAGGGGCGGGCGGTGGGGGCGGCGGCCCAAAGCGAATTTGTGCATCGGGCCTGGGAATGACATGGACGGCCAGTACCTGTCCCAACTTGCTTGCGGCCGTCGCACCTGCCGACACTGCTGCTCTCACTGCGGCCACGTCGCCGACGAACGTCACTACAATCCGACCCACCGGGACCACTTGATATCCGAGCAGGATCACATTAGCTGCCTTGGCTCCCACATCAGCAGCCTCGATAGCCGGCACAAGGCCCCAGGTTTCTATGAGTCCCAGGCTTCGATTTTCCATGAGCTCTGCCTACCATTCGTTTCTGTGGCTCAAGATGCCTGACACGACCAACGCTGCGACCTCGTCCAGCACGCTGTGCGGAAACTGGGTCGTGCCCTCGAATTCCGGACACTGCGTTGGTTCATCGTCCAAAACTAATGGCTCTCCCTTTACCAATCGGGCGGCGTTCGCTCCGAGGCGACGCAACCTATCGGGTTGTAGCTCCGCCCCGCTGAGCAAGAACAAAGGGGCACCGGGGGGCAGATCACGATGGCGCAAAGCTACAGCTTTCCGACTCCCATTAATTCCGACTCCCACATTAAGCGGCGACCCATCGGCGGCCAGCTTCGCCAGAGCTCCCGCATCTCCATATGGTGCCTCTAGAACATCGGCAGGTATTCCCTCTTCCTCCAGGCCCCATAGGATGGGCTCAATAACCTGCGGCGATGCGGCAAACCCGAAAATCCATACCGCGACCTTTTCTTTCTGCTCTTCCGGCGACTTCAACTGCGCACTCTCTCACTTATGCCCTTGTTTCTCCTGCATGGGACAGAACGAGACCGGTGGCCACTGCGTTACGGGGTCCTTCGACCCCACGGATGTTGGCTCTCCCGGTGACCACTCCGTATTCGACTAAAGCGTCGGAGACCATCCTGGGGATCTCGAAATCCAATGCTGAACCCCCAACCATGACCAGGAAGCCAATAAGACGTATATTGCCGGCAGGAGCAACTGTTTCAAGGGCACGAACGGCATTTCGCACGAAAACCTTCTTCTTTGCCTGCTGACGCACCATGGCTATCTTGGGCAAGGGCTCCCTCGTTTCCACCGGTATCGGTCCGTTGTCGGAAATCACCACGACTCTTCCGAACAACCGCGGATCGATCGGGTCGTGAAAGAACTGGACCGAACCGTCCTCATGGCGCATGTGGAACAAGGTTTCCACCTTTGCCAAAGGGAAACGCTTGACTTGTTCGGCCAATTCCCGATCTTCGAGGCCGAGCTCGGTGTCAATCAGCAGGGTTACCATGTCCCCGGCGCCGGCTAAGTGGATGCTACAGATTTCCCCTGCTTCGTTGATCAAAGAAGCATCTGTCGAGCCGGCTCCGAGATCCAGTACGGCGAGGGGCGCCTTTGTCCCGGGGGTTGTCAGAGCACCGAGGGTGGCCATCTCGGCTTCAATGCCTCCTACGGTGACAGGGACCATGATTTCTTCCTGCAGTTTTCTTGCAAGACGTTGCATTGGCAGCTTGTGGGTTTCCACCATTGCCGCCAGCCCCACCGCATTTCCGAGCGAGTACTCGCCGGCCAGGCTCCCGACAACTTTTTGCGGTTTTAGAGTGTCTACTGCGAGGACATCTCGTACCTGTATGGCGCTGACAGGCTGATCTGTCAAATCGGCCATTACCTTGCGAACGTTTTCGAACATTCCCCCCACATTGGTCCCGGGCTCAGCCTGGATCTCCACCAAGGGGGAAACTGCAGCCACTTTATCCATTATGGCCTCAGCTCCCTCCTCGACGCGGACATCCGCCTTCCGCTGCTCTCCGATCAAAGCGATCTTGCCGGCTGGAATGCGGCGCTCTTGAATGTCGCCTTTCGGCGTCTTGATTACCACGGCGCTACGCGTTCCTGTGAGCGCACGCGCAATAGGGACGACTCGCCTCGTCTCTTCCCAGTCAAGGTTGAACAAGGTAGCAATGTCATAGGGATTAGAGAGGCGCTCAATGGTTCTTCCCGGTCCGGCGACCTCTACGGCAGCAGGCATGCCCATGGGGATTCGGTCTATGTGTTGCACCTCATCTACAATGGGGATGGGACGGTGCAAACGGTTATGGATGAGGACACCGTCATCCTTTTGAACTATGGCTCCGGCGACGGTGAGATTTCTTGATGCTGCCTTGTTCAGAGATGCTGCAGCGTCCTGGAATGGCACCGTTCCAGGGACAACTACAATCCATCGTTCCGTTGGAGACGCGCTTTCCAGCATATGAAGGGGAACGGTGGTGCCCAGACCTAAACCTGCCCCACCCGGCGTGGACGGGTTGTGTCCGATCATGGCCGATTCAGTTATGACCGTCTCCGTGATCGTCTCCATGGCTACGTCCCCGATCACCGGTGTGGCCTCGTTAAGCAGCACCATGCTCAGTTCGGTGCGTAGAATTCCAATGGGCTTCAAGGCCATGTCCAGCGCATCAATGATTCCAATTGCATTTCGAGTAGTCCCCTTGATACCTACTGTTCGCACCATGGCACTCGATAAGATGTCAGCCCGGCCATTCTTGTTGAGCCGGCCTATGGCGACCTCGGTTGTATTGTTGCCAACGTCTACACCAGCGATGTAAACCATTGGCCAGGCCTCCTCTCGGTCACCGCTTCAAGCGGCCGCGTCTTTCGTACACCTCGGCTGCTTCGCGAACGAGAGCGGCGCAAATGCGAGCCTGATACTTGGATTCCAGCTCGTCGGCAACATCAAGGAGCTCTTGCTTTGTGGATCTGTACGGGCGTAAAGCGTTATAGATTTCCAGGACGCGCTCGTCCGGAATCCGGGTCAATTCTCCTGCCCTCCGCAGGTTCGCTGCCAGAACAGGGCGGCCCGCGCTCTCAGCGATCTGTGCTTGATACTCGAGAGTCTCGGGACGGATCCTTATGTCCTCAAAGCCGATTTTTCCCGCGGCCACTTTCTCCAGGGTGATTTCGTCAAGACTCAAGCCTGTCGCTGATTGAACCAAATCACGTCTCTTGGTCGTGAGGGGATAGTCTCTCTTAGCGTCGAGCTTTCCCCTTCCGATTCGTGCTCCTGCCTCCCGTCCAGGCTCCTCGCCCAGCGCGGCCAGGACGCGTTTTACCGCTTCGGCAACCACCTCGGCTGAGATGTCCAGGCCTTTCGCTCGGGCGATTCGTTCAACCTGTGAGGACAATTTTTCATCTGGCATGGCTCCTCCTCCCTTCTAAACCTGAACGGCAACTTCAGTGCTTGGACTGTCCGGCTTCACGTATTGGACCTCTTTGTTGTGAAGCAGCGCAGCCAGGCCTTGGTAACGGGGGCGGGCCATAGGATCGCTCCGTACCGCGACAGGAGAAGGGCTTTCTCCTTTGGCATACTTGGCGGCATTGCGACCGATAGCGCGAAATGTATCCAACTCAATAAGCGGAGACTGAGAAAACAGCTCAAGGTTCTGGAGAGGAGCCAGATCTTTCTGGTGAATCACTGTAGTTCCCCGGGAAATGATCCCGATTCCGATGCCCGATCCGCTCAGCTTAGCGGCCTCGTGAGCTACGAATCCTACGTCGGCGGTCTTGTTTACCCTTGCGAGCCGAGGTTTGAGGCCTTCTTCCTCGATGCCAGCCATCACCTCACGCAGCACTTCTCTATGAGGTATGCCGATGATCGTCTTGGTCATGGTGGTGCCAAAAGAGGGCGATACACCTATGACCACTTCCTGTCTGGTCGTCCCGGGCTCCGCCTTTCCGATTTCTCTGAATTGGAGAGGGGGGGCTTCCCGCTCCCCGCCCGTTGCGGACTGCTGGGAGCCTTGCATCTCGCGCAAGACCTCCAGGATGATGTCTCTAACCATTTCTTGAGAGATATTCATATGGCCAACCTCCCTCGGGCAGCGTTAGACATCTTCGGGCCTGATGGCCTGCGGTATATCCTTAAGGCGTTCCCACCGCGCACCTTCAAGGCGGTATCCTGTTGCGGGGCCCTGGTAGTCGTTGGGGTCGTTTACAGCGCTCAGAACTTCGAATTTGGTATCGAAAATAGCCGAAGTGTGGAGGTAGTCCCCGGACACCTTCTGCTTCAACATGGTCAGCACCGCTTCGGCCACATCATTGAAC
>CAYZET010000431.1:0-4644 GCA_964477215.1 uncultured Syntrophaceae bacterium | reverse complement strand
GGCACCCTGCTTGATTTGACGTTGAAGGAAGTGGAGCGGGTTCTTTACTTCGAGTCGTTTCTCGTGATGCACCCGGGAAACACTGACCTGGAGAAAGGGGCTCTCATAAACGAGGAAAAATATCGCCAGACCCTGGAACAGGCCGATACAGGCGCGTTCGAGGCTCGAATGGGCGGGGAAGCCGTCCGTGACATGCTGGACTCATTGGACCTCGTCTCCGAGAGCATTAAATTGCGTGAGGAGATGAAGGACTCCGCGTCCGAGGCGAAGCGGAAAAAGCTTGCGAAGAGACTGAGGGTTCTCGAATCCCTCAAGGGGATCGAACCTGAGGCACTCCTCAATGAGCTGACCGCTATTTACGAGAGTGTGGACCCTGAAACGGAGATGGCCCAGTTCCTCGATGAGATTATTCAGGCAGCTCGAGAAATACAGGTCAAGTGGGAAGAGACGGAAGACTGGGATATCCGCAAGCAACTGGCGTACGTGGAAATCAACAACGTAATCGATCGCCTTGTCCGTTCGAGAATTGTGAAACCGGAGGACTTAGGCAAGTTCCGGCAATGGCAGAATCCAGCATGGATGATCCTGACCACAGTTCCTGTGATCCCACCGGACCTTCGGCCCCTCGTTCCCCTTGACGGCGGCCGATTTGCAACCTCGGATCTCAATGACCTGTACCGTCGGGTCATCAATCGCAACAATCGTCTGAAGAGGCTCAAGGAGCTTAATGCTCCTGAAATCATCCTCCGAAACGAAAAGAGAATGCTTCAGGAGGCGGTGGACGTTCTGTTCGATAACGGCAGGCGCGGAAGAGTCATCACGGGACCGAACAAGAGGCCTTTGAAATCGCTTTCCGACATGCTCAAGGGAAAGCAGGGACGTTTCCGCCAGAATCTCCTTGGTAAGCGGGTGGATTATTCGGGACGATCCGTAATCGTTGTGGGCCCGGATCTCCGATTGCATCAATGCGGGCTCCCCAAGCGTATGGCACTTGAGCTCTTCAAGCCGTTCATCTTCCACAAGCTCGAAGAGCGTGGGTACATCACGACTATCAAGAGCGCCAAGAAGCTGGTGGAGAAAGAAACCCCGGAAGTGTGGGATATCCTCGAAGACGTGGTCAAGGAATACCCCGTGCTCCTCAACCGGGCCCCCACGTTGCATCGACTTGGTATCCAGGCCTTCGAGCCCGTGTTGATTGAAGGGAAGGCTATCCAGCTTCATCCGCTCGTGTGCACCGCCTTTAACGCGGACTTCGACGGTGACCAGATGGCGGTGCACGTGCCTCTCTCCGTGGAAGCCCAGGTGGAAGCCCGGGTCCTCATGATGAGCACAAACAACATTCTCTCCCCGGCACATGGGAAGCCGATTATCGTGCCAACCCAGGATATCGTGCTCGGTTTGTACTACCTGACGCGAGAATCCGCGGACCCCGAGGTGGATGACACCGCGAGGCTCTTTGCCGATGCCAGCGAGGTACGCGTCGCGTACGATGCCGGTGTAGTGGATCTCCATCAGAAGGTTCTCGTTTGCGACGAAAACAACGAGAAGATTCCCACGACTGTCGGACGGATACTTCTCAGAGAAATCGTTCCTGAAGAGATCCCGTTCTCTGTGATCAACAAGGTCATGAAGAAAAAGGAGCTCGCCAACCTTATTGACGAAGCATATCGAAGATGCGGTGCCAAGGAGACAGTCATCTTGGCCGATCGTCTCAAGGACTTAGGGTACTATTATGCTACGAAGGCCGGTCTGTCGATCTCCGTCGATGATATGCACATCCCCACCGACAAACCGGAGATTATTGCACGGGCTCGGTCCGAGGTTCTGGAAATTCAGAACCAGTATAAAGAAGGCCTTATCACCGACGGTGAGCGCTACAACAAGGTGATCGACATCTGGGCTCGGGCCAACGAGGACATTTCCGAGCGCATGATGGGTGGCCTTCGTACCATGACAGTCGGTCTCAAGGATGGCACCACAAAGAAAGTCGAGAGCTTTAACCCCATCTACATGATGGCGGACTCCGGCGCGCGAGGCAGCACCCAGCAGATTCGCCAGTTGGCGGGCATGCGCGGACTGATGGCCAAGCCGACCGGAGAAATCATCGAGACCCCCATAGAAGCCAATTTCCGTGAGGGCCTCACTGTCTTGCAGTATTTTATCTCGACCCACGGGGCCCGCAAGGGGTTGGCGGACACGGCTCTCAAGACAGCGAACTCCGGGTACCTTACTCGCCGACTGGTGGACGTGGCCCAGGACGCAATCATTTCCGAAGTCGACTGCGGAACCCTGGATGGCATTGAGATGGCTTCGCTTGAAGAGGGTGGCGAGATCATCGAGCACGTGTCGGATCGTATTCTCGGACGCGTGGCTCTTGAAGATATCGAGCACCCGTTTACCGGCGAGATCATCGTACACGCCAATGATGAAATCCAGGAAGAGCACAAGGAAAGAATCCACGACGCGGGTATCGATAGGGTGAAGATACGTTCCGTTCTCACCTGCCAGTCACGGAGAGGGGTATGCAGCCTCTGCTACGGACGAGACCTGGCCCATGGCCGGATGGTGAACATAGGGGAAGCAGTGGGCATCATTGCTGCCCAGTCTATTGGTGAGCCTGGGACGCAGCTTACCATGCGCACATTCCACATTGGTGGGACGGCCTCCCTGAAACGGAACATCATCTCCGCTCGAAAGCGCGGACGGGTTTCGTTTGAACGAGAGAAAGAAAAGATCAAGGCCATCATCGTGTACGAGGACTTCGTCATCGATGGGTCTGAAGTGTCACGATGGGTAGTTGAAGACGGTCAGACATTGCGAGAGAATTCGTTCCTGTATGAGGGATCGAATCACGCGATGGACGAACCCGAACGGCTGGGCGGTAAGATCGAGATTTCTCTCGACCGCAAGACCTTCAGCGTGGAAGACGAGCAAGGAAACAGACAGAAATCCAAGATCCCGGATGACTGCCGCTTCATTGTCCGTCACGGTGATCGGGTGCCCCCTAACTCCTTCATCTACGAAGCGGTTCTGGGACCGTCCAGGATGACGGATGCGGAAAAACGGGGTGGAATCTTTCAGCTTGGCCGTTCGGAGGGCGACAAGATTCACTTCAGGCTCTATGAGCGTTATCCAGTCCTCGATTACATGAACGTCAAAGTCCAGGAAGGCGATCGGATCGAGTCCGAAGGCCAGGTTCTCTTGGAGTGGTTGGGGTCTGCGTCATCGCAGCTATTCTCGAGAAACTATGGAACCGTCAAGTTGGTCGACCTGAAGACGGTTACGAACAGAGATGGTGAACAGGTAGTCATGAACCGAAATGGGTTCGTGGCGATTACGGACGAAAAGGGACGAGAGAAAGAGCGGAGCAAGCTTATCTACGGAGCAAAGCTCAGAATCTCCGACGGACAGGCTGTCGATCGTCAGACGCTCCTGGCCGAGTGGGATCCGTATACGCTTCCCATCATTACCGAAGTGTCGGGAAGAGTAAAATTCGGCGATGTTATTGAAGGCCTCACCATGAGCGAGCAGCTCGATGAGGTCACAGGTCTGTCGAGAAAGGTGATCGTCGAGTACAGGGAGCGCGACACGGAAATACGGCCCCGAGTCTCCATCAAGGATCCTCATGGAAAAACCATCAAGATAGGTGATTCCGAAGCGCGCTATCTCCTACCGGTGGGATCGAACATCATGGTCAAAGAAGGCGAAGATGTCCACGCGGGAGACGTCATAGCGAAGATTCCCCGAGAAACCACCAAGACCAAGGACATTACGGGAGGTCTGCCCCGAGTTGCCGAGTTGTTTGAAGCACGCAAGCCCAAGGAGTTCGCAATCATCGCGGAAGTGGACGGCATTGTGAGCTTTGGCAAAGACACCAAAGGCAAGCGCAAGGTAGTGGTTACCCCGGAAGTGGGTGAAGCCAAGGAGTACCTGATCCCCAAAGGCAAGCACATTTCCGTGCACTCCGGTGATTGGGTCCAGGCCGGAGAGCCGTTGATGGAAGGGTCGACCAACCCGCACGACCTTTTGGGTATCAAAGGTGAAAAGGATCTCGCCAAGTACCTCGTGGACGAGGTCCAGGAAGTCTACAGGCTACAGGGTGTGAAGATCAATGACAAGCACATAGAAGTGATCGTTAGACAGATGCTTCGGCGCGTGCGAGTCAAAGAAGTGGGCGACACCGATTTCCTCGTAGGAGAACAGATCGAGCGCTCAGTGTTTGAAGAAGTGAACACTCGGGTCATGGAGCAGGGAGGCAACCCAGCGGTCGGCGAGCCGCTTCTGCTGGGGATCACCAAGGCCTCTCTCTCGACGGACTCCTTTATCAGCGCAGCGAGCTTCCAGGAGACGACGAAGGTTCTGACTGAAGCATCCATTTCCGGGAAGATCGACTACTTGCGGGGGTTGAAAGAGAACGTGATCATGGGGAGGCTCATCCCCGCAGGGACGGGTCTAGCTCGATACAAGAGCCTCAAGCTTCGTCACGTTGGTGAGGAAGAAGAATTGGAACAAGTTCCGGTTGAAGGCGAAGCCGGCGTGGCTGAAGCGGATCAACTTTCCGTAAGCGCGTAACCCCTTGGGAGCGCTCTGCACCTCGAGCGCTCCCCAACAATCCGATATCTGCCTCTATATCAATCGCCAAGA
>CAYZET010000430.1:0-4668 GCA_964477215.1 uncultured Syntrophaceae bacterium | reverse complement strand
GCACGTATCCACTTCCGGAAACCCAGTTGGACAGGTTTATGATGAAGATCGTGGTCTCGTATCCATCGCCGGAAGCCGAGCTTAGCATAATTCGCGCTTATTCCGAGGGGAAGGATCTCCACCATCTGGATTCGATCGTGCCGTCTGCAGCGATGACAAAGGAAGAATTACTGCTGTTCCGACGGGATGTAGCTCGCGTTACCGCGAAGGAAGATCTGCTGGAGTATATCAGGAGAATCGGAGCAGAGAGCCGCGACACGTTGTACGTTCAGTTAGGCGCGTCTCCACGGGCTCTAGTTGCTGCCTTGAAAGCCGCGAAAGCTGTTGCTGCTCTGCGAGGTGCCAATTTCTTGACGCCGGATGAGATCAAGGACGTGATCGTTCCTGTGCTCAGACACCGGATCATACTCCGGCCCGAAGCCCTCATAGACGGGTTGACCCCCGATTATTTCCTCGAAAACATCCTTCAACGGATCCCGGTCCCACGATGATGAATACTCAGGCTAGCACCGGGAGAAGATTCGCCACCATTCAGGCTCGGCCGTTCTTCTTCTCCGAGAATTTCTTCCTCTTATTTGCCGGTGCATCGCTGGTCCTGGTGTTGGCATATCCGTACCTTTCCGGCGGAATAGGCATCCCGCTCATTATCGATACTCTGATTCTCTCGCTGGCCCTGGTTGATTTCTTGCTGCCACCTCATGGTAGAGCCATAGACGTGAGCCGCCCTATCCCCTACCCTTTGATAGTGGACAAATCCAACGAGATTACTCTCGAGGTGGCCAACAGGACAGGCCGTGACGTTTCTTTGATTGTTCAAGACGATGTGCCTGCCACCTGCGTCGCGGACGCACTCCCACTTCGCGCAACGGCCAGACCGGGAAGCGGGAATCGGCTTACTTATAGGCTTGTTCCTCTTGAACGGGGAAATGGTGAATTCGGAAATGTGACTCTCTGGACTCGGGGCCGATTGGGGCTGGTCTGGAAACGCAGAGAATGCCACAGCGCACGAGTAGTGAAGCTTTACCCAGGGCTGGCCCTCATCGAAAAACATGCTCTTAGAATTCGCCACATTTCACGGGAAGAACAGATCCGGCCTTTGCGAAAGCGCGGAACTGGGGGTGAGCTCGACAGCCTCCGCGAGTATGTCGCGGGTGACGATGCACGCCAAATTCACTGGCGGACCTCTGCTCGCAGGGGGAAGCTCGTAGTCAGAATGGATCGGATGGAGCGCAGCCAAAACGTTTTTCTGGTCTTGGACACTGGCAGGATGATGACCGGCCGAGCGCTGGGGAAGACCAAGCTCGACCACAGCCTGAACGCGGCACTCCTCCTGGCCTACTCTGCGCTGCAAGTGGGGGACAAGGTGGGAATCATGGCAATAGGTCAGGAGATCGAGGCATTCCTGCCGCCGTCGAGCTCGCCCGGGCAATTCACCAGAATAATGGAGAGCACGTACGCTCTCCTGCCCAAATTGGAGGAGCCGCGCTACTATCGGGCGCTTTCAGGCATCTCGGGAAAGTTGAAGCGAAGGTCACTCGTCGTCCTCTTTACAGACCTTGTAGACGAACGGTCTTCCACGGGCCTGTTTCGGTACAGCCTAGGCCTGCTCCCTCGACATCTACCACTCGTGGTCGCTCTGTCAGATTCCGAGCTCATCGCCATGGCCGAGCGCCCGCCCGAATCCGAACAGGATCTGTACAGACAGGGTGTCGCGGCAGAAATGCTCCGTCGCAGGGAGTTGCTGGTCGCCAAGCTCTCCTCCTTAGGAGCCATGGTCTTGGACGTGCCGCCAGAGCATCTATCCGCTGCCGTCCTGGACCGGTACTTGGAAATCAAGGCCAGCCGTGTCTTGTAGGAATTGCGAATCGAGACTTCCGCTTACGATCTTTCCATTCGGGGTAGCCCCGCGTTCCGCGCGGCTGCCATTCTTCCATGATGAAGGCTAGAGATCCCGCACCACAAGGCATCCGCCGTACAGTAGAACGGATGTCCCGCCCGCTGGTTGTCCTGAAACACACATTACTATTGGCATTACCTTCAGCAGTTCAAGCAATTGGGCGGTGTCTCGCCTCGGAGGCCTGCCATCAAGTTTTCCACCGCGACCGCCGCCATCTTGTACCGCGTCTCTATGGTCGCGCTCCCGATATGGGGCACGATCACCACGTTGTCAAAATCTGCAAGCCCTGGGGCAAGCTCTGGCTCATTCTCGAACACGTCAAGTCCTGCCCCCGCAAGCAGTCCCTCTGAGAGTGCTTGTACAAGGGCCTTCTCATCCACAACCGGTCCTCGCGACGCGTTGATCAGGTACGCGGTGGGCTTCATGAGGGCGAGCTCTTCCGACCCTATCAGATGCCTGGTCTCATGGGTGAGATTCACGTGGAGCGAGACGAAGTCCGACTCTGAAATAAGGCTTTTCAGGTCTGCATAGGTAACGGAGAGAGCGTGTTCCTCCTCCGCGGAAAGCCGATGACGGTTATGGTACAAGATACGCATGTCGAAGGCGCGGGCCCTCCGTGCGACCGCTTTGCCGATGCGCCCCAGGCCTATGATACCGAGTGTCTTGCCGGACACATCCCGACCGAGAAAAGTCATAGGCGACCACTTATGAAATCTTCGTGCCCGCACGAGCTTGTCCCCTTCGACAAGCCTGCGAGCCACGGCCAGAATAAGCGCGAGCGTGAGGTCCGCTGTGGCATCAGTGAGGACTCCCGGCGTGTTGGAAACCTTGATGCCCGCGCTCGTGGCAGCGGGAATATCAATGTTATCGTATCCCACCCCATAATTGGCGATCATTTTGAGGTTTGGAGATGTCTTGATCAAATGCGCGTCAATGACGTCTGTCACCATGCAGAGAAGTCCGTGTATCTCCGCACAATGGCTGAGAATCTCGTTTCTCGACATCGGCTCGTCTCGTTCGTTGACGATCACCTCGTGTTCTAGCCTCACTCGGGCGACAACATCTTCAGGCAACCGTCCAGTGATAAGCACCTTCACGATTGGCTCCTCATTTCTGAGCGCAAACGAAGAGAGGCGAAGCCAAAGGGCTCCGCCTCCATACCGTACGCCATGGGCGGTGACTCCACGAGTCTCGGGAGGGAATTCAACTCAAGCAGTACGCGGGATCGGTGATTACCACTGCGTATGCATCCATGATCTTGCCGTTTCGGGACTTGATCCACTTGCGCCTTACTATGACCTTATCGGGATCGAGCTCGAATTTGGAGATGATTCTGCGTCTGCGCGTTTGGGCTTCTGATGCGGACGAATAATACCAGACCACAAAGTCGCTCCGGGGAGCCGGAGGCCTGACCTCTGTTACGCTCTTGGCCCTCACACGGAAATGCCTGGCAAGGACGACAATGCCAACAATGTACCCAACTACAAGCGCTATTCCCAGGACAGTGATCATTGTGCTTCCTCCTTCCTGAGAACCAAGAACAGCCTCCGGATATGTCAGTCCCCGGAGGCTGTCGACCTTCGCGCTTGCCTTTCGAGCGATCAAGACTATGTCATGATGCGCCCCCGCAGCCGATTTTCTCCGGAGTGCCTGTTTGTTCTCGACGTGTCAGGGTCAGATTCCATACGTCCACCTTTGCTCTCGCTGACTATCAACAGTAAACTACAAGACAGGACGTATGTCAAAAGGTTCCCGCGATTTTTCGTGAGAAAATTGGCCCCATTGGCAAGGGTGTCTGTTTTTGCTACACGCGACAGACGGCAGTGACCTACTATATTACACAAGACCTCTGCTTAACATGCCGATACTCCACCATCTATCTCTCTCATCCCACTATGGCCGTACCTGAACGCTTCAGATCGCGCGCTGGCGGAAATCATCGCCATTCAGGTGCTGGCTCAAGTAACTATACGACATAACAACTAAATTGCCATTGCCGATCAGAATGGTACGAAACGTGCTTGAAACGGACCATGAAAACAAGGATCGAGGCGTTGGGGCGAGACGGCCTGCCTGCGGGGAGTCAGAGACAGGACAAAAAACCGCTCTTGGCAGAGTGCGGTGAAAGAGAGGTCCAGGGGGTCACGTTTTTTTCCGGACAGAACAACCGTTGGTACGAGAAGCTCATTTTGATACCGGGGTGAGTCCACAGTGCTCAGCGCTATAATTGGTACATGCGGTGGGCGCAGTGGTCTGAAGCGAGTATGAAAATAGTTTTGGGGGGCGAATTGGTAGTGTCCCATGCTCGCCGGATAATTCTTGAAAATCGTGGAGTTGACCCTCGGACACGAAGCGTGACACTGGACCTCTGACCTGTCTCAATGTGGGAGATGCAATGTGGTCCGCGTTGAGGATCGCGACCTGACGGGGATTGCGGGAAGGGCAGGGTTGAACGGCACAGGGGACGAATTGTCAAACATCAGGTCCAATCGAGAGGTTTGCCCGATTTCCGTCCTTCGCCGCTTGAATCATCGTGATCCCTGCGCACCGGCCGTGTGAACGGTCCGCGGAGGCTGGTGTCTATCATGGAGATTCCGAGGAATCCTCGGGGAACCCGAGTCGCGTACTGGTACCCGTCCCGCACGAACAGCGTGTGCTTCTCGTACTTCTCGTTGTGGCGGATGATGCTCGTGCCGAAGGGCGCCATGGAGCCGCTCGACTTCTTCAGGTCGTAGGGCTGCCCCGCCTTGCTCCCGTTGGCCGAGTACGTG
>CAYZET010000429.1:0-4688 GCA_964477215.1 uncultured Syntrophaceae bacterium | reverse complement strand
GTGACGAATGAGAGCCGAAGCGCTCACGTGCCACGATTTTGAGTCTGTCTCAGGTTCTGCGACAGGCTCCGAGGCCCATCTGTGTGAATTCGCGCGCTTTGCCGATTCTTTTCCGGAACCCGCCCGTGGGATTGCTGGCAGACATCTCTCGTGGCGCCGGCCTCTCGCCGATGTTTTCCCGAAAGAAGAATCACCGGCAAGATGCCGGTGCCACGAAATGACGCGTTGAGCACCGTGCTGGCGGTACAACTTCGTCTTGACAGAGGAGGGTTTGAAACGCGCCTCCGTCTTCGTCAAGAACATCGGAGCGTATTTACGCCCTCCCGTACATTTGAATTGACAGGGGCTGAAATTCAATCTATTGTGATTGTTTCACAATACATCACCTTGGCGCTTCAGAGGAAACCTCATGAGGGTCGGACTCAAAATCTTTACAGGAAACTCCAATCCTCGCCTCGCGGAATCGATCACCCGGTACATGGGTATCCCTCTGGGGGCAGCAACCGTAGCATCGTTCAGCGACGGCGAGATCCAGGTCGAATTCAAGGAAAACGTCAGAGGTATGGACGTTTTCGTCATACAGTCAACCTGCCGCCCCGTCAATGACAATATCCTCGAGCTCCTCATCATGATCGACGCGCTCAAGCGCGCTTCGGCCAGCAGAGTCACCGCGGTGCTTCCGTACTACGGATATGCTCGACAGGACCGAAAGGTAGCCAGCCGGGCACCCATAACGGCAAAACTCATTGCTGACATCATCACCGCTGCCGGTGCCGACCGCGTTCTGACCGTCGATCTCCACGCGGGCCAGATTCAGGGATTTTTCGACATCCCCGTGGATCACTTGTATGCGGGCCCCATAATGGCTGAGGCGCTCAGAGCCGATTACGAGGGCAATCAACTTACCATCGTATCGCCCGACGCTGGAGGTGTGGAACGAGCCAGGGCTTTTGCAAAACGGTTGGGAAGCAGCCTGGCCATAATCGATAAACGCCGTCGCAAGCCTAATGAGTCCGAGGTCATGAACGTCATAGGCGATGTGGACGGCAGAGACGTGGTGCTGCTCGATGACATGGTGGACACAGCCGGGACCCTCGTAAAAGGGGCTATTGCATTGCAGAACGCTGGGGCAAAAAACATCCACGCATGCTGCACTCATGCGGTGCTTTCCGGCGACGCTGTAGAAAAGATCAATAGTTCGCCCATACAGAAACTCTATGTCACTGACACCATTCCCGTGGACACCAAGATTGAGAAGTGCCCCAAGCTCCAAGTGGAATCCGTTGCACCTCTCCTCGGAGAGGCCATCAGTAGGATCCACCGAGAGGTGTCTGTCTCTGAGCTCTTCGTATGATACAACAGTGAGCCGACTTTCACGTATTGAGGGACCGGCTCAAGCTGGAGGATAGTATGGACAAGGTAGCGCTACCCGTTGATATCCGTTACGAGGTCGGTAAGGGCCCAGCACGCCGTCTGAGAGCAGCGGGAAAACTTCCGGCAATCTTCTACGGGAAAAAGAGCGAGCCGATGAAACTGGCTGTGGAATCCCATCAATTTGGCAAGATTCTCGAGCAGGTGGGCAGCAACCCGCTCTTCGAGTTGCAGATCAGCGACCGGGGCACGGAGCTTAAGCGAACCGCCATGCTGAAAGAGCGCCAGTACAATCCCCTTGACGGATCCACTATACACCTGGATTTCCTGGAAGTCTTTATGGATGAGGCCGTGGAAGTGACCATCCCGGTGGAATTCGCAGGCAAGTCTGAGGGGGTGGAGCGGGGAGGCATTTTTCAATCCGCCGTCAGAGAGCTTCGTGTTTCATGCCTTCCCGGGAACTTACCCAATGCCATCCTTGTGGACATCTCTTCGCTCGATGTGGGACACACCATTCATGCGGGCGATCTCAGCCTGCCTGACGGTGTCACCCTGGTCAGCGAGGCCGATCAGACTGTGGCTACTGTCGTGGCGCCCAAGAGAGGGGAATTGGCCGAAGTCGAGGAAGAGCAGGCCGCACCTGAAGGCGCTGCGGAAGCCCCTGCCGAATCCGAATAGCCGGGAATTCCTCAAGAACTAGTTGGCAAACGGACCTGCCTGCGCAAGAATGTGCAGGCAGGTGCGCGAACGCTCGGATTGCACGGCAGTTTTCAAGAGAGAGGCAATCCTTTGCGGAGTGAGGCGGAGGGTCTTCAAGCAGGCCGGCCCCTCTTGCTTAAGGAGAGACGTTGCGACTCCCGAGCCGGTCCACATGCGTGATGTTGGCTATAACCATTGTCTTGGCCGCAAGTGGCTGCGGCGGGAAACCCGCGACAACGGGGTGGGCCACGATCACAGACGTGACCGGTGACGGCGCTGTTCGGCTTCAGTATGCCAGCGGGAAAGCAAACTGGAAACGGATCGAATTAGACAACGTTCGGCGTGATATCCGGATAGCGCAGGGGAACAGGGGGCAACCAGGCAGATACGTGGAAACGAAAAATGGGGGGACCATAACGTTTCCCACAGGCGACACCCTAACGTTTCACGATATCAAATAGCCGAGCACGAATTGGGCTCCCCTGTCTTCGGACAACGATTGGCCGCGCTGCAGTGGAGCGAATTGAAAACAGGTCCCGGCCCAATTCGTGAGCCGGGCCAGGAACGACCGTGTGAGAACATTGTCCACGCTCTGTCATCTTGGCGGCCGTGATTCATGAGCCCCGCAGTCGCTGGTCGGAAGCTTCGATCACGGTTGTCGCGACGTGTCAATCGAGGGCTCACGGGCTTCTTAACGTGATGAGTGCCACGTACATTCACCGCGTGACAGCATAGCAGGATTTTTTCCGTATCTTTCCGAGGGTGCACCCGGCGGGGTTGCATCTTTTCACGGGAGGGAGCATCTTTTTGCTTAAGAGGAAGTAAGCGAGGAGGGTTAGTCTGAAATGCCGATTTACGAATATAAGTGTGAGACGTGCAACGATTCATTCGAGGCGCTGGTGTTTGGAAAAGAAGAGGTGGTCTGTCCCAAGTGCGGCGGCGAAGTGAGCAGGCTGATGTCGTGCTGCAGCTTCAAGAGTGCCGCCGGTGACTTCAAGACCTCGGGAACAGGAAAGTCCGGATGTAGCACGTGCTCCGCTACTTCTTGCGCGTCGTGCCATTAGCGCCGCGTGTCTGAAGGCTGGCGAAAGGAGGTGCTCCAATGGCTCATGTGGAAGGCCCCCAATTGAGGCTGCAACAACAAATCGATTGCCAACTGGAAATCAATCCTAAGCAAGCTCTGAAGCAGTGGGAAAAAGATAACTGGCAGGAAACACCGGGGACTGATGTCGACGAGGCCCCCCTGAAGTATCTCGCCCTCGTTCTCTCGGATGCCATCGAGGAGAAGGCCGTGAGGCTCTCCATGGATAAGGACGAAGGGGTGATGGTGTTCGCCGACCCGCCGTACGCTCTGCCCAAAGCTCCTTCACATTACATAGCCAGAGGTCTCGAGATCTTGCGAGAAATCACCGGTCTGGAGCAAGCGGCCGCGGGAGAAGGCAAGCTCGCTTTGGGCATCAGAAACGACAGCCTTGATCTCGTTGTCCAGAAACAAGGCGGAAAGCACATAATCAACATCCTGGGATTCTAGAAAATGTCTGAGAACCCGTTTCGGAGGGGGACATGTCTGCGGGGCGCTTCGCGAACGGGCGAGACGCCCGTTCTACTGATGCGGTTGGCTTAACGGACGGCTAGCGGTTCGCAAAGACTCGCGCTCGCCACTTGTCTTGCCCAGCTTTCTCCTCATTCCCAAGAGCCTCGTAGCATTGGCCGCGCAGCCGATAGACCTCACCGCTGTACGGATTGACTTTTGACGCCACTTCCAGATCCTCCACGGCTGTAGCATAGTCGTTGAGGTCCATCCGCAGCCGGGCTCGTTTCAAGCGAGCATCGAAGTGGTTGGGATCTATGTTGAGGGCACGGGAGTATGCCTCGAGAGCGCGCTCCGGATGAGAGTCAGCGAGGTGGATATCGCCCATGGTGACGTATGCCGCGACGTACGAAGGCTCCTTCTGCAGGGCCTGGCCAACCTTCTTGAATGCTTCCTCCGTATCGCCTTTGCGGAGGAGGGCTTCCGCCAGCAACTGGTAGGCTGCTGGGTCGTCCGGGAGCAACCGCCCTGCCTCTTCCAAGTCCTCAATTGCTCGCTCCAACTGACTCGGATTAAAGTACACGCTTCCGCGCAGGAGGAGTGCTTCATGACTGCCGGGCGCAAGCTCGATAGCCCTGTTCAAGTCCGCCAGGGCCCTGTCACCTCGGGACATAAGCTTGAATATCTGGGCGCGTTTTGTGAGAAGCCACGGATCGTCAGCACGTATCTCCAGTGCCCTGTTTATGTCGAGTAGGGCACTCAGCAGATTTCCTGTTCCCAGGTGAAGCATGGCCCTATTAATGTATGGGAGCGGATTCTCCGGATCCAACAGGATCGCTCGCCTCAGCTTCTCCAGGGCTTCCTGGTACCGTCCCATCATCATCAGGATGGTGCCCTGATTGAGGAAGAGAATGGGGTCGTCAGGCTCGGTCTCTTCAGCCTTTTGGTAATCTTCGAGAGCGCGAGCAAGATCGTTGAGGGACCTGTGAGCCTCGGCACGATACCAATAGATCTGCTTCATGTCCTTGTCGAGCTGAAGAGCTTTGTCAAAATCTGCAACCGCTTTCTGGGGACGAGATGACTTCAG
>CAYZET010000428.1:1490-4704 GCA_964477215.1 uncultured Syntrophaceae bacterium | reverse complement strand
GGTCTCCAAAGGTGGGGGTTCCGTTCCTTCTGAAGTACATGGAATTGCCCAGTGCCTATTTTGATCTGTACATCATGTCAGACGTTGTTACCCGCAGGTTCAAAGTGCTGCTGCAGACGATGAGTATGCAGGCTCTTACCCTCGTTGTCTCGTATCTTCTCATCCGCAAAGCCGTGTTTAGCGGGAAGCGAATTGTGACTGCCCTCGTTGGAAGCATCCTTCTGATGTCATTATTTATACTGACGGCACGCATGGGACTAGGTGTCCTGGTGCGAGACACCTATCACGAGGACAAGGTCTTGATGGACATGGAGATCGCTGATAAATCTCCTGCAAAGGTTTTGCAGAGTCTTCCAGACCTGAAAGACGCTGGTCCCACACCGAGAGACAAGCAAGAGGATCTTTTCAAGCAGATCACGAGCAGCGGGACGCTGCGGGTCGGATACGACGCAGAAGCGCTACCTTTCGCATTCTATAATTCAAGAAATGAACTTGTGGGCTACGATATTTGTTTTGCCCACCGTTTGGCCGGAGACCTGGGTGTTTCATTAGAGTTCATTCCTGTCAAGAGGGGACAGGTGCGGGAGTACTTGGATGGGGAGATCTGTGACATAGTTATGTCAGCCTTTCCCATGAGAGTGGATGATCTGGGCAAGATGAATTTTACCCGTCCTTACATGGAGATGAAGGCCGCATTCATCGTTAAGGACTACCGCAAGAAGGAATTTCAGAAACGGTCGGATATAGCTGCGATGGGTGTAATGCGAGTGGCAGTAACGCCGGCCAACAGTTCTGAGGATCGTCGCTTGCTGCGTGCATACCTGCCCAACGCACAACTGGTGGAGCTTGAGAGCATCAGGGATTTCTTTTGCAAGCCGGAAGTCGCGGACGCCTTGTTGACCACTGACAAGATAGGCAAGGCGTGGGCCCTGTTGTGTCCGGAATTCGGCGTAGCTGTGCCGAAGCCGCATTTGTTCGTGTATGATTTGGCCTATCCCATCCCGGTTGCCAAAGGGGATTTTGTCTTCCTGGAATACCTGAACCACTGGCTCAACCTGCAGCAAACCAGCGGGGTGGTGGCTCAGCAATTCGACTACTGGATACTAGGTAAGACCCCTTATCGGAAAAAGCCGCGCTGGTCTATCATCCGGAACGTGCTATGCTGGGTCAACTGAATAATCATGGATGAACCCATGGTGCCCCGAACGACTTATTGCCGAATCCACGGATTTCTCCGCCGCCGGGACATGGCCTGTAGCCCGCAAGGGATGAAAGATCCTGGAACAAAGTTGCGAAGCGTCACACCGTGCCTCCCCCTCATGGTGGCTGAGGTTTTCCTTTTTCTCCAGAGCCATCCCTGTAAAGTACCCGGCCACTGGCTCGAAGACCAATCCTGGGATCCCCGTTGAGAATACGAACCTATCTAACACTATCGTATCTGGGGATTGTCTTATTGTTAGCGGTCGGCACGGTGATTCTTGCCGAAGGGATCGTAGAGACAATCACAGAGCGCAATCTCCAAGCGGCTGAAGAGGCGATCAAATCCGTTACATCAAGCAATCTCCTCTTGTCGCAGAAACTCTTGACACAATACGGAATGAGAATCGTGGAAATGAAGGCCGATGAAATTGCCGACAGGTTGTGCCACCGATTGGGCGGACGCCCCAGTTACGACTACGAGCAGCTTCGGAATGATGAAGAGCTGAGACACCTGGCCACGCAGGACATCTCTGTGTACAACCGAAAACGCGCTGGGTATGTGGATGTCTACGACCGGACCGGAGTATCGGTCTGGCACCCAAACAAAGACATTGAGGGGAAAAATTTCGCTGAATGGAAGAAAGAGTTTCCAGAGATGTGGAAGTATGTCGAGCGCTCTTTTGCGGAGGAGAAGGTTTCCGGATACTACGACTTCCTCGACGAGAGCTCCAACCCAAGAAGGAAGTACATGGTCCTTGTGCATTCACCCGGCACTCCTTTCGTCGTAGCCGCGACGGTCAACATCGATGAATTCTTCAAGCCGGTTCATGAAGAAATCACGGTTCAGAGCGACAAGGCTACCGCACAAGCCAGTCAATTTATCAAGAATTCTGCCAAATCCATCCTAGACAGGTTAAGGCTGCTCAGTGTTGCGGGAAGCCTCCTTCTCCTGGGGGTTGGAGCATGCTTCGCGCTATGGTTTGCGCGCTCAGTATCTCGCCCCATACTGAGCCTTCGTGACGCGGTAGCAAGAATGGGAGAAGGCAATTGGAGTGTGGGAGTACCAGAGCATGGAGCGATCGAGGTACGACATTTGGGCCGATCGTTTAATGAGCTTGGTAAGAAACTGACCGAATATATTGAAAAACGTGACTTTATCCGAGACACCTTCGGTCGCTATGTGACACGAGAGGTGGTAACCAAGCTCCTGGAATCCAAGGACGGCCTTGAACTAGGGGGGGAGACGCGTGAAATCACCATGATCATGTCGGATATTCGCGGATTCACTGCGCACATTGCAGACATGCAACCGCATCATGTCGTGCTGTTTCTCAACCGGTACCTGGGAAAAATGGTGGAGATCATTCAAAACCAGGGGGGTATAGTGGACGAGATAATGGGGGATGGGATCTTTGCGTTCTTTGGTGCACCGGAGCCACTGAAAGATCATCCGGCACGAGCAGTGGCTTGCGCACTGCAAATGCAGGCTGCCATGGAGGAGGTCAACGCCCGTAATAAGGAGGACGGTTTCCCGTGTCTAGAAATGGGCATCGCTGTTCACACGGGGACAGTTGTTGTGGCGAACATCGGTTCCGAAAGAAGGACCAAATACGGAGTAGTGGGTTCCGACGTCAACTTGACTGGCAGGATGGAATCGTACGCGGTCGGCGGGCAGGTCCTCATTAGTCATGCCACCTATAAAAGCATGCCGAACGCACTGGACGTCGTCGATATCTTGGAAGTTCAAATGAAAGGACTTGCTTCGACGTCAGTCTTGTACGACGTGGTAGGTATTTCAGAGCCGTACAGTGTCCGACTGCCCGTGCTGATAGAAAACCCGATCCGACTGCCATCAAGAATCGAGGTCCTTCTTTATGCGCTCGACCGAAAGGTCGTCGGACAGGCCGTGGTCCTTGGTCCCGAGCCAGGACGCGGCCTTGTGGCAGGCATTACCCCGGCCGTGCCCGGTGCGGAGTGGTCCCTCGCCGAGGGGAATCTCCTCGTGAAGATACCC
>CAYZET010000428.1:0-1480 GCA_964477215.1 uncultured Syntrophaceae bacterium | reverse complement strand
GCAGGAGAAGCGTTTAGTGCCTCGATTACGCATTTCTCGCCAAAACGCATTACCGTTGCGTCGACCTACCCGCTAAACCAATGGGACGAAGTGAAGATCCAAATTCTGGATGCGAACCTCGCCCTCATCTCCAGAGAGTGCTACGCCAAGGTCATATCGGTGAAACAAGTGGAGGGGCACCACGAATGCCTGATGCGCTTTACCTCTATTCCTTCGGAAGTAGTTGAAGCTCTCCAGCAAGCGGCCAACCCCTGATGCCATGGCTGCTGACATGACAGCCCCCACAAAACCGACGGATCCCGCGTTTCGCATGGTTTTGAGGTCTGATTGAAGTAGTTTCCTTGATCTGAAATTGAGAAAGGCTGGTACGAGAGAGCGGATTGTGGTCGATGGAGGACTCCTCGCTGGGGAGGTGTTCGGCGTTGAGAGAGAAGGGCCTTTCGGGCTTTTGATGTCAGATACTTACCGATCGTCTCGGCCTATGCTCGGACGATTGAAGTGGTGGAGGAAGCCGACCGTCTATGCGGTCACACCAACGGTTTGGGTCCCGGCTAGACAGCGTTGGCATTAACTCTGGATGCCCTTTCAGGAAGGACTCCTCTGTTCCGTCTTCCCCAGGCGTTTGCAAAGCACAGTGGAGCGCAGGAGAAACAGGCCGAGGCCGGTTCGCAAACTGAGTCATAGTCGACCGCGTCAAAGTACGGGCCGCGCTCCACTGTCGTGTTGGCCATAAGTTTGGATCTGCGCAGGCACGGTTCGGAAATAAGGAAGCCACCTGCTCACGATCAGCGAGTAACCAGGCTTCAACCTGTCGCACCGCTACTCGGAAACACATAAACGGCGCCGGATCTGGCAACCATGTCGCGTGCAAGATGGTGGCGCAATCGGCATCGTTGTCCAAATCCACTAGGACAATCCAGGGGGTACGCTGAGCAGCACCGTTGTATCCTTGAATCTTCAGTCGGATGTCCTGCTTGCCGTTCTTTCCGTAGATGATTCCAGGAATCGCTCCCGCTTGTGTGACGAGCCTGTGAATCACTGCCTCATCTACAATTCCCTCAACCGCAGCAGAGATGACCACGCCACTAAGCATCTCACAGATCCCCGAAGAGCGTAAGTTGGTCCGCCATGTCAGGGCGTGTCCTAGGTATCACGGCATCGGCGAGCGCCAAGCCACCTTCCAAGAGGTCCTTGATTTCCTCCTACCGACCGATCCGGTTCTCGCACTAGCTGTGGCACGATGTGTAAGTACCTCACTGACTGAAAGAAGGTCACGATTTCTCGGAACTCGCGGTTAACATTTACCTGTTCGAGGTGCGTTTGAATCAGGCGCTCTGGATCGACCTCATCCTCTTTGTCGGGTCGATCCAGTACTGTCTCCCCGTCACGCAATACCGTCTCCCGTTTCACGATGGGTCGGCGTTGGTTATCTTGATTAAATCGCAGATCGTATTCCCACTGCGGCGAATCACCGGCTGCC
>CAYZET010000427.1:0-4718 GCA_964477215.1 uncultured Syntrophaceae bacterium | reverse complement strand
ACATGGTCGTGACCGCCCCGAAATCGCTCATCTGCCCCGTGGGGTTCGGCGGCGGGCCCATGGCAAGTTCACTGTCCGGTAAGTCTTGGACGAAAAAGTGCGTCTCACCCTGTTCGTCCGCATGGATCATGGGAAATTTCATAACTGTTGCTCTCTTGGTGTATGGTGGCTTGAGTCCCTTTAGCGGCATCAGAACTCGACTTCGACCCCTTTTGCCTTCGCTACCATGTAGACGGCGTCGAAGGTGGCCGGGGAGTCCCAAGGCGCATCAGGGGCTTCGTTGCGGAATTCGCGGTACGCCCGTTCGACATTCATATACAGTCGCGCCGGGGCACGCCACTCACCGTAGGGGCCGAACTCGATTCGCATGGCCGCATCCAGCGAAGTGAGCTCGGCGTCGAAGCACTTCTTCGACTCGTCTCGGACGTATTGAAGGTACGCTTTCATCTCGATGGCCCCTTCGATCCCGCAGAGCGGACCGTGGCCAGCGACGATGACTTCGGGGTTGAGCTCAACAAGCAAATCGATACACTGGAACCACTTTTCGTATGTTCCCACCCAGCCCATCGGCGTACACCGGCGGAAAAGTACGTCTCCTGCGAACACCACGCGCTCTTTGGGCACATGGATTATCGTGTCTCCGGCCTGATGGCACGGCCCCACATAGATCAACTGGACTTCCGTGCCGTCGAGGTCGAGTTCGTAGCGCGTGTCGAACAAGGTCGTCGGCAAAACCAGTTCGATCCCATCAAAGTTGTAGTCCTCCAGCAGTTGCTGCCCTGCGGCCACGAGACCGGGGTGGACCGCCTGGAGCGCCTGGCGCGTGGGGAGATGACCGACGCCATGCACCAATTTTTGAATCTCCTCGGGATTGGCCACGTGCCTCATCCGCTCGGACACCGACCGGTGTGCAATGATTTCCGCGCCGTCGAAGAGTTGATTGCCCCAGACGTGGTCTCCGTCTTCATGCGTGTTGATGACGCGTTTCGGCATGGCGGTCCACACCTTGCTAAACATCTCGATCATCCGCCGAGCATGGGCCAGGTCCGACTGCGTGTCAATCACGACACCCCCGCCTCGGTTGATGAGGCCGGAGTTGGCGTCACACACGCGGTTTTTCTCGTTCAGGACCGCAAAGCAGTTGTCGCTGACTTGTTTCATCTCCATAAGGCGTCTCCTTTCGGGATCACGGTTCACTTGGCAAATGGTCCGGCATCGTTCAATATCGCGCCGTTCATCTTCACCTACTCACCAAAGGTCTTGAGCATCTTCTTTCTTTGGTCGGGGGCTTCTCGGAAATGGTATTTATCTAGGCGGAGTCGTCCTGTAGGTTGAACAACTGCCCGTCGCCGGTGCCTCCTGAAAATCGATCATCCTCGACCGATTGAATCGAGGTCGAATAGCCTCTCTTCCCTCTTCACCAATCCCATCAAAAGGATTCCCCTTGGAGTGGCTTCATTGCCATCTCCATATCATAGGGTGGGCCGCAAGAATAGTCCTGTTGCTGCCTGCAACGAATAATCTAGAGTCCAAAGGAACTGTTATCCACTAGCCCTTTCATTTCGCTTGTTCCCTTAACATCACATGGATCTCAGTCTCTCCGGAATCCCATTTCATGAGGTCGATGGCGTCCAGGAGATTCGCGTCGCTGATGGAGATATACCGGCTCTTCACGTCCTTCTTCCTGTCTCCATGTCCAACGATGGCGTCCGCTATCGCAGGATGGACGCGGCTCCTCATGGCGTTCGTCTTCCAGCAGCGCCGGAGGTCATGGACGGTCGGTCCCGGCTCGATGCCCGCAACCTTGACGGCTGTTCGCCACACCCTTGATAAGGAGTCCTCATGGGGTGGGGGCCCTTCGGCGTTGAGGAACACACGGTCTTGCAAAAGGCGCCTGACTCTGCACGCTTTTTCGAAGTCCGGTATCAAAATCAGTGATATGGGAACTCTCTTGAGCTGCCGTTCCTTTGTCTGGCCCAGGTCCAAGGTGATTCCCGCATGGGTAAAAGGATACATGCATATTGGCGAGGCTATTAGTCCCATGCCTCGGGTGGCTCTTTGTGGGAATGACAGTCCACAAAGGCTTGTGCTGGCATGAGCCTGATGTCACAAATTCACGCCTCCGTTCTTACTGCCCGCCGATCCCAATTCCCATGAATTCACCCATCAAAGTTCTTGTAACTCGACAACGTCACGTTCCTGAGAAATCGCGAGAGGCTTCGCCAGATCGTTTCTGCGCGACGTTCTCATCCTCGGAAGGGTAAGAAGGGCCTTCGCAATAAACCGCAAAGGCCTATATATGTCAGCACGGCTTTGCTTGGACCTGTCCTACCTTATCTCGCTCTCCATGACACGGGCCATCCCGAGGAACTGGGACCGGGAAAGCTTACTCACCCAAACGGCTGCGAAGGTCCATGGCTGGCCGCACTAAGGCCGTCTTTCTGCGATAAGTTTCGCGAGCTTTTTCGCTCTGTCAGAGCCTCGTCTCTCAAACAGGCGGCGCAAAGTATCGAGTGTCACATTAGGACGCAGGACTTCCGGTGCCTGGTAAATTTCATTGCAATCCTCTCCCGACAGATCCGCAAGCAACTCCCGGAGGATCAACCGTTCGGGCGAAAATATGACAACACCTATTTCGTCCCCGTTCTCTCCGTATCCATGAAAGTTACAGCGAAGAAGCATGCTCCTGAAATTCATCATCAAACTGCTGTGTAGGCACTGCTTCTGCATTTTTTTGTCCGTCATTACTTCGGGTGGTCGGTTGAAGTCGATGCTTTCATGAAAGTGATAACGAATAAGATTTATGATCTCCGACTGAGTCAGTTTCTTATTCTTGGGTAGCACTTTCCACGGGGCCTGTCTGAGAATTTCGCTCCCGAACTCGCGCCGAAGGTAATTGACTACACGCTGATCGGGCTCGGGCCACAGGTCCAACACGCGGGTTCCCGCCTTGAGACTCACACGCAGAAGCGTTTTGCCGTAGAGGAGGCAGCTTTCCCATGATCGGGATATGTAAATGCCATTGCCCAGAACGCCTGTGCTGGCAGCATAGCAGCCTTCTGCATCTTCGGTGGGCACATCCCAAAACCACACCTTAAAGCCCTGTTCGGCTATCTCCTCGGCAGACTCAAGCAATGTCCCGTGGTAGTAGCTCAGTTCCATATCTTCAGATCTTTTCTTCATTATCCGCAACCCATTGCCTCTCACCGTTCCGGGCTCCGAAACGAGGCGTGCCCGATGTCGATCTTGAAGAATGCAGTTTCAGGTTGGGCGACAGGCGTCCATACACGGAGCCAGTACCCGGATGTGAGCAGACAAGACTCGGCAGCTAACAGCCATACCCCGCTTGGGTAGGACGTCTCGTAGAAATCGCCTCGGAATCACCCAGGTCGTATTAAAGGCAGTTTTTTGGCTTTTCATGCACCACTTGCCCTTGCACCTCGATGGTCACGCCGATTCTCGTCCGAATATCCTGCGATGCTTCGGATATTTCCGATCTCTCAAGGCACCGCCGTATTGACCCTGAGAGCGACCTATTTCGCGAGGTGTCCGAGCAATGTTCCTCGCAACGGGACAGCGCAGATCCCGGAGCACGAATACCGGAACAGCCTGAGCATACCATTCCACAGGAGTTCCCGGAAATCAAATACGGCTCCTTGGACATCCAAGGATAGGATCACAGACGTGTAACTGTTTGATTTATCGGCAGGGCATCAGATGGGGGCGCAATTACGGATTCGAACGTATGGGGCATAGATGCGAGAAGAACACCATGCTTCGGTGCGCCGAACGGGGAAATAGAGACCGTAGATATAGGGCTGCGGTCTCATGATTAGATCTGTAGAGGTGTCGACGGATCACTCGTCACGTTCGTCTGTCGGCCCGACTCCGGGAAGCAGGCCCTCTTTCTTCAGTTGTGATTGGACCGCATCCTCGGCCGCTTCCATTCTCCCTGCGGCGGCCCGCAATAACGTTTCCGTCCTCTGACCAGATTCATTGATCCGGCGCAAAAGGCCGCCCATCCTCATGGCTCTCGCCTTGAACATATTGGCAGTGTCGTCCAGGAATTTTCCGATAATGGCCCCCGTTCGGCGGAAATACGGTCACCTCTGTATCTGGCCGGACCGTAATCGGGTCGAGGCCGTTTTCAACCGGTGTGGCCATCTCAGACTCCTCTCTTACCACTCATTGCAGTGATGCTGATAACGGCATGAACTGCACAGGTAGCTGGGGTTCGGGTAGAAGATCGAGGACTGGATTCCCTTCCAGACTTCCGCCGTGGTCTTGAGAAATCTCCTGCGGTCATTGTCGCCAATGGCTACAGGCACGCTGACGATTTCAGGCTTGACCGTCTTAAGCAAGTACTCGTACCGGTACTGCAGTTCGTTCGGGTCATACCCGAGCTGGGCAGCGACCAAGCTGTAGGCAACTAGTTGCATGCCGTTCACGTCACCGTTCGGTCTGCGCGAGGATGTCTTGTAGTCTACGAGGACGGTCGATCCGTTTCTCAGGATGGCGTCCACGGAGCCGATAATCGGCGGCATACCCCGAGGACAGTCTTCGGATACCTTGGAGAGATCCAGGGTGAAAGGCTCTTCCACGGCAATGACTTCAATTGCAGGGTCATAGTGTTCGGTGAAGACATTGAAGATCTGTCTCGCCGTGTTATAGTAAGTGACAAAATTTTTGTCCGAAATAGGGCGGTCTGCCAAGACCTC
>CAYZET010000426.1:2708-4769 GCA_964477215.1 uncultured Syntrophaceae bacterium | reverse complement strand
CGGTCCTCGTGTCCCGATCCAGACGGGAGGGTTGCTGTACAGATTTACCTGAAACGCTTGCCGAGGGTAACTGAATCTCGTGTGCATTTCACATTTCCGAAGGAATCCGCACCCCGTACTAATCGATTGTGGACTCGTACAATATGGAGAAAATTCCTCAAGAGCAGGCCCCCGTCCGGCTTGCTCTCCAGATAGTACTCCGTGTGCGCCTGCACCCCATACGCAGGCTTTGTAGGATGACGAATTATCTGGTACGGACACATCCTGTTCTTCGCCAAACAGATGAACCCGGGCGGAAGTCTTTTCACCTCGTCGAAATGATTTTGGACTAGGTTCAAGGTTTTGCCCATACCGAGAAACAGAGGATCAGCGCGTACCACCGATACGTTGTGACGCCCCCGCTCTGTGGGGGGCTTCCGGTATGGCAGACAATCATCCTCTCCGCCTTTGATCGGGCCGACCTTACCACCGAAAGCAAGCGCCAGCGCCTGATGGCCGCCACAGACTCCAATTACCGGGATTTGCATATCTTCCACGATGACTCGGAGAGACTTCAAGAATCGTTCCAAGTCGTCTCCGTTTTTCCCACTGTATTTGCACCAAGGTGTCCCGTTCGGACTCAACGCCAGGAAAGCCGGTCTCAGCTTCTTGATGTTGTCGACTGTCACATCCCGATAGGGCAGGACGATGCCCTGACCCTCAGCCCCTAACTTTTCCAAGGCGTCTCGAACCGTGACCGCCTGTCTCGATGTTGGGCCGGTGAACAAATTCACTACGATCCAGAGGGAGGACGGCGGCAAAGGTTGGACCCTCTCGGGCGAAAGCTGGTCAGTAGAAGGCCGAGAGCTCGTTGCCCACACCACCGAGCAGCCAAGAGGCACAAGGGAAACCCAAAATAAGATCAAAAGGATGCGACCACGCATTCGGTTCAACCTCTCGGAATCATCAGATGACTCTCTCCATGCGGGCAATTGACATGAAATCAAATAAAAGTAAAGAGAAAAACTTGCGATTTGTTCTACAAAATAAAACCCGGGTTATGGTAGGCGGATAACAATTCGGAATAACGCAGATAGCAGCTTGTTGGATTGAATAGGAGTCCCCTGTACATCATTCGCTTTTGTCAATTGGCCAGAAATTCCACTGCGCGAGTCTCAGACCAGTATTCACCCCAGCGATTAAATGCGACGAATCCCACGTGGCCGCCGTGATCTGGGATCTCGAGATGGAGGAACGGGCTCTGCAGAGCTTCTCGCTTGGGGTAGCATTCCTCGGTGAGAAACGGGTCGTCCGCGGCATTGACGAGGAGTGCAGGAATTGAAATGCCAGACAAGAACTGTTTGCATGAACATTTTTTCCAGTAGTCGAACGCGTCTTCGAAGCCGTGAATGGGCGCGGTATAGCGGTCGTCGTAATCCTGAAACGTTTTGAGAGCCTCAAATCCGAAATCGTTTATTTTGTCGGGCATGATCGCCATTTTCGCGCGTACTTTCTTGCGGAGCATTCGCAGGAATCGCTTCAGATAAAGTCGGTTTGAAGGGTGGGATATCTTGAAGGCACAGGCTTTGAGATCGCAGGGAACGGAGAAAACCACGGCTTTTCGCACAAGAGGATGGCGATCCTCGCCCGATTCACCCAAGTATTTGAGGATCACGTTTCCACCCAGGCTGAATCCCACCAACGCTATCTCCTTGTACTGGTTGCCGCCCGAGACGTGCGACAGTACGAGCCGGAGGTCGTCCGTTTCACCGCTATGATAGAAACGGAGCTGCCTGTTACACTCGCCACTGCAAGACCGGAAATTCATCGCTGCAGTATCCCACCCCGCTCGGTTGAGCGCCCTGGCCATGCCCATCACATAATGCCTATGAGCATCTCCCTCCAATCCGTGCAGCACCACGGCTATGCGATCGAAGCCCTTCTGCGAGAAATCGAGATCCAGAAAATCGTTGTCAGGAGTCTCAATCCGCTCTCGTTGGTACACTACGCCGGAAACTCTTCGCAACAACGATGGGAATACAGTTTGGATGTGACAATTGGAAAACCCGAGGGGGGCGCGAT
>CAYZET010000426.1:0-2698 GCA_964477215.1 uncultured Syntrophaceae bacterium | reverse complement strand
GATTCTTGCAGCAATGGCACGACGCTTTCCTTCCTTATCCATGCGTCGAAATGGGGTAAAAGACACACTAGGTCTCTCTTCCTCTCTTACCGTACCGACGAGTGTCCGGCAAGGTGGCGAACGTCCCATTTGAATCCGTCATCAGTCTTGTTGCACCCGACATCCTCGGTACGTTCCTTCTTCCATGGAGGTCATAGGGTCACGCGGCAGGAAGACAGAATGAGCTAGCCAAGTCTCAGTACGTCAATTATACTGGAGGCGTTGCAGGAAGCTCGCTCAGGGGAACCGCGCGAAATCGGCGGTTTCGCTGTCAGTCTTGTTCGATGCCGGATTTGCGAGCTCCGTGCAGCCGTTGGAGCTCTCGCCAGACTAGTTCGGTTTTCAGAACGGGGGGCGGCAGTCCTAATTTGCGATGCTGAGGCATAGCATGGAAAAGAAGCGCCAGGGGGGTAGTTTCGGATATGGCCAGGATTCCTGCTAGGGAAATATTGAACGACATCAGAAGCGGAATGCGCGACGATGAACTGACGGAAAAGTACCAATTGACGATGAAGGGTCTGAAGCGCGTTATTGATAGGCTAGTGGAGAGGAAAGCCATAGGCTACGGGGAGCTCTATGACAAATCCCCCTTCTACAAGAGGGTCCTCGATCGATTGGCCGCGAGGGAATCCCCTCGTACGCGTGTTCTTCGTCCAGTGAGAGTCTACCACGGCGAAACGTCCCAGAAGGGTTTTCTTCGAGACATTTCCAGGAATGGGGTTCGAGTAGCTGGAATCAAAGCAAATGTTGGCGAGGTCATCACTCTACGCCTCCCACTGGACGAAGTGGATGCGTCAGGAGCAATTGAATTCATGGCTGAATGTCGATGGGCCAAGGTTCAGGGAAAGCGGAAGAAATACGTGATGTGTGGGTTCAAGGTCACTGAGATTTCAGAGAAAGCGAGACTCCAATTTCAAGAGCTAATTACTCTGCTGCGGGCTGAAGGCAGCGGATCGGATCTGTTGCCAGAACGCGTTTCCCACGAGTGGATACCGGGGGAGGGGGTCGCTGCTCCAGGCGGGGAGAACCGTACTCGGAAATTCTCAGGAAAGGTTGACGGCGTCGACATCTTAGATGTGGTTCAATTTCTGCTGCTGATTGGAAAGACGACGGTGCTCAGAGTTGTCTCTCGGGAGGGAGTGGAATCGCGACTATATCTCAAGGAGGGCAGGTTGGTCCACGCCGATCTGGGCAGTCTTCGTGGAGAGACAGCTTTCTTTGAGTGCATGAATTTGGTCTCGGGAGAATTTGTGCTCGATCCCTGGTGCGAGCCAACCGATCACACAATTCGCGAGCTTGGAGAGTTCTTGCTGGTGGAAGCCGCGCGTAGGCGAGATGAATCATAACGATAAGTGGGGAATCAGGCCTATCCTCGTCCGCGTGCTTCGGAAACGTTCAGCATCCGAAATAGGGGTGTAAGATTGCGTGCCCCGACAAGGCCGCCACTGCGCTCCTCAAGTGCAGTCTAGTCGATGATTTTCAGTCCCTCCTTGTCCTCCACAAACGCCTTCATGATCTGCGAATCCCTAATCGTCGATCGCTCTGCGAGCTGGCTTGCAGAGACAAATCCCCTTCGCAGGAGCTCGCCTAAGACTTTGGTCAGACCGGCTTCCGACAGATTATATTTCTTCATCAGGCCGGGGTCGCCGAGACCTGACCGCATGTCCTCCAAGAATTCCGCAACCTTCACTGGGCCTTGTTGACTTTTTCGAGCCATGCGCACCGTCCCGCGAGCAGATGTGCTCGTGTAAACACTATAGCAATTATTTCTCAGACGTGGAACGTTGCATTTTGGGAAGCGGGTGGCACAGGCGTTGAGGCGATGGGTGACCAATGCGCGCATGGCTCCACGCAGTCGCAGGGGAGCACCTGCAACTTTTCCGCATTTCCAAGCACTCACCCTGCAACACTGCCAGACGAAGAGGTACTGCGGAGGTTTTCAAGCTCGAAAAGACAAGACTGAACCCAGTGGTCCGAAAACTTTCTCCATTTTGTCGTAGATCGGCTTCCCCAGCAGAAAGGAGTATATCTCATCAGCCCTTTTCCTGATCTCAACATCGGAGAACCGTTCCGCATACAAGATCTTACCGACCGCGTACGAATCTGTCATGGCAGTGTCGATGTTGGTAACGTAACTGTTGAATGGATGAAGCACATATACCTTCTTTTGTCGGAACACTTTAAGTCCATTATAGAATTCAGGATGCGTCTCCTTGAGAAGACGTGGGAGAGACATTCTCCGTTCCCCGGAGAAATGTCTTGACAACTCCGCCGGCGTCTTGCTACGATTTGGTGGATCGTACCACGAAATCCGGTGCCAGGGGTCCGTAGCTTCCAATCCGCTGTTACCGGACTACGGGAAGAGGATGGGGCTTCCCGCTTCGTACGGATCTCTGCCCTTCCGGGCAAACAATCGAAAAAAGTTCAATCCGGAAATCCCGGAAATTCACCTCGCAGCTCGATCCCGGCCGTGAGAGAAGCCAAGCTCTCGTGTTGGCACTATCGGCCTTGAGTCAAGAGCTACAGAGGTTTGAGGAGTGCATGATGTCGCGTCTGTGCATTGTGATTGGAGTCGTGTCTTTTTTTATCGTGAGTGGTTATTTTGGGTTCTGTCAGATTATTCCCCGGTGTTGTCAGCCACCGTTTACCACACCGAACC
>CAYZET010000425.1:0-4782 GCA_964477215.1 uncultured Syntrophaceae bacterium | reverse complement strand
CTTGAGTACCGGTCGGATGGTGTTGGCGTTCATATCGGATGCGCCTTCGGGAAGGGAAAGGCAAGAAACAAGAGCTGGCCCTATGCCTGTACTATGGGGTTAGCTCACCGGATTCGACAGAAGCTGCGGGCACGAAGTGAACTTCCAGCTTCTTGTTTAGAGCTGATGCAATCTTGACCAACATCGCCAAAGCGTCTCCCGCATAATCGGCCTGTTCGATGGCCGCTATCACTGACTCCCCAACGTTCACTAGATCGGCCAACTCCGCTGAGGTAAGGCCGGCTTGATTGCGCAGGTCATAGACCTGCTTGGCAATTTCGGCTCTCACTTCATATTCTTTGAACAACTGGACGGATTCCGGGTCGTTCTTGACGTACTTCTCATACAGCCATTTGAGCCCATCCGAGGCAAACTTCTGATCTTCCATCATGAATTCTCCATGAGAAAGGCGTGGGCCTGAGGATCTTGTTCGGACTTCCTTGTAGACCATCACTCGTACCGGCGGCATCACCCACATCCTTGAGACTACATCATCATCCTACCACGTCCGACGGGAATTGGAGCCCTTTGATCCGCCTGCGTGTCGGGGCTTGCGTTCCCGACCGCCTTTCAGGTAAGAGGGGCCTTGAAGACATAACGGCCTGAAGTCGAGGAGCCGGCGAGTGAGGTACCATGTCGGCGGAAGAAAAGACTTGTCATGTCCGGCCAGTGGCCGTATTCTCTCATCTCAGGGAGCTGACTCTTCGTACCTGCCAAGGGGAGGCTGACTGCTTATGCCGGCTATCGATCTGAAAGCCAACCACAAGGCCGTCAAGGACTATTACGCAAGGCTGGAAGAATTTCACCGCCTCGGCGTTACCCACGAAACGGCTGTACGGGCTGCGTTCCAGAGACTCCTGGAACATTGCTGCAAACAAGCCAGGTGGACCTTCGTCGGCGAATACAAGTATCTCAGAAAGGGTCTGCGTCCCCTCAGTGTCGACGGAGCCGCGGTGGACGGCTTCAGAATCCCGCAAGCTTATTGGGAAGCAAAGGACACGCAAGACGATCTGCGGAAAGAAGTGCGGAAGAAGTTCGAGAAAGGTTACCCCAAGAGCAATATTGTCTTCCAGAGCCCCGATAGGGCCATCCTCTGGCAGGATTCCCGACAGATACTGGACGAGGACATTACCAAGCCCGGCACGCTCGTCTATGTGGTAAAGGAGCTGTTTGCCTACCAACCGGAGAGCCAGCGAGATTGGGAAGCCGCGGTTGAAGATTTCAAGCACGACATTCCTGCAAGTGCTGCACGGGTCGTAGAGCTCATCGAGACCGAACGCAAGGAAAACAAGAGCTTCGTGCAAGCCTTCGACACCTTCGCGGAGGTATGCCGGTCGTCCATCAATCCGAATTTGTCGGATGCCGCAGTGGAAGAAATGCTCGTGCAGCACCTGTTGACGGAGCGCATCTTCAGAAAGGTCTTCCACAATCCCGATTTCACAAACCGAAATATCATAGCCCAGGAAATAGAGAAGGTCATTCAGTCTCTTACTTCCCGAAAATTCAGCAGAGAAGAGTTTCTCCGTCCATTGGATCGGTTTTACGGGGCGCTGGAACAGAGGGCCGAGACCCTCGATGACTACAGCCAGCAGCAGACCTTCCTCAACACCGTGTACGAGAGATTCTTTCAGGGGTTCGCTGTCAAGGTAGCTGACACGCACGGCATCGTATACACTCCGCAGCCGATCGTGGACTTCATGGTCCGATCCGTGGAGGAAATCCTCAAGAAGGAATTCGGCAAGAGCCTCAGCGATGAAGGCGTACACATCATAGATCCCTTTGTCGGCACGGGCAATTTCATCACACGCATCATGCGGGAAATCAAGAAGACCGCACTTCCTCAGAAGTACGCCGAGGAACTACACTGCAACGAGGTGATGCTGCTCCCCTATTACATAGCGTCCATGAACATCGAGCATGAGTATTACGAGCGTACTGGGGAGTACAAACCCTTTGAGGGCATCTGCCTGGTGGATACGTTTGAGCTGGCCGAGGACAAGCAGTTGTCCTTCATGTTTACTCAAGAGAATACTGAGCGGGTTGAGAAACTCAGAAACACGAAGCTGTTTGTGATAATTGGGAATCCGCCGTACAACACGGCACAGGTCAATGAGAATGATAATAACAAGAATAGGAAATACAAGACTATGGACCGCCGAGTGGCGGAGACCTATTCCGCCGATTCGAAGGCCACCCTTCGCAGCAAGCTCAGTGACCCGTACGTGAAGGCTATACGATGGGCCTCAGATAAGATCCTGGAAAATGGCGAAGGTATTGTGGCTTTGGTCACTAACAACCGGTTTTATCGACAACAGTGCATTTGATGGGATGCGTAAACACCTTAGCAAGGACTTCAATGTTATCTACATTGTTGATCTCAAGGGAAATATCCGAAAGGATTCGATGCGAGATGGGATTCCGCTCGGAGAGAAGCACACCGTTTTTGGACTATCTGCCATGGTCGGAGTTTCTCTGTCGTTCTTCGTGAAGAAAAGAGAGCTGGAAGACTGCAGCATTTTCTATAATGAGACGGACTTTCGAGCTACTCGTGACGAGAAATTCCGTTATCTGGGAACTGCAGGGCATGTTTGCAACCTGGAACCTGGCCTTGTAGTGCCCGACCGGCATAACACTTGGCTTACAGAAGAACTGGACAAAAACTTCGAGACACTTTTGCCGATAGGTACAAAGGACGCTAAGGCTGGCCTCGATCAGGCGCTATTCAAACTCTTCAGTCTCGGGGTCGCTACCAACCGTGACGCCTGGGCCTATAATTTCAGTCCGCAGAAGCTTGCAGTCAATATAAAGCGAACCATTGACTTTCACAATGAACACATCCAGAAATGGCAGCACTCAAATGGCAATCTCGGGATCGACGACTTCGTCGAAAACGACGACACGAAGATCAGCTGGACTGATGTCCTTAAACATCGAATTAAGCAGGGGTGGCGTCTAAAGTTCGACCATACGCTTATCAGGAGAGCGCTCTATAGGCCCTTTACTCAATGCTGCCTTTACTTCGATCCACATTTGAATCAGCGGCGTTATCAGATGCCGAGAATTGTTCCTGGCGCTCACGTGGAGCTTGAGAACAGAATAATATGTCTGACGGACCATGCGTCTGAAAAGCCCTTCATGGTCATCATGACCGATTTCCTGCCTGACCTTCATCTTGTCGGTGCAGGCTGCGGCACTCAATGCTTTCCCTACTACGTTTACGATGAAGACGGTACCAACCGTCGAGAAAACATCACCGATTGGGCCGTCGAACAATTCAAGTCGGCCCTGAAAGCACGAGTGGACAAGTGGCAGATCCTCCACTACGTCTACGGCCTTCTCCATTCCCCCGAATACCGAGAGAAATACCAGGCCAACCTCAAGAGAGAGCTGCCCCGTATACCGCTGCCCAAGACCGTCGAACAATTCCAAGCGTTCGTGTCGGCCGGCGAACGATTGGCGGATCTGCACGTCAATTACGAATCCCAACCCGAACACCCTCTTGAAAAGATAGAGAATCCCGACAAGCCCCTGAACTGGCGTGTGGAGAAGATGAAACTGACAAAGGACAAGACCACGATCGTGTACAATGACTTCCTCACCCTGGCGGGTATTCCGCCCGAGGTGTTTGAATACAGACTCGGCAACCGCTCGGCACTGGACTGGATCATAGACCGCTATCAGGTCCGGACGGACAAACGGAGCGGCATCGTGAACGACCCGAACAGGGCGGATGATCCGCAGTATATTGTGCGGCTGATTGGGAAGGTGATAACGGTGAGTTTGGAGACGGTGAAGATCGTAAGCAATCTTCCGAAAATGTGACGCGCGGTGGACAACAAAGGCGTCTAAAGAGGACTACGAAGGTTATGAGTGATTTTGTAGATAGATTGTATAAGGAGCTCCAAACGGTACAGGAATTTCGGTTCAAGTTTTCTATGGCCAAAATTGCCTTTGTTAGCGGGTTGCTGGGAGTTGGGGCCATAAAACTGGATGGGCCGAACCTAACGGCTGCGTGGTATCTGGCTCCCCTTGTAGCTGTTCTTTTCGATCTGTTGGGCATGGGAGCAACCGTTGCTATCTATCGGATAGGTGCCTTCTTGAAGGTGAGGTGCAAATGTGACAAAGAAAAGCAATGGCAAGACTTTCTCAAGAAGCATCAACCTTCATTCTCTTGGTATGCGGCAATGGGATTTACTGCTATCACGTTTCTGGCGGCAGTCTTTGGAGTATTCCGCGGATACATTTTCCCCTCGATATCTTCTCATATTTTAGTGGTGAAAATCGCTTGGTTCGTGGTCATCGGAGGCATGTGGTGTTTCTTTCGTTGCTGGGAACGTCAAATTAAGGATAGCTTCAAATCTATAGAGTCACTTGAAGATAAGCGTGATTATTCGTTCCGCTGGCCCTTGTGCCGCAACAGGTGAGATGGGTGCCACATGCCATGAACTGCTGAGGTAAACAAGAGGACAACGATAGGCCGAGGGGCGAGTGAAATTAAGATAGAGATAGGGATCAAATATAGCATAGGTACATAGGACATGGGGGACATAGGGGTCAAAGCATAGAAATAAATAGGGGTCAAGTCTGCTCTTGACTCATGTTGCACATCGATAGAAATAGGGGTCAAGTCTGCTCTTGACTCATGTTGCACATCGTGAGAGGGACAGTCCATGTCCCGGCCATTACGGATTCAATATCCAGACGCGTGGTACCATGTGATGAACAGGGGCAGACGCCATGAAG
>CAYZET010000424.1:0-4788 GCA_964477215.1 uncultured Syntrophaceae bacterium | reverse complement strand
GGGAGGAGCGCTGGCCCACCCTCACGATGACCGCCGCCCCCGGCCGACCTCGACCACAGAGCCGACCTTGCAGGACCTGCTGTCGCAATCCCTTCGTAGTCAGGGCATCGATTCGGACCCGTAGCTAAATGACAAAAAAACAATTCCTCGAAGAGGTCGCAATCCCTTCGTAGTCAGGGCATCGATTCGGACTAAAATGGCTCCAAATGGAGCCGAAAAGGAGTGCAACATGAAGTCGCAATCCCTTCGTAGTCAGGGCATCGATTCGGACCCCACCCCCTTTAACTTACCAAAACCACCACGCTTTGCAAGCAAAAAACGAGGACCCCAGGGGGGACCGAATGCTAAGGCGCGACCCATTTTTTAAAAATCTCCTTTTCGCTTGTCATCTCAACATGATACAAGAACGAGGGTAATTTTCACCCGTTCTAATGATTCCAGCCATTTGGCCGGAAAAGCGAGACCGCCAAATCGCGCTCGCGACGTGGCATGAACCTCTGTTCAATGCTACGCCACCGCGGCGCGCCTCTTCACTCAGCTACCGTAAACCCCCGACCAAAGCCCCTTTCTGCCAACTCAGCACAAGACCCCTCCACCTCAGTCCAGATGCCCTTGATGGAGAAAAACTACTCCAGTCACTGAAAGATGTCCACCCAATCCGGCTTGCCCCGACGGCTGGATGAGCTCCAGCATCACCTCGTCCGCGAGCCCTGTCGCTTCAGCGGGGGCGGCTCGGTCCAGATGGGCCTCATGATCGTGAATTCATCATTTGTTGTAAGTGCTGGCTCGCATTGCGGATTGGCCGAGGTTTCCCTCGGCCAGGTGCTTGGCGATATCCGCCGGAGGACCGGCAATGAACCTGAATCGCTCCTCGGCCGATATCTTGGATCAAGGGGAGTGGCTTGAAATCTCGTTGATCAGGGCAGTGCTGGTCTCGATTGCATTTTCCAATGCTTTCTCGAACTCCGCCGCCTGCTTGGGGTTTTCTGTGTAGCCAGCATGGTCCACGTCGTTTCGATACGCCTTGAGCTTGTTCCACGGCTTCTTGAAGAGCTTACGGAGGTCCGGGTTTTCCCGGAGAGTTTCGATGTACTCTCTGGTCGTTTCAGCATATTGCGCGGACTTCCCGGTCCAATCCTTTTCATCTTTGTTTACGCAAACGACAGAGCCGGGACCTATCTCTCTCACACTACGGTCATGGGGATCGAGTCCGGCAGACGTAGCCAAATGTGATACCAAGGTCTCTTGCAATATGGTCAACCCTTGTTGGATCAGTTTGTGCCGGAGGCACCATCGAGCAGCCGCTATCCCATCGGAGACTTCGTCGCCTCGAAAATCGTCAAGCCCTTGCTGAAGCAGGTGCATCAAATCCTTGAACCCGGGTGGGGCGTCGTTTGCTTCACAATCGCGAACGGCCCGTTTGAGCGCCATAGCGCTGTCACTGAGGGAGCGACCTCTGCACGTGGCAATGTTCATGGTGAATTCGAGCATCTTCTCGACCACTTCACCAACATTCCCTGAAGAGCCAAGGCTCTTCTCCGTGCGAGCCAACTCTGCGGCGGCCCGTGCGTCACCCGTTCCGAGAAAACGATCAATTGCGAGAGTCCAGTCGAGCAGCCTATCAAAAGGTGTAAGGTCAAATATTGGTACATTGCGGTCCTTCACGTCCATGGCTCTGACCGCCTCGAGGCTGCCAAGGGCTTCCAGGGCTCCGTAATCGATACTTCCCAGGGTCACCTTCTTCAACGTCTTCGCGTAATGCACAACGATCATGACCAACATGGGGATCGACCGGAATGAGTGCGTGATATCGAACACGACCTGATCGCCTCGATCGAGTCGGCTGAAAATGGACAGGAAGAGCGCCCAAATCTCATCTACGTCTCTGCCCTCAGGGATAGGGACGTTCTGTACGGTCGCGCTCGTTCCCATACCCTCCAGACATCTCTTCAGGCCCTTGCGCTCCAGAACCCGTCCATCACGAGCCGTTTGTCCATTGTCCAACCAATTCTTCTTGTACGCCTCGTCCGTAGTGAAAATGAGAATTCGGTCATCACTGCTCCATCCGCTGCACCGATACGCAACGGTTGCCTCCTGGACAAAGCGTACATTTTCTGCCACGAGAGTTTCATTTGCGTAGTAGTTGCACGGGAGATAATCATTCGTACCCAGCACTGAAATATAGACGTTTGCCATGATCAAACCCCGTATTTTCTGAAGTTGCGACGGTGAAAGCGACGGCCACCTTGCTGGAACCATCCATTGAAGCTGATATATGCTCGTCCTTCCGGTCTTGGAACACAGTGGTATCAGTCCGTGCTCAACGGAGAAACGCACTGGGACAGGCTGTGAGACTCTCATGCACCAGGATCTATTGCGACAATCCTGTAATAATTCTCGCCCAGCACTTCCACAGTCACGTTCGCTGTGACCTGTTTCTTTTTTTTAATAAGCTTAGCTTCCAAGACCTCCGGTACGAGCTCTTTGCCTTTGATCTTAGCAGTTTTTCCCTGCCACTCGGCTGTGAGCATGCCGTTGCCAGGGGTCCAGGTCAGGACAGCCTGTTGCCATGGTTCCGTTTTGGGAGCAGAGATAACCGGTGACGTGGAGCCAGAGTTGTTGTCCCCTCTCAAGGGGCCGGTCGCATTCGCATGCTGATTCTCTTCAGGTATTGAACGCTGGTTGCGCGCAAATTCCGCCTCCTATTCCTGCAGTTGTTCCTCCAATTCAGTGGTCAGCTCCCTCATGAGACTCCAACCGAAAGGTCTAAACCCACGTATTGTGGTGGGTTTCCTTTGATCGGAGGCCAGCCAGAATGTGGTTGACCGATCCAGAGTGCCGGCCTGCTGCCCCTTTCCCTTCATGATGCGTATTCTCCGATACCCTTCGATCGTCACGGACTCTGCACCAGAATGCCTGCCGAGGCGTATGAGCATCTGTCCGTCTGCTTTATCCACAGGAGCTCCTCTGAGCGCGATCTGTGCCAGTTCTCGATCTTCTCTTTCCTTCTCTCCGAAATAAAAGGATCGAATGCTCTCCTGCAGGTCAGCCATAGTGACGGGATTCCTGATGCCAGACCCTTTTTCCGGGCGGGTCACGGCAACGGTACCAACGAAGAGGGCACCAGGCTCGATGACCTCCAAGATCTGCTGCGGTCCTCGCGCCTCGTGCTCTGATGGATTCTTCTTTTGATTCACCGCGTATACGATTCTTGTCTTCACGTCCCCCACGGGGAGGAAGTCAGACACCTTCACCATTCTGAACGGATCGAGCGGGATATCCGCATATTTGAGCAGCGATTTTTCGAGCTCTTTTCCCGGATGCTTTCCACTCGGCTTCGGCACTCGGTTCTTCTTTGCTCGAAGGTTGAGATACGCAGTCCGTATTGCTCCTTTCACTGCGGAGCCGGGGAGGTAGGGCCTCTGCGTGTCCGAGAGAAACGCCGTTCGGGATATGATAAAGTTGTTGAGCTCTTGAGCTACCTTCCTCTCGTTTTTCTTGGGGATCGAGAGTGTCTGCCCGTAATGGGCCACAAATCCTGGACATACCTCAACGTGCCTGCCGCGTGCGGAAGACGAATGCCTACGGACGAAATCATAGATTTCGAGTATGGAAGAGATCGTCCCCTGCAGACAGATGCTCGAAAATTTCTTGCGATTGCCTTCATCCAGAGCTGCGAGAAAGTCTACAGGGTCGAAGACCACGAGCCGTTGGTTGGGTTCGTCCACAGCGAACCCCATGGGCTCGTAAACTTCATCACATCCCAAATGCACTGGAGCGATGACCTTGATAAGGCACCGGATCGTTTCGGTCATGTGGTTCATTTCAGATCTCCACTCGAATGGGCAGGTAGGGAGCGAACCCTTGCGTCACCGTCGATTCGCAGGATTTGGACAATCCCGTGATTCCCCGGCCGATGAAGGGTTTATGAAACGCGTTCCCATCTCTTGGAAAGAAAACCGCGCCCTCATCGGCCATGATGACCGGGTTTTTGAACGGGTTCCTGGATCTCGCCAGTGCGTCCCCATGCTTGCCAAATCTCACGAAGGGGACAAAATATGCCTGGTCGAAGGATCCTTGCTCGGGAACGCATGGACCCAGGCAGTAACATGCGTTGGCACCGTCCGCTGGTGGGATAGTGATCTCCTTACAGCCCTCAACCGCGAAACGCCCCATTCCCGTGCTGGCATCCTTTCCGAATCCGAATTTGCCTATGTTTTCCATTGCTCTTGAAACATTCTCCCCAGAGGTGACCTCCTCGTCGATCAAGGCGAAAACAGAGAGGGTGGCACCGGGATGATAATAGGTGCAGTCAGTGACAAACGGTGCAAATGGTCCCTTTCCTGTGGTGCCAGTATCGCGATTGATCGTGTTGTGCTGTCGAGGGCTCTCCTCGCAGAAGCTCCCAATCCCTACCTTCTGCAGGTCCCGTCGTACCTCGACCTTGGAAGCCCGGACCACATCGCCAGCAAGTCCTCTGTCGTCCATGAGCTCGTTTCTCCCGAGGTCTATACGAAGGTCTGCGCCCACAATCATCCACTTGAGCCTCTTGAAATCCTTCGCCTGCCTGATGCGCTGTGACTTGTCCAGGGCCTTCATCTGCGGCCACGTGGCAAACGGAAGATCGGGCTTCTTGAGAGCGTAACGAGGCTCAGTTCCCGGAATCCGGGGGAAAGCGGAAGAAAAGATGACGCAGGGGGTTTCACCGTATGACGACACAAGCCTTTCGACACCACCCACAACCAACCCTTCATTGTGGACAACCTGCCAGACGAAATGCCCAAAAAG
>CAYZET010000423.1:0-4793 GCA_964477215.1 uncultured Syntrophaceae bacterium | reverse complement strand
CGTTAAGTCAACTGACTGAAATCACGTGATGCCTTCCACCAAGTTAACGCCTATGACCGTTGTGGCTGAGCACCCCAGTCCAACCGTCCTTTTCGATCTTAACCCTGGAGGCAGCCTCTGATTGGCGCCGAGCACACCCATCGGTTATGGCAAAATATCCTGCGAGCTTCTCGAAGTCCTTTGCCCATAAAGACGGCTTTGCGCCATCCTACATGAACAGAGATTCACCTTTTTGAGTATACGTCCCGCCACGGATCTCGGTCAACCACGATCGACCGAGACAATCACTCCCTGGCAAGCTGGAGTAATTTGTGATGAAAGCCCTATGGCTCCACACTGCCCCAATGATCTCTCGCTATCTTCTTTCATAATGGGTGCCGCGCTTTTTCATGGTAAAGGGGCGACCAGCGGAATAAGCGACTGCCTTTCCGTAGCCGGTTTGCCAGGATGGTAGATTTGCCACGCAAACGCGCTGCACCCTTTCATAATGCCTGTTCCAGGACGATTAGTCTTGCTAACATCACCATCGCAGGTGTGACTCAAACTCAATCCCTGTACGGAATTTCATGCATCTGGACACGTTGGTTTTTGCCCCACCGGAACCGCTATGCTATACTGCCACCCATTGAATATGCGTGGCATTCATCTCAGTTGAGAGCCAAGGAGCCTTTGTTCAACTTGTGGTCGTAACAGGGGTCGAGATGTCGCAACAGTGCCTGTGGAGCTCCGCACTTGTGGCCAACACGACAGCGGAGAGCGGCTAGTGCTTTCACACCGTCGTCTACGACTCACTTTCCGAATCAGATTCGGACCTGATCTTAATACGCTCCACCATAGTCTTGCAAAGAGAGGACCGATCCGGTCCCTCGGCATTTCCCTTTTCCGGGGCAGTGACAGGACATGAAAGCGAGGCTGACCGAGAACGTCGCGAGATTTCTTGCCACCGCGAGATACCTCTTGGATATCATTCCGGATGGTGTTGTCATCGTTTTGGCATCGGGCCACGTCGTGTACGCCAATCCGTCCGCGGCTCGGTTTGTGGAACAGTCAGTGGATGATCTGATCGGCCGACAGTTCAAAGAATTAAACGAATCTGGGTGGGAAGACTTTACACAAGTCTTTGAGGACGGCCGACCCCAATTGGGCGTGCAGTGCTCTTACAAGGGGAAGCCCTATATCGCGAGTCGGTTGCCGCTCAAAATAGACGGTGAAATCCAAGCGGTCGTATCATTCTTTCAAGGTCTGTTCAAGTATGACACCTATGCCTTGGAGCTGGAATCGTACAAGCAGATGGCCAACATGCTCGACGCCATTATGGAATCATCATACGACGGGCTCTGGATAACAGATAAGCAGGGAACTGTAGTCAAGCTCAATAAGGCTGCCGAGCGAATAACGGGCTGTTCGGCTGCAGAGGTCTTGGGCAAGAATGTCGCTCATTTGGTGGCAGAGGGGATTATTGACAAATCGGTCACTGCTGAGGTGCTGGAGCGTGGGACCACCGTGACAATGGTTCAGCGGACCAGACTCAACAAGAAAATTCTGGCTACAGGTAACCCTATATTCAATTCCGAAGGTAAGATTAACGCTGTCATCATCAACGACCGTGATATCACCGAGCTGGATCGCATGCAAAAGGAACTGGAAAACAGCCAGGCGCTTCTTGATTTCTATCGGCATGAGTTGTCGGACTTGCAGCTTAGCGAGCTGGAGATCAACTTCCATGTTTGCAGAAGCGATTCAATGGAGAAGGTTTATGAGAAGTGCTTGAAGGCAAGCCGGTTTGATTCGACCGTTTTGATGACCGGAGAATCGGGAGTGGGAAAGGGTCTCCTAGCCAAGCTAATTCATCAAAAGTCCAACCGCTGCCACGGTCCGTTCATACGGGTGGACTGTAGTGCAATCGCAGAGACTCTGTTCGAATCCGAGGTCTTCGGTTATGAAAAGTTTGCCTTTACCGGGGCAGGGCCAAAAGGAAAATTGGGCCTTGTAGAAACGGCTTCCGGAGGTACTCTGTTTCTTGATGAAATTGCAGAGGTGCCGGTAAATCTCCAGACTAAGTTGCTCCGCTTTCTCGAAGAGGGGTGCCTCGTCCGGGTAGGCGGTACAACCGTCAGAAAAGTAGACGCACGTGTCATAGCAGCAACGAACAAGAATCTGACAGAACAAATCCGCAAGAATCAATTCCGGGAGGATCTCTTTTATCGACTGAATGTGATTTCTTTGCCGATCCCGCCTCTCAGAGAGCGACCAGAAGACATTCCGGGCCTGATTGGGTTCTTCATGAGGAAGTTCGGAAAGAAATACGGTTTGAGAAAACACATCGAACGAGAGGCCATAGACGCATTAATTCAGTACCACTTCCCTGGAAACATTCGCGAGCTGCAAAACATTATCGAGTCGATAATTGTGCTCAGCCCTGCGAACAGCATCACCACGAAAGACTTGCCTCAGGATGTGCGTCATGGAAGCAGGTGGCCGCTACTGATGGATGATAAGAAGACCACGTCCCTGTGGAGATTGATGAGCGAAGTGTCCACCGAGCACATTGTTGAAGCGGTAGGAAAATGCGGTTCACAGAGGAAGGCAGCAAGACATCTGGGCATAAATCAATCGACCATTTCTCGGCGATTGAAGAAACGCTCCGCGAATTCGCATTAAGAGTTCCAGCGGCGGGAATCAATTGTATGCATGGTTATTGCGATCTGGAAGCGTAAGCTTTATGAGACCTCTGTGACAGGGAGATAGGAAAGGGGGAGCCCCGCAGGCTCCCCTTCCCTCCTCAGATGAACGGAAAAATGAGAAAAGCGATGGACGTGATGATGAAATAGACGAAGAAGACCAGGATCAGCCAGCCCATGATCTCTCTGAACTGGAGCTTCGCTACGGCCAGCATGGCAATTGCCCAGAATGGCTGGATCATGTCTGTAAGCATGTCGCCCCAGGCATAGGTAAGAACCGTTTTGGGGATACTGACTCCGAGCTCTTTGGCTGCTGGGATAAGGTACGGGGCGGTTACGGCCCACTCTGAGCCTCCTGATGGGATCAGATAGTTGAGAAGTCCTGCGTACCAGTAGATGATGAGCAGGTATGTGGCAGGGGTGCAGATAGCCACAAAAGCTTGAGTCATCACCGTAGCCAACGCGGTGAACTTGAAGAGCCCGAATATGCCCGCGTAGAAGGGGAACTGAATGATGATTCCCCAGACGGCCTTGGCTGCGTCTTCGGTTGCCTTGAGGAACGACCATGGTCTCCAGTGGAAAAGGATCCCCAACATCAAGAAAAAGAGGTTGATGTTGTCCAGGTTGATCGAATCTGCGAACCCCTTCTCCCTGACGGTCAACCCAAGCCAGATCAGGCCCGCTGCCGCTATGATGATGTTGAAGCCGGGCCACCAGTTCATCCATTCGGATGCAGATTCTGTCTTGGCCGGCCGTGCCGGACCTTCGTACAATTTCAGCTTGTCCAGCAATGCTTGATCGACCTTGTATGCCTTTCCCTTTGGCGGGTGCATTGCTGCCATCAATGCAGTGACCGCAATGATGATAATTATGGCAAGGATGATGTTGAAAGCAGTGAAGATCGTCTCAGTCGTAGAGATCGTTGAATCCAGGAGCCCGGTCTTGATGAGGAAGTTGTCCGGGGTGTTCACGAGAAGAGTAGCGGAGCCCGAGAGACCCGAATGCCAGGTGCAGCCAAGCCCCAAGTAGGCAGAGGCCACCAGCAGCCTGTAGTCGGTGTCAGGATTCCGCCGCACGAGGAACAGCGCGAACATCGCGCTGCCAATGAGGCTCAAACCCCAGTTGAGCCACGCCGTTGCCATCGAGAAGATGCACATGGCCACTATTGCCTGCGCCGGCTTCTCAGGGTTGGGCAAGCTTGAAAGACCGTCAAGAAGTCTCTTTACGGGACCGGAGCAGGCGAGTATGTAACCCGTCATCATGATCAGGCACATCTGCATGCCGAACTGCAGAAGCACCCAGAAGCCTTTTCCCCATGCCACAAGCGCCCCTTGAGGCGTCGTCTTCCCCCAGATGAGCGCCAGTATGAAGGTGACTATGCTTAGGATCCAAACGATGACGAGCGCGTCTGGAATCCATCGCTCAGTCCATCGGGTCAGCCCGTCACCCCATCTCTTCAGTGCTGATTCGCTTCCTTGATCTGCCATGAGCTTCTCTCCTTCCCGGCGGGTATAGGTTTGTGAAAAAGCTTACCGTGGCTTGGATGCGGAACACTCTCACCTCCCCTCGTAGTGCATGACTTCAAAGGTAACTAGTTGAGACTACACTCTGAACAACTCCGCGTCGGGCTGTATATGGAATTCCAGTCTGAAAGCGTCGCGACGCCCCCGATCTCGCCTGATGGATAGAGGCAGGTGCGCCGGTCGGTTCTGGCAAGGTGCTTGGTTGGTGACACTGGGTGGCCAAGAGTCCCATCCAATGGGTAGGGATCCGCTTCTTTCCCATCAAATCCCCGCAGCCCTCTTCGCGTTAAGCAGGACAGCAGAAGGTTTTAGGTCGAGCACGTTCTGGAAAGCCGTGAACGTTGGCTTTTCCCCTCTGGCAACCGAAGTGAACAGTCAAGTACGCGCAAAAAAGTCCGCCTGTCAACGGAAAAACCGGGGGAAACAAATCCCCAGGGACCGCGGGATAAGCAGGTTCTCATGATGGAAATCAGGAGAAGCAACTGAGGCGGATCACACATTCATCTTTGGACCATCCTCTTCGCTTCGTTCAAGACAGTTCTAAGTAGACCAGTGCAGTCACTGATCATGACATCAGCCCCACCCCGAT
>CAYZET010000422.1:3215-4827 GCA_964477215.1 uncultured Syntrophaceae bacterium | reverse complement strand
CGTAGGCGGTCATGAGCACCACGGCAATGGTTTCGTCGTGAGCCTTGACTTCCTCGAGGATTTGAATCCCGTCGTGCCGGGGCATTTTCAGATCCGTCAGCACGATGTCAAAGGTCGCAGTCCGGAGCAGTTCCTGAACCGATGCGGGGTTGTCCGTGGTCGTGATTTCGTAGGAAGTCCTGTCAGAAAGGATCCGCTGAAGGAGCAGCAGCATATCCGCTTCATCATCGATGATCAGGATGCGGGAGGCCATGGTTCCGATGCATTCTCCTCAATGGCTGTCAGGTTGTTCAGTATGCTGTTGCTCATTGTGACCTCGATAAAACGGGGAGTCAACGACAATGTCTCATAGAAGTTTCACCCCTGGGATTTGCCTGGAACGGTAGTGAGGAGCCTGATTTATGGAGGCCGTGGGAGAGCGCATCAAACTTCACAAGATGCTCAAGATCGTCGGGGGCATCATGACGGTTCTTGTGCTGGGAGCACTGGCGCTGGGTGTGTCGACATCCCGCTACATGAAAGGTGTGATCCGCGATCAGTTCAACGAGCAGCAGCTCGCTCTGGCCCGGGCCACCGCCAACCGCATCGAGACGACCATTCAGAATGCCATCGTGGACCTGATTCTGTTGAATTCCATCCCGGCCATACAATACTGCGACCCGGGCAGCTACGAGGTGCTTCTCCTTTCGACCCTGCCGCTGCTGAATCGCGACCACATCATCGAAATCCGCCGGGTGGACCGGGACGGAAAGACGCTGCTCGTGGCGAACGAGCAGGGCGTCGGGATGCGGCATTTCGGGCTCGATTCCCAGGACGCGGCCGCCTATCTCTCCTGGGCGAGCGACAGGAGCAATCGGGGCAAGACCATGGGAACGGGAATCCGATCCAAGGATCCTTCCAAGGAGCGCCGGACCATTCTCCTCGACCTCATCACGCCTACCTATGAAGATGCGTCGGATGCCGCCCGCCCGCATCCCAGCCACCGTTTCGCCGGCTATCTCCGGGCCACACTGGACGTGAGCAAGCTCCTGCAGGAGATCATCCCCCCCATCAAGTCGGGGAAGACCGGCTACGCCTGGGTGCTGGATTCTTCCGGATCGTTTCTCTATCACCCTGAGGCGGCTTTTGTGGGAGAGAATGCCTTCGAAGTCCGCAGCAACCGGAACCCCCAGCTCTCCTTTGCCAAGATCAACGATATCCAGCGGAATGAGATGCTCAAAGGTCTGGAGAGCAGCGGGACTTACATTTCCGGCTGGCATCGGGAGGTGGTGGAGCCCATGGAGAAGCTGATCGCCTTCAGTCCCGTAACCGTCCGCGGTCCCTACCTGGACTATACCTGGTCCGTCGCTGTGGCTGCTCCCGCCCACGAGATCGAAGGCATCGTGAACACGGTCTACCTGAGGCAGATCTCTCTTCAGAGCGTCATCGTGTTCGTCATTCTCGTGGGGAGCATCATCGTCATCATCTATGAGCTTCGCTGGTCCACGATTCTCGAGCACGAGGTGGAGAGCAAGACCAGGGACATTCAGCGGTACTCGAGAGACCTGGAGCTATCGGAGTCCCAATACCGCTCTCTGGTGGAGAGCGCCGAGGATTTGATCTTCACCGTAGA
>CAYZET010000422.1:0-3205 GCA_964477215.1 uncultured Syntrophaceae bacterium | reverse complement strand
CGAGGCCCCTCCATCGGTTCAGACGAAGCGCGCGATCATCCAGGCCGCCAACCGTCACATGGCCAGGTTCTTCGGCATCAGGACAGCGGACCTTGCCGGCCGAAGCCTGCGTGAGCTTCTGTCGGCTGACCAGGCTGAAGAACAGATGGCCCTGGTCCAAAGAACCCTGGGGGAGCACAAAGGTCTGCGGACCGAATCCTCGCTGCACGTGGGGGACCAGGATGTCTGGCTGAACATTCAGTACATCCCGGTCAACGAGGAGGGCGCAGAGCGGGAGCTCGCCCTCGGGATCGCCCGCGACATTACGGATCGAAAAAGCCTCGAGCGGCAGCTCATCAACACGGAAAAACTGGCCTCCCTGGGGACGCTTGCAGCTGGTGTGGCCCATGAGATCAACAATCCCCTCGGCATCATGCTGGGTTTTTGCGAGCTCCTCCTTGAAAAATCCGAGCCGGGAACCATGGAGCACAGCGATCTCAAGATCATCGAGCGTCACGGCCTCCACTGCAAAAGCATCGTCGAACGACTGCTCAGCTTCGCCCGCATCAACGAGGAGGCCGAGGAGCTCTGCGATCTCAACACCAATGTCGAATCCATCCTGTCCGTCGTGAAGCACACCCTGGAGATGAACAACATTCAACTGGCGACATCGCTCACGCATGGGCTGCCCATGGTGCGCGGCGATTCGCGCGGCATCCAGCAGGTGCTTCTCAATCTGATCAGCAACGCCATCCACGCCATGGACGGCCAGGGCACCCTGACGGTTGTCACGAGGCAGGGCAAGAAGCCGGGGTGGGTTGAAGTGGTCGTCTCCGACACGGGCTGCGGAATCGGGAAAGATGTCATGCAGAAGATTTTCGACCCCTTCTTCACGACCAAGAAGGTGGGGGACGGCACCGGCCTCGGGCTTTCGGTCAGCTACGGAATCATTTCCAACTACGGTGGGAGCATCGAGTGTGAGAGTCAGACCGAAGAGGACGCCCCAGGACAGTCCGGCACGGCCTTCACCATCACGCTGCCTTCCAGGGGAGAGGAGGAAATGGAACAAGAGCGGGCCGCCGGCCGGCCAGAACAAGAGGACGGCCTCGATCCTTAGTACGACAACGAGTTTTTCTGTCAGTTCGCAGCGGCGTTTTCCAGTCCTGCCTTCCCGACTCGCCTTTATGGCACATTCCTTGATAGATGACGGAATCGAGCATTCCTATCCCGGAGCCGTCGCGAGAGGGGCTCTCTCGTGCAAAACGCGATCTCTGTGCTTCCCGTGGGACGAAGAAGACCGAGGACGATGGACCCAGGCAGCCGCAAGAACATCCTGATTTTCGACTCTGAGCGGGACACCAGCGAGCTCTTTGCGCGGGCCCTGGAATCGCGGCGCAACTGCAGGTGCTACCTGGCCAATTCCGTGGAGGAGGCCCTGGACCTGCTGCGAGGGATCCCGTTCGCCCTCATGATTCTGGATCTGAAGTCGGCGATGGCGGAGGATTTCCACCTTCTGAAGCAGATCCGCAGAACATCCCCCGAGACGATCATCATCGTGGACGGCTATCTGCATCAAAAGGAACACATCCACAAGGCCCTCAGCCTGGGTGCACGGGGGCACATCATCAAGCCCATCAAGCTCGATGCCTTCCGCAAGCAAATCGAGGAATACGCCCTCAACCCCACGTCATCTCTTGCGTGAAGCTGTCCCCTGCAGGTGACACATCTGTCCCCTGAGAGTTTCACTTTATCCCCTGCGAGCAACTCCCCGTTTGTATGGCTCAACCCCCTGGACAGTGTACTGAAGCCATTCCGGAGCATTGTTCAGAAGATTGTGACCCGTGGCACACGCATTGCTCAAATGAGTGAGCAGTCAGCAACTCGGTGGCAAAGGGCGTCCGTGGATGCCGGCGAACTGGTGGACAGATGAGGAAGGAGGCTTCTGATGGGTTTGAATGTACTGGTGGCGACGGATGGTTCGGAACACTCGATGAAAGGCGTTCGGAGGGCCCTGGAACTGGCGGAAAAAGAAGGCGCCAACGTGACGATCATGTCGGTGGCCTTTTATGCGAAGGATGATTTCGACGAGATGCCCCCCAACATCCAGGACAAGCTCGAGTCGCAGGCCGTGGCTGCCGTGAAGAAGGCCAAGGCGGTGTTTGACGAGAAGGGGATCGCCGTCGGCACGGTGATGGAAGCCGGTATGGTGCCGGCCAACAACATCGTGCGCAGGGCGGAGGAAGGGAAATTCGACCTGATCGTGCTGGGCAGCACGGGCGCCAGCGGGCTCATGCGGGTGCTCATCGGCAGCACGGCGGCCAAGGTGGTTGCCCAGGCCCCCTGCTCGGTGACGGTGGTGCGCTGATCAGGGGAATGACTCAAGAATCGTGGGAGGTGAAACGTCAACAGGTGGAACCCGAGGAATGTGTTGAAGGTGCAGAGGGTTCAGATCCTCGACTGTAGGATAAGTGTGCATTGATCAACGATCTTAATGGGAGGTTGGAATCATGAGTCGTCTTTGGACAAAGCTTGGCGGTTGGGTGTTTCTAGCGCTGGTGGTGCTGCCCGAGAGGGTCCTGGCAGCGGGTGGTGGTGACGTGGCGCCCATGGTGATCGTGGCCGACACGCGCAGACTGGAAGGTCTGATGAAGTGGTGGGCGGACCTCTACAATCACAGCTACGTGGGATTCACAGTGCTCACGGTTGTGCTCATCCCGATCATCGGGGTTATCATGGATGGGTCTCTCCGGTATCTTGAAAAAAGACTCACAGCCCATTGGAGGGCCCTTTGATAGACATCGAACTGAGAAATGTGAGGAATTACATCCTTAAAGGAATTGATCTCACCATCCGTGGAGGTGAATTGTCTGTACTGTTGGGCCCAAACGGGGCAGGCAAGACCACCTTGCTGAACGTTGTTTCTGGCCTCATCCCCTACGAGGGTGAGGTGTTCTTCAGCGGGAAATCCATGAACCATACCTCGCCGAAAGAGAGAAAAATCGGCTATGTCTTTCAAACGCTTGCCCTTTTCCCGCACCTCAACGTCAAATCCAACATCGCCTACGGGCTTCGTTCGCAAAAGTGGGCGCCTGCACGGATTGAGAAGAGGCTCAACGAGGTCATGGAGATGATGGATCTTTTCCATCTGGCAGATCGCTACCCCGGGAATCTAAGCGGGGGTGAAAAGCAGAAGGTAGCCCTGGCCAGAGCAGTTGCTCCTCTCCCT
>CAYZET010000421.1:0-4852 GCA_964477215.1 uncultured Syntrophaceae bacterium | reverse complement strand
GGCTCATTGGCTTTCAACTGCAATGAATGCCACGCATATTCAATGCGTGGCAGTAGAGAATGGGCTTCAGGATTGCTCACAGTCTCTTGACGATCAGATCAACGATCTGGTCGGCGATCGACACAGGCGTTGCGGCTTGGACTTTTGCAGGCCGCGTCTGCAGCCAAAAAATATTCTTGGGAAAGGGGAGATCGAGATCGATCGCCCATTCCATGTCCTGGGGACATCCCAGCCTTGTCTCGACCGACTTGGCCAGTCCGGCGATTTCAAGGATTTCCTCGTTGCTGAGACACGAGACATTTTGCATCTTTTCGGGAACGTCCACCCATCCGGCCCCCTTTTCCCAATTCACTACACAGGTGGCTTTGCTTCCCACCTGAGCGGAGACGATTTCCATGGATTCCTTGTCCACAACGAATCCGTCAACGCTCTCCGCTCCGCTGACAACACCTTCTCCGAGACCCCAGTTCGCCTCGAGGATGATCTTTGTGTCGTCACCGGTAACGGGGTCCACGGTAAAACAGATTCCAGAAGAGCGCGAATTTATCATTTTTGGAACGGCGATCCCCAGCTCATCTCCGAGAACCGGCAAGCCTTTGTTCACCCTGAATGCCACAGCCCTGGTCGTGAAGGCACTGGCCCAGACCTTCCGTATCTTTTCGAACAGATCATCCTTGCCCTTCACATTGAGATAGGTTTCAAACATTCCCGGTCGGCTCTCGGTGCCTGCCGATCGGACTGACACAGCCACATCGGCAATACCCACCTTCTGAGAGAGCTCATCATAGTAATTGCTTATGGGCTTCTTTACCGCTTCCGGCATCTCCCTGGTCTCGATCATGTTCTGGATCGTTTGACTGATTTCATCAAGAACGCCGATGCCTTGGCCTTTAAGTTCCCCAAATCCCTGCACGTACTTCGAGATTTCTTCTGCTGCGCCCGTTTCGAGAACAAACTTCCTATACATATCGATCGATATTGCAAAACCCGGCGGAACGGCCAAGCCCATCTGAGTCATGCGACCGAGATTCGCACATTTCTTTCCCACAAGGTCGTTGTGCTCCTCTCCCATTTCTTCAAACCAGAAGAGTAGTCTCTCTGAACCCATCTGCCACTCCTTTTCCAAGATTCTGCAATGGCGATTCATTTTCGGTCTCCATTTCCTAACGCATATGGCGTCCCCCATCGACGACAAGGGTTTGTCCGGTAATGAAATCACTTTCATCACACCCGAGGAATATGAGCGCGCCGACGAGATCTTGAGGCATTCCCAACCGCCTAAGAGGAGTGAGACTTACGTCGTATTTCCCGATGTCATCGGTGACGGTCCTGGCAGCCTCGGTATCGGTGAAGCCAGGCGCTATAGCATTAACACAGATGCCGTATTGCCCGACTTCAGCCGCAAGGGAGCGGGTAAAACTGATGAGCCCGCCTTTTGAGGTGACATAATGGAGGAAACCTTTCGAGCCAGTGAACGCCGTTTCTGACGAAACATTTATAATTTTCCCTCTGTTCTGCTCCTTCATTTGGGGGAACACAGCCTTGACGCACAGGAAGGAGCCCTTTAGATTTACACTCATCATCCGGTCCCATTCCGAGAGGGGGATCTCAGTAAACGGTTTCCGGCCTACGCCATAGACCATGGCTGCGTTGTTCACCAGTATATCTATGCGGCCGAACCTATTGATGGCTTCTTGGGCCATGGCTTGCGTGTCGTGCTCGGAGGATACATCGACCTTCAAGGCCATTGCAGAGCCTCCTCTGTTCTTGATCTCCAGAAACGTTTCCTCGGAAGCCTCGTGCATGATATCCGCGATCACAACTGCAGCGCCTTCGGCCGCCATGGCCAGAGAGAAAACCTTACCTATTCCCCTGGCTCCCCCGGTGATGATAGCGACCCTATTCTTGAGTCTTTCCATGTCGTCAGCCTCTACACCATTGGGACGGTGCTGCGGAGCTCCTGTCACTGTTGCTCGTACGCTTTGGTGATAAGCTTTGCCTTCATGTCAAACCTGGGAAGTGTGCCCTCAGGAACCAGTTGGATTTCGGCCCGAAACAGCAGCTTATCTCGCAACGTCTCTTCCAGTTCCTTTTTTAAGCCTGCGAGATCATTCGTCCCATTAGTGTATTCAGCCTGAATTTTCAAAGGTGGCTCGACCTTTGGGCCTGGAGCATCCAACACGATTAGCATGTCACCCGTGGTCTTAGGTCTGAACGCGGCAATCACGTCCTTGATTGCTGAGGGGAAGACGTTTACGCCAAGCACGATAAGCATGTCATCAGTTCGGCCTATGCATCTAACGCGAAAACTGGTTCGTCCACAATCGCACTGGCTGGTGAATACGGTAATTCTGTCGCGCGTCCTGAACCTTACAAGGGGGCAACATTCCCTGTCTATCAGTGTGTACACGAGCTCGCCTTCCACTCCATCCCCCATCTCCAGCAACTGTCCCGAATCGGGGTCAATGAGCTCGCAATAGATATACTCCTGGCCACAGAAGTGCATCCCTTGTTGCTGGGCGCATTCGCCGAAAATGATGGGAGCCGCGTCCGAGTTGCCGAGGCCTTCGGTAACCCGGCAGTGGTACTCTTCTTGAAGCTGTTTCCTTATTGCAGGAACACCTCCGCCAGGTTCAGCTCCGACAACGAGCTTTTCGTACCCGAGTTGAGAAGGCGCCATGTCGTATTTCTTCTTGACATACTCAGCCAGGTAGAGGGCGTACGATGGGGTGCAATGGAGCACGTTTGCCCGGAGCCGCTGCGTCGTCATCACCACCCGATCCGATGCCCCTGTCCCAATGGGAACAAATGCTGCGCCAATGTGCTCGATAGCGTCCTTCACCGGAAGTCCGCCGACGAAGAAGGTCAGGCCGGCGGCCTGGATAACCGTATCCGTCCTTCTTATGCCTTTCGTGAAGAGCGAACGAGCAGTAATCTCCGTCCATACCTTGTGATCGTGTCTGGTTATTCCCACGAAGGTGGGGACACCGGTCGTTCCTGATGAAGAGTGAATACGAATAACCTCTTCATACGGCACAGCACAGTGCAGCCCAAGAGGAGGGCATTCCTCTTGACTCTTTCGCAGCTCGTCCTTTTCGGTAAAGGGGAGTTTCCCGAAGTCATCCAGGCTTCGTACGTCCCCCTGACCAATCCCATGCTCTTTGAATTTTCTCTGGTAAAAGGGCGATTTCTGCCAAAGGTATTCCAACTGGCGCAACGCTTTTTCCTCTTGTAGTCTTCTCAAGTCACGCGGATCCATTGTCTCAACGATTTCATTGAGGAAGTCGTTACTCATTTGCTGGACTCCTTCATAAATTGATCCAGGCCATCGACAGAGCCTGGGAAGTAGGGCGGTCCTCGATATTGCGGTGGATTTCCTGGATGTCGGTGTGCCTACAAAGATATTTCTTGTACTTCTTGACAAAGAAGCGGCACACGAGATGACCCCATCTCGACATACATAATCGTTGCCCGGTGTCCTCTTATTTCGTTAGGCCCCTCTTCGAGTCGCAGTTGCCCCGGCGTGTACACCCTGTTCCTAGCATGAGAATGGCTTTCGTCGTGCGAGACGCCACTGTAGCTTTTGACTGTTATGGCTGCGACGCTTTCTTAATGCGTGGCAATATATTGTTAGTGTATGTACGCTAAACAGTCCTTTCTCCCGAGTGGGAGAGGATGACCGGAGAAACAACCCATGGTGCCTGTGCGGATAGTGTTACTATTGGGAAACTCCGTCCCCGCTGTGAGAGTCATCCGAGATCGCGTCCTGCGGACCACCTTGTAATTCAGGGTACCGCGGTGTTTCCTATTTGTCAACAACAAAATTTCCTGTTTGGAACTTTTTCGGCCTCGCTCTCACCAAAGCTAAGCTCAAACAATCACGAAAAAGGATAACACGTTAGGTCTATAGGCACCGGCGGTACGTGTGGCGCCAACGCAAAGTCAGCCACGAGAATCTCCATAGATGGGAGGATTTCCCGGAAACCTGCGCGTAGCGATTCATGGAGCTGTTGCAGGCGTGCTCCACCATGTTCAATGTCAGGATCGCGGCGTTTTGCCTGATGCCAAATCATTACCACCTGTTGCTCCAGACTCCTGATGCCAATCTTTCGCGTTTGATGAGACACGTGGATGGAGTATACACTCAGCGATTCAACCGGCTCCACAAGTGCGACGGCTCTCTCTTCCGCGGCCGTTACAAGGGCATTGTGGTAGAGGCGGACACCTATCTGTTAGATTTGGTCCGATATATCCACCGCAATCCGTTGCGAGGCGGGCTGGTCACTCGACTGGACCGATACCCCTGGAGCAGCCACAGAGCTTATTTGTCCCGTGCAGCCAGATGGGCTTGGCTTTACAGTGAGCTGGCCCTGTCCATGCTCTGCCCGACCGGAGAGGATTCGGCCATGGCTTACCGAGCGTTCGTGGCACAGGACGAATCGGACGAGCTCACGGCAGCTCTATCCGAAAGAAATGCCCCGTCTCTCCTGGGATCGCAGGAGTTTGTAGGGCGGGTGAAGGCCGGCTTTCAAAGCCTGCGATCTCATCGAGAGATTCCAGCTTCGCGCTCCCTTGCTCCGGGATTGGAGGACATACAATCTGCCGTATGCGCGAGCTTTGGCCTGGATCGCAAGGAGCTGCTTTCGAGTAGAAGAGGAATGAGCAATGACGCCCGAAACGTGGCCATCTATCTTGCCAGGCGGCTGTCCGGTCAGACGCTGGCAGCCATAGGGGTTGCCTTTGGACTGGAGAATTACAGCAGCGTGAGCAGCGTGGCATGTCGCATGGAGCAAAGAATCGGAAAGGATAGGAGCTTAAGGAGGAAGGTGGAAGCGATCGAGCGACGCATCCT
>CAYZET010000420.1:0-4876 GCA_964477215.1 uncultured Syntrophaceae bacterium | reverse complement strand
AGTAAACAGGCAATGGCCATGTACCGGAGGTATTCGGGGTTCGGTTCAGGGTCGGCGGCGGCCCGAGAGAAATGGTCTTCGATGAAGTGCGTAGACAAATCACCGCGGACGAACGCGGGATGGTTAATGACTGCGTTTACGAAGTCTACGTTGGTGTTGAGTCCCTCGATGTGATAGCCGTTAAGTGCTTTCACCAGCGTCTCTCTGGCCTCCTCTCGGTCTACGCCCCAGGCAGCAACCTTTGCAAGGAGGGAGTCGTAGTAAATGGAGATAGCGCTTCCAGCCTCGATGCCGCTGTCGACACGGATGTTCTTGCCCCTCGGCAGGGCATAGCGGGTGACCATGCCGGTAGTGGGAACGAAGTCCCTCTCGGGGTCTTCAGCGCATATGCGAGCCTCAATGGCCCAACCGCTGAAAGTGATTTGCTCCTGTTTGAGCGGCAAAGGCTCGCCTGCTGCAAGGCGAATCTGTAATTCCACCAGATCCAAGCCTGTCACCATCTCCGTAATTGGGTGTTCGACCTGCAGTCGTGTGTTCATCTCCAGAAAGTAGAAACTTGAGTCTTGATCGAGAATGAATTCAACGGTGCCGGCATTTGCATAGCGGGCAGCACGTGCGAGATTGCAGGCAACGCGGCCCATTTCCACGCGCAGATCAGCATTAACTGCGACGGACGGGGTTTCTTCGATAATTTTTTGGTATCGCCTCTGAATCGAGCACTCGCGTTCTCCCAAGTGGATCACATTGCCGAAGCTGTCGGCCATGATCTGGATTTCGATGTGCCGGGGATTCAGGATGTAGCGCTCCATGAATATTCTGTCGTCAGCAAATGCCTTTCTCGTTTCTTCTCGACACGCCGCCAGGGCGGAAGCCAGCTCGTCCTTGGTCTTGACCACTCTCATCCCGCGTCCGCCTCCCCCTGCAGCGGGTTTGAGCAATATGGGCCATCCGATCGTATCGGCCAGGGCGAGAGCCCCATCGACATCCGTGAGAGGCTGATGATGACCTGGGACAACGGGTACGCCTGCATCCAAAGCCAACGCTTTGGAGGCCACCTTGTCCCCCAAGATCGCTATAGCGGAAGCGGGCGGGCCGATAAAGACCAGGCCGGCTTTGGAGATCATCTCCGCAAATTGCGCATTCTCTGACAAGAAACCGTATCCCGGATGAACTGCATTGCATCCGTGTTCCAAAGCCACGCTTACTAATCGTTCAGCATTGAGATAGGATTCTGATGAGTGAGCGCCTCCGATGAAGATAGCCTCGTCTGCTTCCCTGACGTGGCGGGACCGAACATCAATCTCTGAAAAGACGGCAACGGCTTTGATTCCCAATTTCCGACATGTCTTGATAATCCTGACGGCAATTTCGCCTCTGTTAGCTATAAGGATGCTGTGGAACACCGTAATCCCCCTCACAGTGGAATATTCCCATGTTTTCTTCGCGGCCTTGCAGCCTCTTTTCCTTCCAGAAATTGGAGACTCCGAATGAGCCGTCCGCGCGTCTGGCTGGGAAATATCACATCGTCAATATAACCGCGTTTAGCAGCGAGAAAGGGATTGGCAAAGGTCTTTCGGTATACCTCCTCCTTTTCGAGAAGCGCTGCTGTTGGATCCGCTGCCGATTCGATCTCCTTTCGGTAAATCACTTCTGCCGCACCGCGCGGGCCCAAGACCGCAATCTCTGCAGTAGGCCAGGCATAGTTGACGTCTGCTCCAATGTGTTTGGAATTCATAACGATGTACGCTCCGCCATATGCCTTTCTGACAATCACCGTGATTCTCGGGACCGTCGCCTCGATGAAGGCATACAGAAGTTTCGCTCCGTGTCGAATAATTCCTCCATGTTCTTGTTCCGGACCGGGCATGAAGCCCGGAACATCAACCAGGCATACCAGTGGTATGTTGAAAGCATCGCAAAATCTTACAAACCGGGCCCCCTTCACGGAGGCATTGCTGTCCAGGACTCCCGCCAGGACTGCAGGCTGATTGGCCACCAACCCTATGGTTTCTCCGCCAAGTCTGCCGAATCCCACAATGAGATTGCGTGCAAAATGAGCATGCACCTCAAAGAATTCTGCCCCGTCCAGGATGCTGTGGATGAGGATTCTCATGTCATAGGGTTGATTCGGGCTTGTAGGAACAAGGTAGTCGAGAGCGGGATCAGTCCTCTCGGGCGGGTCTCTAAGATCCAGGATCGGCGGCTTCTGGCGATTGTTGGACGGGAGATAGTTGACGAGCCGGCGCACTTCTCGCAGGCACAGGATGTCGTTGGGAAACACGAAATGAGCCACCCCGCTCTTCGTCGCATGAGCGTATGCGCCACCGAGCTCCTCGAAGCTGATGTCCTTATGAATGACGGTTTTCACAACATTCGGGCCAGTGACGAACATGAAGGACGACTTGTCCACCATGAAAGTGAAATCCGTCATTGATGGACTATAGACCGCCCCTCCTGCACAAGGTCCAATTATGCAGGAAATTTGGGGAATCACGCCGCTCGCCATGACATTGCGATTGAAGATCTGGCCGTAGGCAGCCAGAGCGTCCACGCCCTCTTGAATTCGAGCGCCTCCAGAATCGTTCAATCCTATGAATGGTGCTCCCACCTTCACCGCCTGATCCATCGCTTTGCAGATCTTCTCCGAATGGGCCTCTCCTAGAGACCCTCCTATTACGGTGAAATCCTGGCTGAAAAGGAAAACTTCCCGGCCGTCGATGGTCCCGTGACCGGTTATGACGCCGTCTCCCAAGAATTCTCCGCGTTGGCCAAGGTGCCCACCCCTGCCGGCCTTGAGCATGTCTAACTCTTCGAACGACCCCTCGTCCAACAGTAGTTCCACGCGCTCTCTTGCCGTAAGTTTTCCCCGCGCGTGCTGATCAGCCTCTTTTTCGGGTCCACCCCCTTTTCTGGCAGTTTCCCGCATGCTCTGTAATGTGGAGAGAGTGGCCTGAGAGAGCCACGCGCCAGACTCACTTTTTCCAGGTCCTTGGGGGGCAATGTCTGACAGTGAGCTGATCAAGGGTTGGTTCGTTTGTTCTTTCATTCCTACCTCCGACGCGAGTGAGGAGCCTATGGAGCAACACTCGTCAGACAACCGGGGAGCCTGTCACATTCCGGTCCGAAATACGTTTCCTGAACAGACGGGTGGCTATGAGTGTTCCCCGCTTCGCTGCCCCTCTCCGCTGAAGCAGTGTTAGTGCTCCTCGTCATTCTCGTAAAGTCGCACTCTGGGCGCGATCACTGAAGAACCGAGCGCTCTTGGGGAAAGCCGTAGATTGATGGCCATTTCAATCGAAGTCGAACAACTCTGATAACAGCGACTTCTTGCGTTTCTCATGATAATGTTCTGGCTTGCGTTCGACTGATGGGCGAAAATGGCTATTCTCATGCCCACGAGTGGTACCGTGCTGGGCGCTCGCCCGCTCGATGATCTTGTCAAGTTCTCCTCTGTCCAACCACACACCTCGGCACTGCGAGCAATAATCTATCTCTATTCCTTGTCGCTCAGCTAATTTCAAATCTATGTTACAAACCGGGCACTTCATGTTGATCCTCCTTGAATTTACTTGTTCTTAGCAAAAGACCCTTCTTCTTGCCAGTGATATCATCGTGGTCTTGAGGGCTCTTCACTGAGACACGGGACCTCTCCACCATTGTTCGAGTTTACGTGCAAAGCCAGCTATTGAGGTGGAGCCACAGTAGTAATGGATATTTTGAACTGGCCGTTTCATCCCTTGACCACTCCTGTCACTTGGACACCTCAGCCCCTTCATCATGTACGATTCGTGCTTCCGTGTCGAGGGTCTTGCCACGAGCGGATGCTTGGTCTTGAACTGAACCGTGGGGCATCAAGCGCCGAGACCTGAAAACAGAGCAAATGACCGAAGCGAGCAAAATACCCGCCACTATGCCCAAGGCATACACAGCAGGAATCTTGTAGAAGTCCGAAAGCAGCATTTTTGCACCGACGAACGCCAAGATAACCGCGAGCCCGTAGTGAAGATACTGGAAAAGCCGCATGACTCCTGCCAATGCAAAATAGAGAGATCGCAACCCCAAGATCGCCAAAACATTGGAGCTATACACGATAAAAGGGTCCGTTGTGATGGCAAGGATGGCGGGAATAGAATCCACTGCAAAAATGAGGTCTGTAGTCTCAACAAGCAAAAGCACGACGAACAGTGTTGTAGCGGTGTAACGTCCATCCCGTTTAACGAAGAACTTGCCTGTATCGTATCCTTCGGTGAAGGGAACTACCCGCCGAAATACTTTCAGTACTGGGTTCCGTTCCGGATGGATCTCGCGAGACTGGTGGAAAGCCATCTTCATTCCGGTAACCAGCAGAAAGCCGCCGAAAACATAGATGACCCAGTGGAATTTCTGGATAAGTGTCACTCCGGCGATTATGAAAAAAGCCCGCATGATCAGTGCGCCGAGAATGCCCCAAAAAAGCACTCGGTGCTGATACGCGGGTGGCACGCCAAAAAAAGAGAAAATCATCAAGAATACGAAAATATTATCCAAGCTCAGAGACCACTCGATGAGATATCCGGTCACGAACTCGAGCGCAGTGTCTGAGCCCTTCCAAGAATAAACGTAAAAGCTGAAAGCCAGAGCAAGAGCAAACCAGAAGGCACACCACAGAAGCGCTTCGTTGGTTTTCACGACGCGAGCCTTCCGGTGAAAGACTCCAAGGTCCAGCGCAAGCATTGCTATTACGAAGCACGTGAACAGAATCCAGAGCGCTATTTGGTCAGCCATCAGGAACCCCTACTGGCAGCAGAAAAGCCTGCTATAACCCCTTTGACCATTTCGGTCGTATATGAATTGTACTGTTTAGGGTTGTTCAGCCTGATCCACGCGACATAAAGTC
>CAYZET010000419.1:0-4879 GCA_964477215.1 uncultured Syntrophaceae bacterium | reverse complement strand
GGACGGTTTGTCGCAAGCGCGCCATCATCGGCATTGCTGCCCGGCGCGAATTGGAGAGCGTGCAGTCTGGCAAACTCTCCCCCCTTGGTCAGGAGCTCGTCGTGGGCGCCTTCTTCCGCAACACGGCCGTTCACCAGGACATAGATGCGGTCGACATTTCTGATGGTAGACAGCCGGTGCGCTACTACCAACGTTGTTCGGCCTTTCATGAGAACTTCGAGGGCCGCCTGGACGGCCTTTTCGGAGTCAGAATCCAGATTCGAGGTCGCTTCGTCCAGGATGAGTACGGGCGGATCTTTCAGAAGGGCCCTGGCAATGGCTATGCGCTGGCGTTCCCCCCCCGAGAGCGTGATCCCATTCTCGCCAATCACGGTGTCGTATCCGTTGGGCAGGGCCATGACGAAATCGTGAGCCTGAGCCGCCCTGGCAGCCTGAACGACCTTTTCATGAGGCAGATCGGGACGGCCGTACGCTATGTTGTTCCTGACCGTATCGTCGAACAGGATCGTCTGCTGAGTCACTATCCCGATCTTCTCCCTCAGGGATCTCTGGGTGAAGCTCCTGATGTCTCTTCCATCGATGAGAATTGCACCATCGGTGACATCATAGAACCTCGGAAGCAGATCGAGAAGGGTGCTCTTGCCCACGCCACTTTCTCCTACGATCGCAACCGCTTCCCCCACTTTGATGGTCAGGTTTATGTCCTTGAGAAACGGTTGGCCGTTGTACCCGAAGAAGACACTGTCGTACACGATATCGCGCTCGATGCTGCGGATCTCTACGGCATCAGGACGGTCTTTCACATCAACCGGGGAGTCGAGTAGCGCAAAAATCCGTTCGCCCGCGCTCACTCCCTCCTGAATGGTGATGTTAACGTCGTTGATTCTCTTTATAGGCTCGTAAAGCATTATAAGGGCTGCCATAAACGAAAAGAACGTCCCCTGGGTGCTGGTGCCCTGGATTACCTGGTAGCCGCCGTAAGCCACTATGCCGGATACTCCTATTCCTCCCAGGGTCTCCATGACCGGGTTGGACAGCGCCCGCACCTTGAACCTTCGCATGAAAGCGTTGAACAAAGTCTGATTGACCGTGTCGAAACGCTCTTTCTCGTAAGCCTCCATTGCAAAGGCCTTGACTATGCGAATACCTGTGATGGTCTCATTGAGACGAGCGGTGATGTCCTCCAGCGTGACAAGCATCCTTCTGGAGTAGCGCTTCAGCCTCTTGCCGAAAGAAAGGAGCGGATACACGGCCAGAGGAAAGACGACGAGAGCGATGAGCGCAAGGGTGAAATCCCTGTAAAACACGACACAGATCAACGCGACTATGGTAAGGGCGTCCCGCACAATGCCGGTGATTGCACTGGTCATGGCCCCCTGTACCAGCATCACGTCGTTACTCATCCGGGAAATGAGCTCCCCGGTCGAATGTCTGACGAAAAAGCCCAATGACATTTCTTCGAGCTTGGAGAACATCTCCCCCCTGAGATCTCGCACCACACTCTGGCCGACGAAAGCCATGAGGTAGTACTGCCCGAAGTCACAGAAGCCTTTAAGAACGTAAACCGTTATGACCGCGAGCGGAATGAGGAAGAGCATCCGCTGGTCTTTTGCGAAGAAGATCTCGTCCAGGGCGGGTTTCACCAGATATGCCAGGGAAGCCGTGAATATGGCAACCCCCACCATGCACGCGCCCCCCAATATCAACCGTCCCAGATACGGCTTGAGATAGCGGAGCATTCTCTTATAAACGTGCACCGGGAGCCTCCCAAACCGCAGGCAGAGCGTTCGAGGAAATCCCTCTTGCGAGCAGAGCCTGTCTTTTCCAGCGCCTCATCGGCACCGGTGTAGTGAAAGCCATTGGCCGCGAAACGGACCGGATGTGTGCAGCCCGCCAGGCATTGCCAACTATTCTATCCTGTCATGCATTGAGTATGTCTAACATTCATCACGATTGAAAGCTATAGCGGGGCGCGTTGAGAATCGCGCTCGCAGCAAAGCTCATAGGGGTAGTATAGCGGTCTGACAAAGACCATGGCGCTCCACCGTCTCCTACTTCACCGGACCGTGCGGCGGAATTCCTACGATGGCCATGCCCACATGGTCGGCTTTGCGTACCATCTCGCTATAGCCGGTGATCAACGTTTTTCCGGCTTCCACGGCAAGCACCCGGGCCCGGGAGACGATCATGCTGTCAATGGTGGAAGGCCCAACGCCCGGAACGTCGAACCGCATATCCTGGGACGGCTTCGCCAACTTTACAACCACAGAGACAGTAATCTGTAGAACTGCCGCTCGCCTTATTGCTCTGTCGGTTCCGTCGATTGCCTCCACAACAATGACTGCTCGGTTCTTCACCAGTACGGTCTGGCCGATATCCAAGGCGCCGATCCCCTGGGCCATTCTTCTGCCAAACTCGATATCTACCCACTGGTTTTCCGTTGGGGCCGTGCGCGTGAACACACCAGCCGGAGCCATAAGCTTCGACGCCCACCCGGTGATTTCGTCGACCACAATTCCTTCTTTGAGCAATTCTTGAGCGATAGCTTCGAGGATCGTGTCGTCCCGCCAATCTCTCATGGACCGAATGAGCTTCAGGGCCCTCTTATCCGGCCGGAGGTTCCACAATCGCAAAAGATTGCTCTTCTCGATCTTTCCGGCCATGACCACGCGGGTGATGCTTCTGGATTTCAGCGCGCTGATTGCCCGGTCGAGCTGGCCGAGCTTGAGCCACAGGATCTCGTGCACCATGGATTCCATTGATGGATCGGTAAATCCGGGAAATCCGATGGCTACGACATGGAGACCGCGCTGTGAGGCCTCTCCGGCCACGTGGAGGGGCAGATCTCCCGATCCTGCAATGATTCCTACGCTGTTCACGGCTAGAGTGTCCTGAATGAGTGACGGCTCAGAGAGACGCGAGCAGTGCCCCGCCGAGAAGTCGCTAAGAAATCCGCGAACTTCAAGGCCTCTGGAACTGCCGGCATCTCAGCGCGAATCTTCTCCACTGCCTGGGCCATTCCTAGGCTCGACCGGAACGCGATCTTGAATGCCCTTTTCAGGCATCTGATCGTGTCGCGGGAGAATCCATTCCGTCTCAACCCCACTTCATTGAGTCCGTACACGTAAATTCTGGCTCCTGAGGCAAGGGTGTACGGCGGGACGTCTTTGGCTACTCCCGAGACCCCTCCCACCAGCGCGAATTCCCCCACCCTGACAAATTGGTGCACGGCAACGATACCGCCGAGAATGGCCCTCTGGCCGATGTCGATATGGCCTCCCAAGTGGGCGGAGTTCGCCATCACCACCCCATCCCCCAATTGACAATCGTGGGCGACATGGCAGTACGCCATGAGGTAACAATCATCGCCGATAATGGTGGAGCCCCGGCCGCGCACTGTGCCTCGGTGGATGGTCACATACTCTCTCACCCGCACGCGATTTCCGATGACAACGCGAGTATCCTCCCCTCTGTACGAAAAATCCTGCGGCGGGCCGCCGATCGAAGCGAACGGCGAGATGAGACAGTCCGAACCGATGATAGTGTTCCCCTCAATGCTGACATGGTGTCCGATTTCAACCCTGTCACCTATTACCACCTGGTTGCCTATTACTGCGTACGGCCCGATCTTGACATCCTCCCCGATGCAGGCTCCAGGATAAACGATTGCCGTAGGATGGATCATACCTCTTCCTTGCGATTCACTTCAGCGAGGCGCTCCAGCTTTCTGACCCGTTCAAAGATCTCTGGAAGCCTCTTGAATAGAGATTGAGCCCGAAGAAATATCTTGTGAGGCATAGCAGGCACGGAACCGGCCATGACGGAGCCGTCGGGCACGTTGCGGTAAATGCCCACTCGTGTAGCCAGAACCACACCGTTGCCCACGGAAACGTGGTCCTTGACTCCCACTTGTCCGCCCACGAGGCAGTATTTTCCCATGGAGGAGCTGCCAGCAATTCCTACCTGGGAAGCAATGACAGAGCCGCTGCCGATCTGGACGTTATGAGCGATTTGGACGAGATTGTCCACTTTGACGCCGCTTCCGATACGCGTGACTCCGGCCAAGGCGCGATCTATCGCACAGAGTGCCCCTATTTCCACGTCGTCCTCAATTTCCACCGAGCCGCTATGGTATTTCTTAATAGCGACTGGGGCGCCATGGCTATCCACATCCCGCGCGTAGCCGAACCCATCGGAACCTATAACGGTTCCTGAATGGATTATCACCCGCTTTCCGATCTTGACTCTGCCATAAACGGTGACATGGGGAAACAGCCTCGAGTCCTCGCCCACTTCTACATCTTCCCCGATCACCACGTGCGGCCCGATCATAGCTCGATCTCCCACAGTGGCTCCCCTGCCGATCACGGTGAACGCGCCTATTGAGGCTCCTCTTGCTATGTGTGCCTCAGGATGGATCTCGGATTTGGGGGAGATTCCGGGAGGGGGGGATTCGTAGGCCCAGAACAAAGCGGTCAGGCGTGCGAAATCTGCCTCCGGATTGTCAGAACGGATGCACGGCATACCGCGGACATCGAATTCCGACGGAGCGACCACAGCACACGCGCTCCCCTTGAACAGGGCGTCGAGGTAACGGACGTCACTGACATAGGTGATGTCTGTGCTCTGGGCGAACTCCACCGGACGGACACCCGTTATCACGGGCCCGGGGGCTTCCGAGGGTTCTCTGCCCAAAACATGGGCCAATTGTTCAAGCGTAAATCTCATCAGGGAGCCGATATCTCCGATGCGTTGTTGCCGAGTCTCTAGACTGCAACACACAGCTCCATCGCGCGCTGTGGCCAAGAGTTGGTACGTGCGCGACCCAGTCGAGACGACTACAGGGCGATCAGGTTACCCCCCTGACCCACCTGGATCG
>CAYZET010000418.1:0-4916 GCA_964477215.1 uncultured Syntrophaceae bacterium | reverse complement strand
GAACGTATGTTCGGTTATACCCCGTCCGAAGCTCTAGGAAAGAATGTCCATGAGTTGCTTGCTCCGCAAGAATATCGCACTGCTTACTCTGCTGGAGTTTCTGACTTTGCGAAGACTGGTCTAGGTGCTGCGGTCGGTCGAACTATTGAGCTACAGTGTCTTCGTCGAAATGGCGAAACATTTCCTGTTGAACTCTCCCTTTCGAGCTTTGAGATGCACGGGGGCTGGCACGCCGTGGCCAGCGCCCGTGACATTACAGATCGCAAGAATGCCGAGGAGGCCAGGAGAAGGAGCGAAAATGTTTATCGGAGCCTCGTGGAAGCCTCACCAGACCCATCATTATGTACGACCTGCAAGGGAATCTCATTGCCGTTAATCGGCAAGCTGCTATCGCATACGGTGTTGAATCACCGGAGGAATTTCTCACAGAAATAAGGACTGTTTCGGACATCCTGGATGAAGAGAGCCAAGAGAAAGCGGCCCGGAATATGAGACAAACTCTAGCCACGGGTTTTTCCTGGAAGAATGAATATACCGTGATACGGAAGGATGGGAGCACTTTTCCGGTCGAAATCAATTCAACCACGATCAGGACCACTGATGAAGCACCAGTGGGTTTCATTAGCATAGTAAGGGACATAACGGAGCGAAAGAAGGCTCAGGAGACGCTGAGCAGGCTGGAGGATCTGTATGGCAACGTAGTGGAAAACATAGAGGACGTCTTCTATCGTTCTGACGAGCAAGGGCGCCTTCTCATGGGGAGCCCATCCGGTGCTCGGCTTTTCGGTTACGACAGTGTGGAGGAGATGATTGGCCTTCCCCTAGACTCTTTCTGGGTCAATCCTCAAGATCGTGACCGCCTCATCGACGAGCTCCGGAAGTCCGGAAACGTTAAGGATTTTGAGGGCACTCTACGGAGAAAAGATGGTTCAACGTTTCTGGCTTCCTTCACGACTCACTTCTTTCGGGACGAAAACGGATCGATAAAAGGGACTCAGGGAATAATACGCGATGTGACGGCGCGCAAAGAAGCCGAGAGAAGAATGATGCTCAGTGAAGAGCGCTTCCGCTTGGCATGGGAGACGAGCCCCGACGCCTTGTCCATCAGCAGATTGCAGGACGGAACTTATTTAGACGTGAACCATGGCTACACGTTCTTAACAGGATACGCAAGAGAGGAGGTCATTGGCAGGACAGCTCTAGCATTGCCGTTCTGGGCTGATCCTCAGGACCGAAAACCCTTCGCGGAACACTTGAAGCAGCGTGGCTACGTGAGGAACTTTGAGACGAGAATGCGGCGCAAGGACGGTGAATTAAGGTCAGTTCTTGTTTCTGCAGGAGTAATGATGTGGCAGGGCGAACCACATATCCTCGCTGTCACTAAGGATGTTGAGAATCTCAAACGAGCCCAGGAGGCCCTTCGTACTAGTGAAGCTACCTTACGAACACTGCTGCAGACAGCTCCGATAGGTATCGGTCAAGCCAGTGCAGATGGTATCCTCGGATGGACGAACAATTTTCTGTGCAACATGCTGGGGCGCTCCCGTGAAGATCTTGCAGGACAGAGTATGAGAATCATGTTCGAGAGTGATGAAGAGTTTCTGCGGTCTGGCAACCAGACACATCCGCATGTAATTCGAGACAGCACAGGATCTGTGGAGACTCGCTTTCGTCGAAAAAACGGGACGGTCTTCGACGTGCTGCTCAGCTTATCTTCTGTTGTTTCGGGCGACCTCTCCCATGGGCTGGTATTTACAGCCATGGACATCACTGAGAGAAAGCGGTCCGAGGCCCAGATCAGATTGAATGAAGCCCGGTCGCAGAGCCTGTACGATATTTCTCAGCACAAAGCTGAAAGCGTTCAGGATTTGCTGGATTTTACCCTGAACGAAGCCGTTAAGCTTACGGGAAGTCAGGTTGGATATATATATTACTATGATGAGGATAAGAAGCTTTTCGAACTCAACACTTGGTCGAAAGAAGTGATGAAGGAGTGTGGGGTAGCTGAGCCACAAACCCTGTACGAGCTGGCCAAGACCGGAATCTGGGGAGAAGCGGTTCGGCAACGCAAGCCCATAGTTGTAAATGATTTCCCCAAGCCGAATCCATTGAAGAAAGGCTCCCCGGCAGGCCACGTCGAATTGCACAGTTTCATGACCGTTCCCGTTTTTTCATCGGGCAGAATCGTTGCAGTCATTGGGGTAGCCAACAAGGGCACGGATTATGACGATAGCGATGTCCGTGCGCTCACGCTGCTGATGGACTCCGTTTGGAAGATTGCTGAAGCAAAGCGCTCAGAACTGGATCAGCGAAGGGCGGCAACGGCCTTGGAGAACGCTGCGGAGGGTGTGATTATTACGGACACAGAAGGGACGATCCAATACGTAAATCCGTCTCTGGAAAGAATGACCGGGTACTCGCGGGACGAACTCTTGGGGAATAACCCCCGTATCCTGAAGAGCGGACAACAGGATACAGCGTTCTACGAGCGCCTGTGGCAAACAATAAAGGCCGGCGAAATATGGACCGGGAGATTTGTCAATAAGAGGAAGGACGGGACTCTCTACACAGAGGACGCCACAATCTCGCCAGTGCGAGACTCTGCGGGAACAATTACGGGCTTCGTTGGGATGAAACGGGATGTTACAGAGCACTTGGCTCTTTCGAGGCAGCTCTTCCATGCGCAAGAGATGGAAGCCATCGGAACCCTCGCCGGAGGGATCGCACACGACGTAAATAACTTGCTGCAGGCAGTCTTGGGTTACTCGGACTTACTCCTCATGAAGAAAGGACCGGGTGACCCTGACACCACGAAACTGAAGGTTATTCATCAGGCTGCCAGGGACGGTGCAGAACTTGTATCGAGGATACTCACCTTCAGCAGAAAAGGGGAAGCTAAGACCCGTCCGCTAGACTTGAATGAAGAGATACTGAAGGCAGAAAAGCTTCTGAGACGGACGCTTCCGAGGATGATCGAGATCGATCTGGTGTTGGCTCCGGACATAGGAATTGTAGACGCCCACCCCGCTCAGTTGGAGCAAGTGATACTTAACCTAGGAGTTAACGCCTACCATGCCATGCCGGAAGGGGGGCGTCTGCTCTTAGAAACCATGAACGTATCGCTCGGCGATGAATACCTCAAGGCCCACTTAGGAGCCAAGCCCGGCAGGTACGTTCTTCTCACTGTCTCGGACACCGGGGTGGGCATGGATTCAACGGTCCTTGAAAGAATATTTGAGCCATTCTTCACCACTAAACCTAGCGGATTAGGCACAGGACTTGGGTTGTCAATGGTCCACGGCATTGTTACGCAGCACGGAGGGTTCATCAATTGTTATAGCGAACCCGGCAGGGGAACATCGTTCAAGATCTACCTTCCCGTGTCCGACAGGGAAATGGCCTTTGATCCTGCTGAGACACGTGAAATGCCTGCTTTAGGGACAGAGACCGTTCTTCTTGTGGACGACGATGACCGGATTCGAGACATGGCCCAGCAGATGATTGCGATGGGTGGATACAGGGTGTTGATTGCCAGGAGCGGCGAGGAGGCCCTGGAAATCTATTCTTCGCACAAAGAGGATATTGCACTAGTCATCCTCGACCTCATCATGCCTGGGATGGGTGGAAGTCGCTGCCTGGAAGAGTTGCTGCGTGTGGACCCGAACGTCAAAGTGCTGGTTGCCAGTGGGTATTCACCAAACGGTCATGCAAAAGGACAAGAGAGCAGCGGCGCAAGAGGATTCGTAAGCAAACCGTATGACGCCAAGGACATTCTAGGAGCCATAAGGGGAGTTTTGGACAAAGGAACCCTCGAATGAAGAAAGGAGTTCGGCGCAGACCCATCGCAGCGCACGAGATAGAAGAATTCCTGGAAAGTGTACGAGAGCAATTGGACGCTTGTTCGTCACTTCCTTGGTCTGGGTGACAGACCGTGTTCGAGACCCGAATTCGACCCCGTTTTTCACTGGTCAACGCGCCGTTCATCCGGCAAGCTGGTGTGCCACTTGAAAACGGGCGTGTGGACGAAGACGGAAATGGCGAGATTTTCTTGCCCTTCAGGGACAGGTTCTTTTGGCGGGGCTGAGGGAGAATCCGGCATTTGTCAGCCCGTACAACCTGAGTTCAGGGCGGTAGATTTCGAACGGGATGGGTTACCGGCACGGTGCTTTTTTAGCGTTTCTGTCCGCCTTGATTGGTGTCCATGTCTTTGACTCAGCTCCGGCTTCTTGATAACGTCAACGCATGCTTGAGATATGGAAGATGCTCCGAGCCAAATTCTTTGAATGGATTTCTGTCAAGGATCGTTACAAGTTCAACCGAATGCACGTCCTGGCTAGGCACATAGCCAAAGACCGGGCTCACTCGAACATACGTAAGCAGGAGCTGGTTTACCCGCCCCTGCATTCTGCAGTGGAAATGTGTCGGAAGACCCTGAAATAGAGCTGTTATCGAGGGAACGTAGATTGCTGACCAAATGAGGGCCTGATGGAAACGATCTTGGCAGTCATCTTTGGAATAGTGACCATCTTAGCTCCAGGCGACGCCGTGGCGCAAGCGGCTCCTTGGGACGGCAGCTATGGCAGTCAGTGCTGCACCTGCTGCGAAGGTGGGACGGTCGTCGGAAGAGAGAGACAGTGCGTTACTACTACCACCGACCGCTGTCGGTCTCGTGGGTGGGTCTGCTATGGTTACGTTCTTTGTCCGAAGTAGGAACTAGTGGCCTGTATTCCGGTTCTTACAGTCCTGAGAGGAGTTTTGTCGTAATCGTCTTGTCACGGAGTTTCCCATGGACATTTATTGGATTCTTGTCATGGCTCTGGTACTGATTCTGCTCGTTGATTTTCTGCTTGCCCGGAAGGCATTGAAGAGACGCCAGTTTTGCATCCGGTGCGATAAGCAGACGGTTCACGTCAAGG
>CAYZET010000417.1:0-4916 GCA_964477215.1 uncultured Syntrophaceae bacterium | reverse complement strand
CCTTTTGGCCGCGCTTCACGAATTGCTTCATGCCTCCCAACGCTTCTACCGCGGAGCGAGTCATCTTCGCAGGGTCGGTTCCATGGGAAACGACCACATCAGGTGTCTTCTGGGCCATTGTGGAACGAGGGGCGAGCAGACCGGTTGTCGCGCCTACCATTGTGGCTGCCGTCAGCAGTCCGGTTCTTAGAAATTCTCTGCGATCCGTCTTCGATCTCATTGGCATGCCTCTCCTCTTTGACGTGAGCAAGAAAACTGATGAGTCCATTAAAGCCAGTGATTCGGAAAAAGTCAACGTAACCCAGCACACTGCTCGGAAATTCGATCGGTCATGTCTAGGAAAAAGACTACCAATACGATGACAACTTGTGGCTGCCCTGAGAGCGACGATCGCTAATCCGAGGTAACGGACAGGTCGGTCGGCGATTACGGCCGCTGTTATTGGTGGCGGATAAGGTGCAGGATCTGCTATACTACAGCCATTCTCTATGGGCGGCATCATGAGCCGCACCTGCAAAGAGACCCATGCTCCCGGAGTGCTGCAGGCGAGCTCGCAATTGGCCCTCAAGGTCCAGTATCGAATCCTTCAGTCATGTGCAACGTATGTCCCTCTCGAAAATCATAGAGTTCAGCTCTGCTCTCCTGGTGGCATTTCTGATCTTGTCACTCATCTCGTTCTTGTCTCTGCGTCCGATTCTCCAGCAAGGCAGGATCGAGACCGGGGCCGAATGGGACGCATTCCACCGCGCTGTGAAGCAACGAAATGAGCTCTTGCCCAGTCTCGTGGAAGGACTGAGGGGGTACGAATCCGGCCATGCCCGGTTGGCGGGTCAGATTATGGAGGCCAGGTCCATTTCCATGAGGGCAGTGGATCCCGACCAGATAGTGGCGGCAGTTGACGAGATGGATCGCACCATCGAGCAGGTGAAGAAAATCGTCCAGGTGTCTCCCGATCTGCGCAAGCATCCCCCCTTCGAGAAGCCGTGGAAGCAAGTGCTGAATACTACCAGACGGATCTCTGCGGCGCGAAAGGACTACAATCAGAGTGCTCAATTGTACAACCGTCTGCTTACACCTTTTCCGCAAAACATGATAACCACGCTTTTCGGGTTCGTACCGATCAAACGATATCCGCCCCCGTTCACAATCGAAGAGGAGGATTTCTAGTGGAGTTGCGGAGAGTCACCGAGGAGGATTTTCACGATCAAATCCAGGAAGTCTTCGGTTTCCTTCCGTGTGAACCGACACGCGGAGCCGGCGAGGACAAGGTTGAGGCGGTTCCTGAACGTGTATGCCACCAGCATGGCGTGATTTCCGGACAACAGCTTGTACCCGATCGCGTGAACTTCGCGAAGGGAAAGATCGGCAGCGCGGGTCAGAGCCGTCTCGGTGCTCGGTTTGCCGTTCTTCATCTTCGGCCACAGCGCTCCCAGCAAGGTGACCCCGATAGAAAATTGGTGGCGATTCACGACGTTGTGAACTATTTTTCTTCGCATCCGGAAAGGCAGGAGACGCAGCGAGTTGATCATCCGCTCAATGTCCTGCATGTACTTGATGTCCTGGTGTTTCCGGAAATGATTGATCCGGGTTACCGCGAGCTTCCGGCAAAGCTTTTTCAGCTCTCGCCTCTGTTCGGGTTCGGATCTGAAGAAGATCACGGAACTGTTGTTCGGCTGGTCTGACACTCCGAACCGACCCCTAGCATTGACCGTGACGGAGCAGGTCAGAAGTCCCGGCGGAATACCTCGAGCTTCATTCCAACGGTCTACGGCTATTTTGGAGCACGCGGTGAACATGTCTATGGGCGAAGCTCCATAAGATGCCGCACGTTTCAGAACATGGCTCGTCTCCTCTTCAGAAAGAGCACGCTTGACCTGGTGCTCCCCGAGATCATGGGGGTCGCCGGTACCAGCCGGGAGCGTCGGTGTGTCGAAGAGGTTCGCCATGGTCTGGCGTGCACCCATCAGGGCATCTCTCCAGGAGGATGACCCGACGCTTCGTGCCTGCCTCTTGGCAGAGCTGGAGATGGCATGAGTCTCTTCCGCCCATGCCGGCCTCTTTCCTGTCTTTATCTCATGATACTGGGCAAAGAACTCCTTTCCGAATTCGGCCACGGTTGCACCGTCAGCGGTAACGTGATGGAACATACCGATCAGCATGCTCCGGTGCGGTCCCGTCCGAATGAGGTGAAAATCGACAGGGACTTCGTGAAACAAGTCGCGTTCCTTGTCCAAGTGAGGTGCTACTGGAGTAAGCAGATCATTGAGTGAGCCATTGGCCGTGCCGTCCTCCCTCACCTCCCACACCGTGGTGGGGATCCGAAGATCCGGTCGATGTTCCCACACGAGACGACGAAGCCCGTTCACTTTGATCTCTCTGACCGTGCTCAATAGGTGGGGAAAAAATGTCGACGCCCTTCGGATGGCAGGCACCCACGCTTCTTCATCGACAGCCCCTTCGATGTCAATGGCCGTAACGAGCAAGTTCTTGGTGTTCCCGTACGTGGAGAGAAGCAACATCTCCGATCTGGGATCCATCCTGCCGTTGCTGTCCACCACAACCACCTCACTCCAAATCGGCTCGAGAACGTGCCCGGCATCTCGGGCTTGGGCTTCTTTGTCCGCGGTGCTCGGGGCGGCCGAGGCACGAGGATCCCATCATTTTCGTGCGCGCCGAAAAGCGTTTCACCCTAGAGGGAGCCGTGGCACTTACTCCCACCGGCCCAAACGCTCGCTCTCGACAAACGCCTTGGTAATGACATCCGAGGTAACAGGCGCAAGCGAATAGCGGTGCAGGTCAGAGCGAGCCACCCACACCGCTTCACGTGCGTCGGATCCTGCGTTGAGGGACCCCCCGACTACTCGACACAAGTAGTCAGCGATCACGTAATGATACCGAATTTTTCCTGTGCCGTCCGGGAAGATTCGCTCCACCAGCTCGACGAGAGATTGGGGCTCGACTTCCAAACCCGTTTCTTCGAGTACCTCTCTCATCACCGCCGTCTTGATCGGCTCTCCTGTCTCTACCAGTCCCCCTGGTATGCTCCACTCTCCCTTTGCGGGCTGCTTGCCCCGTTTCACCAGGATTATGCGCTCCCGGTCGATAATCAGGGCCCCTACTCCAAAGAGGGGCCTGACTGGATACTCACGGCTTGTCTCATGACCGCCACTCAAAGTCAGGCCGTCCCAAATTCGAAGTCTTGTCTCTGCCAAAGCTTTGCGGTGGCAAACAGGGACGGCAAGAAGCCAACCGTCTCCGGCATGCCGGCACAGCCTCCGGACCACGCGAACGCAAAGTTCTCACCGAGACAAGACACTAGACCTCTCCGAAGAAGAATCGCTTGAGACAGTTCGACCGGTCGAGGTACGTAGCCGGATCCATGAACCAAGTCACCGCGCTGAACGAGCTTAGCAGGGAATTCCCATCCTGAGGGGTGAAGCAAAAGCCTATGACTTCATGACCCTTTCTGACTTCTATGGACGGCTCGACGATGACTGTCTGGTTGAGGATCCTGCCGAAATAGCCGTGGTCCCTGCCAAACGAGAAGACTTCGCATGCAGACTGCTTCTTGGTCACGCTGATCTTGTCGTCCTGTCGGAATCTGTCCAGCACTTCAGCCTTCGTGACTGCTCTCTTGAGCTTGAGTGTGAAGTAAATGCAGTGCATGTACTGGGTATTCAGCTTCAATGCTGAAGACCACAAGTTTAGCTCAAGTCCTCTGGTCCGGAACAGGTGATAGGCGTCCCGCGCGTGGTGGGTCCCGAAGACTGGGTCTCCATGCTTGCCCACGTCAGGCGAAGGCACGAATCCTTTGACCTGGCTGATGTCGTTGGCTCGCCGAATGCACAAGAAACGGGCTTCCTCCAAATTGTCTTCGCCATCAACGAGAGCCACTGAATTGATGAGAACACACAGATTATGCGTGTTGCAGCTCACTACCTGAATGAAGCGGTCCACGCCCGGTTCCAAAGCAGAATCATTAATCCCGCGAGCATACATCTTGCCGAAACCAAATTCACTGCCCTGGGCTATGAATCCTTTGGTGTTGTTGAGATATTTTTCGTAAAACTCGTTCTTGTTCGAGATGCCGACGCCCGATGGCGTGCAGTCTATCACCACGTCGGCTCTATACAAGGCTTCCTCATGAATCATCTGAGGTTTCAGGCCCAGTGCCTCGAAATCCGTGACTCTGTCTTCGTCAACGGCGAGCAAAGCGCCTCTGTCCACAAGGGCTTTCACTTTGGGAACGTCTCTGGCAATAGGAGACCTCTTGTGGAAAGTCACCTGCTCAAATCCTGCCTCGTCCTTGAAATAACAGAGCAAACCGATAAGCGGCTCACCTATCGTCCCCGTTCCGACCACATGGACAACGCCTTTGTTCTTAGCCAACGCTCACCTCCTATTCTCTCGGGCCTCACGGAATCCCCGAGCTTCTGGAAGAAAGGAAAAGGAAATCCACGATCCTGAGATCGCCCACCCCTTCCCCCATTCAAGGGGCTCGAATTCATGCATGAGGGATAGCGCAACCGTTCTGTCAACGGTCGCTCCGTTGAGTACCGGAAAAAAAAGCTTCTCTCTTGGCATGAGTCAGACATTTGGAAACGGCACACAATGAATACTCACACCGTATCAGGTTTTGTCTGGTTTGGCAACCGGCTTGATGTAACGGGGCCGTCACGAAAAGGGAAGATAACTCTGAAGTGAATTTTTTCTCCTCGGCTCGCGTTTTTTCTGGCGCTGACCTGTGTCCGTGTTTTGAAGCTCCTGGACCGCGGCCCCCTGTCGATCAGGATCCTCGGTCTCCTCAGGACGAGCGGAAACCTCAGTCTGACTAGCTTCTAGCACTTCAGGGCGCTCACTCTCGTCCGAGGCTGCATCAGCCACTCGGACATGTTGAAAGGATTCCTCAGATCCCT
>CAYZET010000416.1:0-4933 GCA_964477215.1 uncultured Syntrophaceae bacterium | reverse complement strand
GATCTCGCTGAATCGCGAGGGGGTAATTCCACCCTCCCGGTTGAAGAATTCAACCATTTTTCTGCGAGTTTCGGTCATGAAGCCCTCGGAGAAATAGAGATCCTCCTTGACCCGGACAACCTTCCCCTCCTTCTCGAGCAAAGACAGAAGATTGCGAACGTGCTTCACGTCAGCGCCCGACGCGGCCACAATCTCTTTGAGCACGGGCGGGGCATTTCCGCCGCTCACGATCATCTTAAGGAGCTTGTCTTTGAGACCTTTCTCTTCGTCTTTCAATTTGACCTGGTGAGTGGAAGACCGCACCAAATCTCCTTCAACGACGAGCTCGCCTTCTGCAGCGAGCTGCTCCACCACCTTCTTGAAGAGCTTGTCTCCTCCCGGCGTAATAGAGCGGAGCTCCTGCTTGGACATACCCTCTTTCAGTGGATGTGCTTCGTGAAAGCCTCTCAGCCGCACCTGTATCTTTTTCTTGACCAGCTCGACATAGTCGGCATGGACCATTCGATTCTCGCTTGGGTCAAATCTTACAATCGTGTGTGCGTTTCTCAACTGTTCCAGAATCTTGTCCAGCCGTTTTGCGGAGAGCCCTGACAGCCCCAGCAGCTCGTTTCGGCTTACACCCGAGGTGCCACTGCTACGAACAAGGGAGGCGACGATTCCCTCATCGCCCTCTCGATCAGCTTCGAGGAAGGCCCGGGCCGATCGAGCTTTCAGCTTAACCCCGCGAGGATTGGTGATCGTGCCGCCCCCCAGCGTCACAGACGGAGACAAAGCCCTGATGACAAATCTGTCGCCAGTGGCGGGAACGATGGGGGATGTGGTCCGCAATTGAGCCAGTGATTCTTCTCCGGGCAAGAGCTCCTGTCGATCCGGGAACACGATACGCGCCTCCGTCTCGGACGTATAGTGATGGAGACGAACCTTCATTCGGTTCTTCAAAGGGAACGGCGCCCGGGAGAGCGCGCGGACTTTCACGTCCACGATGAACGAGGGCTGGAATTGATCGGGATGCGTTACTACTTCCCCCCGACTGATTTCTCCCTGCTCAACCCCACGCAAGTTGATTGCCACTCGCTCTCCCGGGAAAGCCGTCTGTTCTGCCTGCTTGTGGGATTCGACCGATCGAACGGAGGACCGCCGGCCGCTCGGAAGTATTTCAACCTCGTCTCCCACGGATAGGGTCCCGGAGATGAGAGTGCCGGTGACAACCGTTCCGTGACCTTTGAGAGTAAAAACCCGGTCTACGGGCAAGCGCAAAAGCCCGTGCACGGGTCTGTCCACAGAGAGGCCTGCCAGGGTTGCGAGGATCTTTCGTAGCTCGTCAAGCCCCTCACCGGTCTTGGCAGAAACTCGCACCATCGGCGCGTTTTCGAGAAATGTCCCCTTGACGATCTCTCTTGCGTCCTCCTCGGCCAAGAGGGCCAACTCTTCGTCCACAAGATCCGCCTTGGTCAAGACTACGAGACCCAGCTTGATTCCCAGGAGTGAAAGGATATCCAAATGCTCGGCCGTCTGGGGCATGACTCCTTCATCAAGGGCAACTACCAACGCAGCGATATCCACGGAACCCGAACCGGCTACCATCTGCCTCACAAACTTCTCATGGCCGGGGACATCCACGATGCCGATCCTGATGTTTTCAGCCACATCGAGAAAGGCAAACCCCAGCTCTATGCTAATACCCCTCTTTTTCTCCTCTTTCAGCCGATCGGTATCAATTCCGGTGAGCGCCTTGACTAGCTCGGTCTTGCCGTGATCTATGTGGCCCGCCGTCCCGAGGATGATGCGTTTCATGTTTCTCTCTTCCAGGTATTGAAAGGCTCTACCATCACTCCGGCCACATCTCTATTACTCGAGAACAGGGAAATGAGTATGCGGAATCGGGGCCAAACCATTTGTCACACACCTTCTGGAGAGACCCGTCTCCCGCCATATCCTGAATGGCGAAATTGATGAGATCTCGCCATGCTGAATCGTCTTGAGGCACCGCGACAGCTATAGGCTCCGTCGCTGCGGAGGCATCAATGAGATCGAATTTCCCAGGATTACGAGACGCGTACTCAAGGAGAATCACGCCGGAATCCAGCCAGCCGGCCACTGATTTCTTGCCGAGCGCGAGAAAGCAGGACGGCCTGTCCGGGTGGGAAACCACATTTCTCTCTGCTGACTCGTCTCCTGACGCCCTCAACAAATTCATGGCCACCTTCTCAAAAGACGTTCCCTGTACTGCCGCCACCTTCTGGCCCTTAAAGTCTTCGGCTCCTTTGATCGTACCCTTCGGAACGAGCACCTTCTTGGTATCGAAAAAATAGGCCACCGAAAAGTCGAACTCACTCTCGAGAGCCCTGGTATGACGTATTCGGCAAATTGCCGCATCTATGCGACCGCTGCGCAACAGGGGCCCCCACGTGCTCTCCGTGATCTGAACCTTCTCGAGCTGTAAGTTCATGTGCTTGGCCAGCTCGGTGCCGAAATCCACCTCAAAGCCCACCCACTGTCCCTTGGGGTCAAGATACCCTTGGGGCACGATGTTGTACGGCAACCCCAGCCTAACCACACCGTTTTTCGTGACCCGGTCGAACGTGGGCCCGCAAACTCCTCCATCGGGGGAAAACAAAACGCTTGCCAGCGAGAAGATTATGGCGAAAGCGACCTCGCGGACTGGCACAGGCTCACCTCCTTTAGCGGCACGCAATCATCACAGGTTAGTTTTGAGGGCATCCGATAAGACATTTCAAGAGCATCCTCGGCATGTCCCACGTTTGCTCGCTCCGGAAGGCACGTTTGCTATTCTTGGGAGTCTTGGCACCCGCCAGCCCCGTTACCCCCCCTTCAGGTGGCGGCAAGGCTAGGTATCTCTCTAAGATCCCTTCTTATTTTCGTTCTGCTTCTCTTTCCCTGGAGCCTCGTCCTGTCGCAAGATTTCCGCCCTCGTCACTTCGATGAGGGTATCCTCGTCCATACGGACGCACACGGTTTCCTTGAGGGGGTTGTACTTGACTACAACTCCCTCCCCCTGTGTGGTGCGGATGGCTTTCCCATATTTGGGAAGACCCTTTCGGAAATCCTCATAGATATCGTGCTCATAGGCTAGGCAGCACATGAGGCGACCGCAGACCCCGGATATTTTTGTAGGATTAAGAGAAAGATTCTGAGTCTTGGCCATCTTGACAGACACAGGCCTGAAGTCCGTCAGGAAGCGACAACAGCAAAGCTCTTGTCCACAGCTCGCGATTCCGCCAGTCATTTTGGCCTCGTGGCGGACCCCTATTTGTCGCATCTCTATCCGAACGGGAAATCTGGCTACGAGCTGCTTGACCAGTTCCCTGAAATCCACTCTTCCTTCAGCCGTGAAGTAGAATACGTACTTGGACCCGTCGAAGAAGCACTCAACAGCCACCAGCTTCATGGGCAAGCCGAGAGCCTCGATTCGTTCCAGGCAATAGGCCCGGGCCTCAGCCTCCTTCTGGCCGCATCTCACTCTCTGATCGAAATCTGATTTTCCCGCTTGCCGGATGATCCCCCTCAGAGCGTCCCTGTGGGCTTCTTCGATCTCCGTTTCGCACGGAGGTGTCGCCACCTGTCCCAGACCCATACCCTTCTCGGTCTTGACAATCACCCAATCGCCGTGCTCCAGTTGGAGCCCTCCGGCGTCGAAGTGATAGATCTTTCCGGCCCGGCAGAATCGAACGCCGGCGATATTCACTTTCACGGTGGAGCCCTGGCTGGCAGCCTGAGGGCTGTCGTCGAATGGATCTCTGTCTTCATCCCTGTCCACCAGGCACCGGGAATGGTGGGGACATGCCCTGCCAGGGCTACCCAACTCGGCCCCAGTCCCCTCACAATGAATTCCTGGAGCTTTCAGATCTTGCTCTTCGCCAGGATCATCGTCCTCGTAGTCCCCCGACATTAGCTCCTCGGGCTCCTGGTTGCCTGACACTTCCCGTTGAGCGATCCACTCCCCGTTCCGCTTGCGCTCGCGGCGTGACTTTCCCCACGATCTGGGCAAGTATGAAGTTTCTCTGGTAGGTCCGTTTTCACTCATGCTCTGTACTCACCCAGCCGTTACCAGACCGAGAGAAGGCCCGGCCAGTATACGGGTAATACGTAAGAACATCACGTCAGTCACGAGATTGGCATTGACATTGATCTCCGACTCCAGGAGAGCCGCCGCCTTTACCATCTCATCGTATACGCGAAGCAGCTTGTCGGTACTCTGATGTTGAGCCGCAGCAGAGATTCTGTCAAGAGAGTCGACGTGAAACAGGGCAGAGGTGTCGGACATGATCTTGCTTACCAGTATGTCCCTGAGCCACGTAGCGGCCACGTCGATCGCGTCCAGCACTCGCTTGCCTTCTGCCATATTCTGAGAGAGCTGCAGGAGCCCCGACATGCCTTGAGCCCCCGGCCGCTCGAGCACCGAGATTATGGCTTCCTTTGAATCGAGGAAGTGGGACGCATCCAATTCCAGAGCGCGCGACATGCTCCCGCACGAAACAGCGGCAAGGACTCGTGCCCGATCCGGCTCGATTCCCGTTTCCCTGACCAAAACCGCGGCCAACGTTTCAACGGGAATCGGGTTGAATCGAACGCGTCTGCAGCGGGATCGGACTGTAGGCAGAAGACGGAAAGGGCTGGACGTCACCAGAATAAGGAGTCTCCCGGCTGGCGGTTCTTCCAAAGTCTTGAGAAGCGCATTCTGGGCGGGTCCGTTCATGGTATGGGCGTCGTCGATGATCGCGACCCTGAATCGGCCCTCAATGGGAGCGTACCGGAAGAAGCCCCTCAGATTGCGGATACGTTCGATTCGTATGATACCGCGTTCCGGTGACTCGACAATAACGTCCGGGTGATTTCCCGATCGTATCCTTCGGCAAGCGGGACAGGACGAGTCTAGGTCATGGTCGAGGTCCGGGCAGTTCAGCAGACAAGC
>CAYZET010000415.1:0-4945 GCA_964477215.1 uncultured Syntrophaceae bacterium | reverse complement strand
GATTAGAGCACTGAGGACGATGAAGATCGGGGATGAGATGGCAACCAGGGACATTTTGAGGGCCGTGGTCGTATGGCCTGCAATGTAAACGAGCGTGTTAAACAGTGTCACTGCTAGGAGTCCGGCCACGGAAAGGTAGGGCAGATGTCGCATCACGACGCGCCTGTCCCTCCACAATGCCCCGGAGGCGAAGGGTGCCAGGATCAGGAGTGCAGTGGACCAGCGGAAAAAAGCCAGAGTGACCGGAGGCATAGAAGAAGTGAGCTGCCTGGCGACAACGAAATTCCATGACCAAATCATCGTGGCGGCCAGGACGAGAAGATATCCGACCACTCTGGGGTTTTTCATTACCAATGACTAGACCGGCGATTGACTCGAGTTGGGCCGAACCCGCCATGCCGGCTTCTGGGCTCCGGATGGCCAGAGCACGGGCGCGGGATCTCGCTTCAGGCCACGAGCAAGGAGAGCTCGCACCATGATTCCGTGATCGTGCAGGGAATTGAATCGCGAAACAACTCATACCATCTCGTTCTCGGGGTGTAAAGGCTGCGGCAAGAAAATTCTCAGCCGCGGCTGCCCTGTTCGGCACAGATCCGCTCCGGACGTTGACGCTTCAGCGGCCGGAGATTGCATCTGCGCCCGCGAAGCCCCATAATAGTGCAGGAGGGCGAGACCCTCCCGAATGTCGATTGCATAGCAAGAGCAGAGAATGGAGGAGGCATGGAGGGACGGAGAGTCAGCGAGAGCGTTACCGACATGGCTGTCACCATGAATCCTGAGGATGCCAATCCGTACGGAAACGTCCATGGGGGGGTGATCATGAAATACGTGGATACCGCGGCCGGGGCTGCGGCGATCCGGCACTCGCGAACCAATTGCGTCACCGCATCAATTGACCGACTCGATTTTCATAGTCCCGTTTTCATAGGTGATTTGCTGATACTCAAGGCAAGCGTGAACTATGTGGGTAGGACGTCACTGGAGGTGGGAGTCCGCGTGGAGGCGGAAAACCTTCGCACGGGTCAGGTGAGGCATACAGCATCGGCCTATCTTACCTTCGTCGCCCTGGATGCGAGCGGAAAACCTACGGAGGTGCCGCCCCTGATTACTGAGACGGCGGATGAAAAGAGACGGCAATGTGAAGCGGAGATCCGTCGCAAGTACCGTCTCGAAGAGCGGAGAAAGGAAAAGGCTTGCTCGCTGTAAGTACGCGACTTCATAAGTACGGTTGCGTATTTTGGAAACGGCTCGTTCTACAGAATGGCGAGCTCACAGCCTGATTCAATTCAGGGCAGGTTCGAAACCTGCCCCGCCGCTATGGGGTGGAGTGTTGATCTTTGATGTAGAGGTAGCGGAGAAGTGAATGTAGGGGGGGCAAACCCGCCCTTTTGCGAAAACGAGTAGCCGGAACGCCCGAGCTTCCGGCTACTCTGCCCAACCTTCTACGAAACGAGTTTTTTCGCGATTTCCTCGGCCTCGGTCACCAGATCGAGCCTCTGAGACACGGAGTTTGCTTCTCTCGGTCCGTTCATTCGCAAGAGATGATTGGTGGCGAACCCGTAGTATTTCAGCCACATATCGTATCGGGGGAACACATCGGCGTACAGGGCCAGGTTGGACTGCCCCTGTGCCATGATGAACACCGACTTCTTACCGGCCTGGAGTCGGCTTGTGAAATCAGGATTCAAGTACGAGTAGGTGCGGTCAAAGAACAGCTTGAACTGACCTGAGACTTCGCCGAAATAGTTGGGGGTTGCGAGCACGAGCGCATCAGCTTCCTTGACTGCTTGGAGGACGGGGGTGAGGTCGTCCTCGAGCACACAGTGATCCAGCTTCGTTTTGCACGTTTCACACGCTTGACATCCGCGAAACTTGAGCTTGTTGAGAGAGAATTCATCTGTGTCTGCTCCGAGCTCTCTGGCCTTGTTCAATACAACACGAGCGAGATTTGTGCTGTTGCTTTGAGAGCGAGGACTTCCCATTACACCTACAATCTTCATCAGATACCTCCTGTCCGCAGCGGACTGCGTTATCGAATTCTAACGAGCCATACAGCTCATTTTCCGCTCCTGAATATGCCTGGTATCACAGAGTCCCAGAAGCCTCGCCGCATTTTCTCCCAGGACAGCGGCTTGTTCTTGCCCATTGAAACCAGCCTTGGAGAGGAGCGAAAGAACCTTCTCCTTTTCAGCACCATGGAGGAACCACGGCCAATCTGTGCCGAAAAGTATGTGAGATGCGCCGTGCACGCGAAAGAGCACGACTAGTTGATCTTCCGTGAACGTATGGGTGGCGTTGGACGTGTCGAGATAGAGATTTTCAGCAGGAACGAGATCTCGGCGCACTTCGTCAAAGTCGCCCAGCAAGCCTCCCATGTGAGCACAGACTACGTTGATCCCCGGATGCCGTCGTGCGATCTCGGTCAATTTGGCTGGAGTCGTAATGTGGTCTCTTGCCGCACCAAAATACACATCCGCGGCCATGAACGTGTCGAACACGACTACCGGCCGTGCGTCGAGGCAACTGCCCAGGTCTTCCACGGCAGCGAGCATGGCTTCCCCTTCGGGGGATAAGAGATCGAAGCGTTGCGAAAAACTGGATAATTTGAACCCATTTATTCCCAAGTCATAGATGCGCGATATCTCGTCCCGCAGGCCCTCCATAGCAGGATGCAATGTACCAAGAGTCCGTATTCGCGTCAGATCGCGGGTCCACCCGATAAATCGGTCGTTTTCAGCTCGCACCCTGTCCGGGGAGGCGGTTGGCAGGAGCACACACAGGTCTACACCGTTGGATTCGGCAGACTCCTGGAGGGCTGTCGGACTCAATCTCTCCCATGCATCGACTGTGTTTAGCTTCAATGCACGTACCATATCCGGTCGACTCCGGACGTTCTTGACTATCCGATCTGTAAAAATGTGACTGTGGCTATCAATAAACATGTGCGAATACCCGTCCGTACTATTTCCTAAGGGCGAATGAATGCCACGCATTTGACTTCGTGGCAGCATAGCACCCTTTCATGGAGGATTCACTGACGAGCGAGTCGTATGGTTAGTCGGTTGACCCCACCAGTCCGTGAGTAGTCCATGGATGAGCTCAATTTACGGACCAGATGAATTCCCAGGCCCCCGGGCTCGCAATCCGTGATCGGTCCGTTCAGAGCAGGAGTGGGCACGGAGAGTGGATTAAACTCGCAACCGTCATCCTCAAAAACGATCTGGACATCCCTCGGGTCCAGAGTCAGCTCGACGCTGATTTCATGAGAGCCCTCATCATCATATGCATACTTGATCACGTTCGTCAGAACTTCTTCCAGGACCAGATTGGAGATATAAATAGTCCTCTCATCGAGCCCTCGCTCGTGAAAGAAGGCCTCAGCCTCACCCATCAGGTTGATCAGACCCTCCCGGGAATTGACCATGCGCAGCAATAGATAGTCCGTCACCTCGTCGTGCTCCGGTTGACCGCACGTATGCTCGGGCATCGGCTTGCCCACGTTCCGCACAATGTGCGAGGAAGTCACAGTGTTCAAACGACCTCTGACACGAGGCACGTCGCTCGCCAACAATAGCGCTGGCGGAATTAGCTTCTCAACAGGGTGACAGCTTCCTCGAAGCCCCGAGCTATGGGGATAAAATTGACCGTTCCCGAGGTCAGGAGGGTTTCCTCCACCATTGGCTTGGGGTTTACGACAATCATCTTCTTTCCCTCCGCAGCCAGTGCCTTGGCGGTGGCAAAAAGCAAGCGGATTCCCAGCGAAGCGAGGTACGTCACTTGTTCCATGTCCACGATGGCGGAGCGGCCTGCTTCCGACGTGAGACTCTGAAATTGCATCTCAATTTGATCCGCCCCCTCGACGTCGAGCTTTCCGGACAGTTCAATGTGAGAAAACTCCCTGTTGCTGTCGATAACGTGCAGTTCCATGCGTGCCTCCATTCGTGTTCAGCTACGCTATGCCCAAATCCCGTCACTGGGTCCTTGAATGGAGTACATACCATGTTGCGCATTTCTTGGGAATGCGTTCTCCGGTCTGCCCTGAGAGGCCGATTTGTGCAATGGCAGCAACGGATCGCTTCCAGAACCGCTGGGAGCCGATTTTGGCAAAGCACCTCGTTACGCTGCTCAATGTATTCTCAATGGTCCCGCAAAAGATTCACAGCGTCTGCAAGGAAGCCTTCATCGCGCGGTCCCGTGCCCAGGCTTCGATCTTCTGGATTCGCTCACGCATCGTACGAGACAAAGGAACGATGTTCCGCAATGCATTGGCCAGCACGTGCTCTGAAAGCTCTTGTTTGGTGGAAGCAGCCTCGAATATGGCCGATATGACCCCTTGCTCGATCTCCGCTCCATTGAGCCCATCTGTGGATTCCGCCAGATAGTCCATGTCGAAACGCGCAGGGTCCACTCCTCTCTTCCGCATATGGATAGTCAGGATTTGCTTCCGCTCGTCCCTCAGGGGCAACCCCATGAAGAATAACTCGTCAAATCTTCCTTTTCTGAGGATCTCCGGCGGAAGCACCTCCACTTCATTAGCAGTGGCGCCGACAAAGACCGGAGCTGTCTTCTCCTGGAGCCAGGTGAGAAACAGAGCGAGAACCCTCGCTTCCGGTCCTCCGCCCGCTTTCTGCTTCTGATTGGCAATGCCCGCCTCAATCTCATCGATCCACAGCACACATGGAGCCACGGCTTCCGCAGTCTTGATGGCCTTGCGCATGGCCTCCTCGGGAGGGCCTGCAAGTCCGTCGTAGACTCTTCCCATATCCAGTCTCAAGAGAGGCAGCTTCCAGTAGTTGGCTATGGCCTTGATACACAAGCTCTTCCCGCAACCGCTTACGCCCATGACCAGTATCCCACGAGGGGTAAGACCCTTGCGGGCAGCCTGAGGGGAGAAGGCCTGCCCTCTTTCATTCAGCCATATTTTCAAATTAAGGAGTCCGCCGAT
>CAYZET010000414.1:0-4971 GCA_964477215.1 uncultured Syntrophaceae bacterium | reverse complement strand
AATTGATAGTATGCGGGCCGGGAGAAGCGCGCGTGAAACACACGGTTCTTTACGGTGCAATAGGGGACATTGTGCTCCCCGATCCAGAACTGATCCGGGTCGAACGGTTCAGTGGTGCCATCGTTCAGCAGGAGGAAGAAGGGGCCGCTGTCCTGTTCCATGACCCGAAGAATGACAAAGGGAGCGTCTTCCACTTCCACCCGGCAGACTTCCCTGTCCATGCGCACCTGGTACCCGCCGTCCGCAGCATGCTCGAGCATGGCGCAAAACTGGCGGTACACGCTCGGATGAACGATCTCTGCTCCATTCTGGAACCATCGCCCGTCTTTGTCGATAACCAGTTTCAAGAAGGGGGTAGCATCAAAGAGCTCGGCTGAAGTGCCGTCACTCGATCCAGTCATGAAATCTCCGTTCCGAAAAGTTGCCGATTCGTCAGCGTGAAACCAGCAGGAGGCTGTTCGATTTCCACGGATATGTAGCCCGTGGCCGCAACTGCAGGTCACCACAGCCCCGCGAGATCGAATTTTCTGTGAAGCTGAGCGTACGCACGATAGCCGGCCAGTACCTTCTTCACGTAGGTCCGTGTCTCGAAAAAGGGAATGTTTTCTATGAATTCGTCCTCGCTCAGGGAACCGTTCCGGCTCACCCACTCCCGGACCTTCTGAATGTCCGCATTGTACGATGCTACCGCGGGGACAACCTTCTCTCTAAAGCTCCGGAGGTTTTTCGAGAGAATGCGGATCCCTGAAGCGAGATTCTGTTCCGGGGTCAATATCCTTTCAAGCTCGTCCGGTGAGATCCGTCCATTCTTGTCTCCCAGTCCTGCCGCTTTCGGGGTCACCTGCATCAGGCCAAGAGCACCCGCAGGGGAAACAGCGGTTGCATCGTACAGACTTTCCTGGCGTACGATTGCCCACACGAGGTGCGGATCCACTCCCTGGTCCTTTGCAGCGCGGACCGTCACATCCCGATGAATGCGAGGAAATGCAATTTCCACGAGCTCGGGTGGAGCGTTTTCGGGCGGATTGTCCATGAACTGGCCGAACGCGGTAGCAAGTATCTCGCGTGCTCGCTTGTACTTCTGGGCTCCATACGCCGCGCGAGCCATGAGAAAGACGACCGAAGGCGCGCTCCTCGTGGACCGGGGAAGGTGCTCCAAGTTGGCCAGAGCGAGCTCATACAGGCCATGGTCCATGAGTTTCTTTGCCGCAGCCACCTGCTCTGTCGCCAGCACGGTTTGGGAAAGCGTTATGTCCGGAAACGGAGCACGAGACCCGTTGGAATTGATAGGGGATCCCATAGTGTTGACAAGCCGAGCGGCCTCCTGGCCGTAGTAATCCAGAGGTGCGCTCCAACAAATCTGTTGGAACAACGCCTTGGCCTCTGAGGTCTTGCCCAAGTGCATCAAGGACCGTGCCTGCCAGTACCGTGACGGATTGGCGACCCGCCCGTTCGGTGAGATCACCCTGGTGTTACGGAAGGCCTCGGCTGCCTCGCTGTATTTCCCTGTTCGGTAGTGTATCCAGGCTATTTTCCACGTGACGTCGGACTTCATGGTGTCATTGATAGGGCTGTTGATGAGACGATTGAAATGCTCGAAGGCTGCGGAAAAATTCCCTCGCTCGTAGTAGTACGCCCCCAGGTTGAAAGCGACTTTGTGCTTGAGTCTGGGTGGTGCCTTTTCGATGATCTCCTGACAACAGCGCTCGAACTCTCGCGTACGGTCCAGCCTCCAGTAGACTCGGCTCAACAGATACAGGGCTTCCGTGCGATCGTGGAGCGAGATGTTTTTTCCCAAGATCTCCTTGAGGGTGCGGATCGCTTCCTTGTTTTTTCTGGCCCTGAACTGGCACGACGCGAGCTTGAGCATCAAATCCACGTCCGCTGGCCGGCTTTTCAAGAGAAGCGTGTAGGATTCTGCAGCCAGATCGAATCTTCCCTCCTGAGAAAGGCGTCTTGCCCGGCCCAGTTGCTCCGACTCCGAGAAAACCGGCTTGTCTATCTTGCCGTGCACTACCATCCACGCGAGCTCGTCCGACGCTCTGAGGCCCTCAACCGATGCTGGATACTCGAGGAAAAGGGTTCTGTACTGTTCGGCAGCCTTGGCATGATCGCCGGAAAATCGATAGAGCTTTGCAAGAGCGTAGATATGTTTCGGCTTTTCGTGTGCAGATCCGTTTCTGATCATGGCCTGGAGCAGAGGAATGGCCTCTGTATCTCGGGCAGCGCAGAGAGCTTCCACATAGATCGTGCGCGCTACTTCCCCGTACGGTCCGGGGTCGCCCTTTGCCACGATATCTTTGAGGAGTCGGACCGCGTCTTGCGGATTACCCGCTGCAGAGTAGGCCCGTGCCAGGAGAACGAGCGTCACTGGACCGTAGAGCGAATCGGAACGGATCCCGATCCATAGCTTTTCTGCGGCGGCCACGTCACCTTCGGTGTAGTGGCGGTATCCCTCGCTGAAGACGAGCTCGCTCACGGGGGAAGCGGAAACCGTCAGACAGGCGCCGGAGCGAGGGATGGTGAAGGCAACGGTCAGAAGTACGAGACAGGCGATCGTGATTCTCCGGACCCGTGACAAGAACCCCTCCTCAGTCCCATGTCTCGCCTGGGGCGGCCTGGGAAAATTATGGTATTAATACCGCATCTTGCCCAATCTGAGAAGACCTTACCACGGGTAATCCTTGTGCGAGCCGCGGACCCCACCGGCGTGCGTGGGGCGAGGAATTGAATCCGGCCCCTTCGTAGCCCTTTACTTGGAATAGTACATTTTGGTAAGATTTTTTCGTCAGAGGAACTACGAGCCGTAGGAAAGGTTATGTTGCAGAACAATAGCACCCACAAGGTCAAACGTGAAATCCAGGAACTGCTCCTGTTGTTCGAGATAAGTCAAATCCTTGATCGAAGCATGGACCTGCGCGAAGTGGCGGGTCCGGTCCTTGATGCGATAGCTCAGCATATGGGAATGCTCCGAGGTACCCTGACGCTCCTCAATCGTGCGTCGGGAGAGATAATTATCGAAGCTGCTCACGGTCTTTCTGAAAGCCAGAAAGTGCGTGGACGGTACAAACCCGGTGAAGGGGTAACCGGAATGGTGGTAGAAACCGGAAAGCCGGCTGTGGTTCCGCACATTTCCGACGAGCCTCTCTTCCTGGATCGCACCCGATCTCGGGAAGGTCTCCGGAAGGAGGACATTTCATTTATCTGCGTTCCCGTCAAGCTGGGGTCGTACGTGATGGGAGCCCTCAGCGCGGACAGGCTTTTCGAGGAGGGAATCTCTCTTGACGAGGACGTGCGCTTGCTTTCGATCATCAGCTCCATGATCGCTCAGGCTGTCAAGCTGAGGCAATCGGTGGAGGAGGAGCGACATCGTCTCCTGGAGGAGAACCAAAGACTGCAGAATCAGCTCAAAGAGCGCTTCAGGCCCGCGAATATTGTAGGAAATTCCAAGGCCATGCAGATGGTGTACGACCTTATCGCCCAGGTTACCAAAAGCGACACCACGGTCCTTATTCGCGGGGAGAGCGGAACCGGCAAGGAGCTCGTGGCTCAGGCCATTCACTTCAACAGCTTGCGCGCGTCCAAGCCATTCATCAAGGTGAATTGCGGGGCTCTGCCTGAAAGTGTTGTGGAGAGCGAGCTCTTCGGTCACGAGAAGGGCGCGTTTACCGGGGCGATCGCAACGCGCAAGGGACGATTCGAGCTTGCTCACGGGGGGACAATCTTTCTCGACGAGGTGGGCGACCTTTCGCCTTCCACGCAAATTAAGCTCTTGCGCGTGCTCCAGGAAAAGGAGATCGAGCGCGTAGGGGGAAGCGCGACCATCCGGACCGATGTGCGGGTGATCGCTGCCACAAACCGGAACCTGGAGGATCTCATCGAGCACGGCGACTTCAGGCAGGACCTGTACTATCGTCTCAACGTCTTTCCCATCCATATTCCGCCGTTGAGGGAGCGACGCACCGACATACCGCTCCTGGCCGATTTTTTTGTGGAAAGGTACAGTAAAGCCAACCACAAGAACATCCTGCGCGTTGCCACTCAGGCCATAGACATGCTCATGGCGTACCATTGGCCCGGGAATGTGCGGGAGCTGGAGAATTGTATAGAGCGGGCCGTTCTATTGAGCTCGGATTCGGTGATTCACGGGCACCATCTGCCGCCGACGCTTCAGACGGCCGAGGCAAGCGGGACGTGGATGAAAGGCACGCTGGATAGCACGCTGGAGGCCGTGGAGCGCGATCTTCTGATCGATGCGATCAAGACGGCGCGGGGTAACAAGGCGAAGGCTGCCCGGGCTTTGGGGATAAGCGAGCGGGTGATGGGTCTTCGGGTGAAAAAGTATGGCATAGAGCCTCGCAGATTTCGTACGGTTTCGTAACCGGACCCCGCATTTTCCTACCCAGAGGTAGTATTTCAATTTTGTAACTCTTCCGATCCTGCTGAGCATCCTGGGAAAAACAGCTGCGATAACAAACTGTTATCACTCATCAGCCAGATTCTGATCTGCGTGGCACCTTCGTTGCTTTTCCATTTCCAGAACAAACCGGAAGGCCACGACCTCGTGGCTCGACTCCTGATTCCCCCAGTGGATTCCCCGATCCCCGGGGTATCGGGAGGCGGAAACAGAATCTGCGCCCATGCAGAAAAACATCGGAGGTGGTCTGGAGATGAATGCTGCGGATAACGGATGGGTTTTGGTCAGCTCGGCCCTCGTCTTCTTGATGACGCCGGGGCTGGCCATGTTTTACGGCGGGATGACCCGTTCTAAGAATGTCTTGTCAACGATGATGCACAGCTTTTTTCTTATGGGGCTGGCGTCGATCGTGTGGCTTTTTTGGGGATTCAGTTTGGCTTTCGCACCTGATGCGGTGAAAGGGTTTGTTGGGGGGTTCAACCATTTTGCCCTTGCCGGAATCGGGGGAGACGTATGGCCGAAAACCACGATCCCTTCAACCACGTACATGATTT
>CAYZET010000413.1:2157-4971 GCA_964477215.1 uncultured Syntrophaceae bacterium | reverse complement strand
CAGTATCACAGAGGCTATCTGGGTGTCAACGGGATAAGCACTTGATTTGGCCAGCGTTTGGAGCAGCTACCCCAGGTTCTGTCCCATTCGCTCGTCCCTCGGACGTCCCCAGGGAGAATGGGCGTCCTGCAGGTTGCTCGAGTAGGGCAGATTGCTCGTCCCGCCTGTCTTGTTCCAGACAGCGGCCCATATGCCTGATCTCTTCATTGCCATCGGATCAGGCCAGTCCAAGCAACGACTCCGGCAGCGTCTGGCCTCCGTCGATGATGATGGTTTGTCCTGTAATGTATCGGGCCTCATCGGAAGCCAGGAACAGAATTGCATAAGCCACGTCTTCAGGGTCGCCCAATTTTCCCATGGGGATAGATTGTTCTGTACGGCGAATGTAGTCTTCTCCCAGGTCATTCAGCCCTTCAGTTCTAATGTTTCCGGGCAGGACGGCATTGACTGTGATGCCGTACCTTGCCACCTCGAGGGCCGCTGAGCGCATGAATCCAAGCATGCCAGCCTTGGTGGCCCCGTAGTGCGACCAGCCGGGAAGTCCTGTGACGGGTCCTGTGATGGATGAGGTGAATACGATCCTGCCATACTCCTGTAGCTTCATCTGAGGAAGGCACGCCTGCACGGCCAGGAACGTCCCCTTCAGATTGACCGCGCATACTAGATCCCAATCCGCTTCCGCCATGTCCTCGATCAGGGATGATGGAAAAATGCCGGCATTGCTACACAGGATATCGATGGACCCGCACCGGTCAACCGTATACGCTCCCAGTTCCATCATGCGTCGCTTGTCCGAGACGTCTGCTTGAAAAAAATGGGCCACTCCGCCGAGCTCCTCGATTTCAGAAACGATCCGCGCTCCATTCTTCGCACTTGATGCAACAATCATCACCCGAGCCCCCTCGGCGGCTAAGACATGGGCAACAACCCTCCCAATTCCCCTTGTCCCGCCGGTAATTACTGCGGACTTTCCGTACAGCCTCCCCAGCATATATCCTCCTTAAGGCCGATAGTGCCCCAAAAATTCGTGGCAGGGATTCTACCACTATGTGGTAGCGATACCAACCGGCACGGCTTACGAGGGACAGTGAAGGATCGAGCTCCCCGCTCGCCACAAATACTCCATGTCCTGCTTTGGCGTACCGCAGCGGCTCTGGACAGGTCCCGGAGAATGCGCCATCTTCTCCACGCAAGGCCCATTCTCCCAGACCGTATCATGCGGGTGCTTCACGGTCCGACTGCTGACCATGCGAGAATTTTTTCAGTGGCTCGACGAATAGTGGGAACAAATCTGACTTTTCAGTTGACACCTGGGGGATGTAGGCTACTATTCACCTCTCCTCGGCACCGGCAGGTCTCCTGTGAGCGAATCGGGCCGTGAGAGCGAGGAATCTCGTATACTATTGGAGGTTGTATGAGGCTGGAATTGTCTGAAAGTACAGCGGAATTGTTGCTGGTGTCCGCCATTTTGCTCGTCAGCATAACCCTGGCGTTTTATATGGGTATCGGCTAGGATTTGTCCGTGTTGGGAACCTTATCCGGGAAGTGTGCCACGATTTCCTAACTAAGGAGCAACGATTTTTCCGGGATGCCTTGTTTGCCAGAAGCTATGGTGGCGTCCTGAGATGCTCCAACGTCACTGGGCACAAGGGAGGATCGGCATGAGAATCCTCATTACAGCGGCACTGGCTCTTGCCGTCTTGGCTCTGCCCGGCCCTCCCGCTCCTTACGCCATGGCCGACGGCTATCCGGACTTTCGAGACAGGAGCCACTACGGCGCCGGCCACGGGTGGCAGGTACCTCAAGGGGGCAAAGTGCGTTTTCCCACGGGCGCGGTTCGGTGGAACGACTATTCCGGACAAGTCCGATTCCCCGGCGGGGGAGTCGAATGGAGAGGGAATCATGGCCGAGTCAATGCTTTCGGCATTGATGTCAGATGGTAGGCGGTAGTGCGCAGGGATATGCCCCAGGCGATGGAAGACACCTCGGCATACCGGGCGCCTTCCCACCTGTGCCTCCAGCCACCTCGAAGCCTCGGCAAGAGCTGACGGATGGAAAGACGTGCCGGGCTCGGTCTGCAAAATTCAGTGGTAGTCGTGTGTGCCTAACGTCACCTTGATCCCGGTCTGGGTCTCGATGAGCTTGGCCAAGTCTTCCGGGGAAGAATAAGGACAGCCCGGCTTTGCGTTGACCAGACACGAGCTCAAATGGATTTCGTCAGGTTTGGTCTCCGACAGCTTGGCAGCCATGCCCAACGTGGGAACCACGGTCCGGCCCGGACATTCGCAGGCCACGAACGCGGTGACGGAGGAGGGCTCGCTGAACTTCCCTTCTCCCAAGCGGGCCGCCTTGAGACAGCGCCATTCGCCGGGACAGCCGTACCCACTTTCCATGTACGCGCCGCAACCCACCACAGCAACCTTTTTCATCTGCAATCTCCCTTGTTCAAAAACATTGTTCCCATGAATAGGGTACGTCTGCAGTCAAGTCAAGGGGCCGGAAGGATCGTGGAGGGAAGGCATTGACGCGTCGAGCTTATGCTTCTAAACTGAATGCGTAGGTCAGTCGAATTCGTTGGTGGCTGGGGGGGCTGAATTCAACAATTGTTTGAAGCCATGTTTAACGTTTTTTCATCAAATGTGGTCTAATGGACGAGCGTTCCGGGCTTTTGACGTGTCAGAAGAATCTGGGTAGTACACGGGACTAACCGTGATAAATTAATGCGGTAGGGGGAGCCGAGCTATGGTAATTCCGGAATATGTTGTAGACACCGAGCGATTTGCAAAATGCATTGAAGGATCAAAGAGGATTCGA
>CAYZET010000413.1:0-2147 GCA_964477215.1 uncultured Syntrophaceae bacterium | reverse complement strand
GGAAATTGACAAAGATGTCTTCAGAGGCAGGGAATTCGATTTCTCGAAGAAATTCCTTCCCGACGGCATTTCGAAGGTGAACGAGCTCGCCTTCCTGAACGAAGATCAAAGAAGAATGCTCAGCCAGATTCAGGGGCGGACCTATGCTGCCATGTTCGGGTTCGTCGAGCGCTTCATAACGGCAAAGATTCTCGAAATTACCCGCGATCACTGGCTCGGAGACCAGATCGCGCTCGAAGCGCTCGTCCGTTTCTGCGATGAAGAGCTCAAGCACCAGGAGCTATTCCGAAGGATGGAGTTGATGATAGAAAGCGGTATGCCTCCTGGTTATACGTTCCTCTACGATCCCAATCAAGTGGCAGCAGCAGTCCTGGAAAAATCCTCGTGGGCAGTGATGGCGCTGATCTACGAAATCGAGCTGTTCACCCAAGAGCATTACAAGCAGAGCATAGAGCCGGACGAAAATCTTTCTGAGCTCTTCAAAGATGTCTTCCTGTTCCACTGGAAGGAGGAGGCCCATCACGCAGTGATGGATGCTCTCGAATGGCCTCGATTGGACAGTAAGCTCACCCCTCCCGAGCGGGATAGAGCCGTCGATGAGGTCATCGAGCTTGTGGTGGATGTGGACGGCATTCTCCAGGGGCAAAGCGCGGCGGATGTTGATTATTTCATACGTCTTAATGAAGGCGCATTCTCAACAGGTGAGATAGAACGCCTCAAGAGGTCAACGCTCGATGCATATCGGTGGCAGTACATCTTTTCCGGTGTCGAACATCCGCGTTACGTGACGATGATCGGCAACCTCCTGACCGGGGAACAGGCCAGCAGAATCAATGCAGCCTTGAAACCCTTGTACCCCTCGAGCACTTGACCGGCCGATTGGGCCACCCTCTGGAAGAAAAAGTGTCTTCCGGCCATGCCCTTACAGACATGGCCGGAAGCCCACTTTTCATGACCTGTCCAGCTCCACGGTGACCGGTACCGGTTTCGATATCGAGTTAAAGACCGGCGAGTACTTTTGAGCCATCCTGACAAGCTCTTCTTTGTCCTCGTCGGAGATATCTGCGTCAATCTTGAAGTGGACTCGAATGCTTTGGTATCCCACCTCGACGTTTGGGTCGAGCCCCAGGAAGCCTCTCAAATCGAGATCCCCGTCCAATCGTGACTCCAAATTTCGGATGCTTATCCCTTTGGCCGCCGCGTGGTAGATGAGAGAACTGGTGAGACAGCCTGCCAGAGCTGTCAAGAGATATTCAACCGGGTTCGGGCCGAGGTCTCGTCCCAGGAGAAGGGGGGGCTCGTCTTCAGTGAGCTCGAACGGTTTTTCATGAGCATGGACTTCCATGGCCCCGTAGAAATCCTTTATGGTGGCGCGGTTATGCCCTCCGTCAAACCATTTGTTGGTGATGCGGAAATTGAACTTGGCTATCTCCGGCTGTTTCTTCACGAGCTCTATGGTCTCGAACAATTTTCCTACGTGGACCCCATTTAGCACTTTCTCTTCGGCTTTCCTCTCTGCTGCTTGGCTTTCCATCGTTCCTTGTCCTCCCTCGGTTTGCAGTCGGTATTACCTGCGTCTTTATCAATTGAGCAGGCCGGTACCGGCGTGATGCCGGTGTTTCACAATTGTACCGTCCACACCTGGACGTTAGTCCTCGCGCGGCCGGACCTTTCACCTGCGCTTTTTGACAGTTTAATAACGATTTCCGTGGACACCATACTTAATTTGCTGAATCTTGCGTCGAGCCTCTCCGTCCCGGTTTTTGGCGGTGCATGGATCTGCCCAAGGCGCCTCCAGCCTCTTGATGAAGTCATCGTCTCCCAACGGTCTGCCTATGCGCTCGTGCCGCCGAAGCGCTTCGGTCTCGGGGACAAAGATCAAATGCACATGATTCGGCATAAGGCACTATGCCCGCGTGGCTACCGTCAACGGCAACACCACTCGGCCATGAGCTCGACATAGGCCTTGTAATCGTCATGTGAGAAGGAAGAAGAGAAGGGGTCAAGTCTGCTCTTGGGAAGAAGAGAAGGGGTCAAAGAAGGGGTCAAGTCTGCTCTTGACTCATAGAAGAAGAGAAGGGGTCAAGTCTGCACCTAGATCGCGGGTCAAAAAAAGTGAAAAACCTCGTTGTTCTTGAGAGATCAAG
>CAYZET010000412.1:0-4982 GCA_964477215.1 uncultured Syntrophaceae bacterium | reverse complement strand
AAAAAGATGCATCCGTGCAGGTCATGTCCATGCTCGAGTGAAACCGAAACGATCCGTTCTTCAGCGGTAGCGCCGCAAACTCCCACCGCAAGGGTCAGCATCAAGACAATCGGCATTGAAATCCGACGTAGCACCGTTCGTTTCCCTGACCGAAATAGCTCATTTGTGGACTTACCGCCAACACAACGGCTCCGCACACCGGGGATGGGACGCCCCGATCACACGTACCGATGAGCACAAGCATACAGCACAAGCTGCCAGAGTGTCAATCCAGACCCAGTACGGGTTCGGAGGGGACTGTACTGCCGCTCGTTGAACATGCAGGGTATTTGTCCCAGTTGAAAGCTACGCACAATGTTTTCACTCGGTCGCTTGTGGCTCGGCTCATGAATTGCCGCCGGACTTGTTTTCAATGCGCTCCATCATGGCGCGTGCCGATCCCCCGGGGCCTGCCCCGGATGCAGATCCTGAGATCGCCGGGGTGAGGCCGAGGCTTGATAAGATCATCGGGAAGTGATACGGGGAATCTGGTTACCGGCATGGAGCGCCGGCTTTCCAGCCAGCATTTGAGTCTGAATTCCCGATCACTCCATGCCTACGCATTTCGGTAATTTCGGCGGGGGCATAGCCAATCTCCGTGAGGATTTCCTCCGTGTGCTCGCCGAGCTCTGGGGCCGGCCGTCGACAGGTGGCCGGTGTCTCGCTGAAATCCCAGGGAAAACCTACCATCTTTGTCTTGCCGTGCCTTGGGTGATCCAGGTATACGAAGTAGTTGTTGGCCAATGCTTGAAGGTCGTTCGTGACTTCCATGGGGGTCTGTACCGGTGTACAAATGCACCCCGCCCGGTTCAGTATCTCCAGCCACTCATGCCTCGGCCTGGTTGCGAACGTTTCATCGAACCTGGCCACCAACTCGCTCGCATTCTTGCTCCGTGCCTCTACGGTATTGAATCTTGGGTCATCGATCAGTTCTTCCAGGTCCAGAGCCTGGCATACTCTGGGCCAGTAGCGGTCCGGCTGCAGGTGAGCGATGGCAATCCACAGTCCGTCTTTGCAGCGATAGTGGTTGTAAATGGCGTTCCCTGCGTATTTTCTGACTTCTCTCGGGAACTCCTGCCCCATGATAGCCGGCGCCGCCACCACGAGCCCTAGCATGGCAATGATGCTACCCATGAGAGAAGTGTCCACAACCTGCCCCTTGCCTGTCTTCTCCCGGGCATAGAGGGCGGCAGTCACCGCCCACGCGCAGGTCAAAGATGCTACCTCATCTCCGATTCCGGGAAGGATTTGGGCGGGTGAAGCGCCGTTCTCTCCACAGGACATCATCATCCCGCATCGGGCAATCCCAGTGTAATCAAAGGAGTAATTTTTCGCCTCCTCTCCCTTCCTCCCCCAGCCGGACGCGTGGGCATAGATCAGTCGGGAGTTCCTTGCCAAGAGGACTTCCGGCCCCAAGCCCATTCTCTCCGGAGCTTCTATGCTCATGTTGTTTAGGAAAACGTCAGCGGTGTCGATGAGCCTGAGCATAGCTTCCATGCCCTCAGGTTTCTTCAGGTCGAGAACCACGCTCCTTTTGTTGCGATTGCAGTGCTCGAAATAATAATTCCGGCCCTCAAGGCCCACCATCGCGCCGATGATCCTCATAAATTCCCTGCCAGGGTCGCCGGTTTGAGGTTCAATCTTTATCACGTCGGCCCCCAGGTCACCGAGACGCATGCCTGCTGCTGGGCCTTGCTGGAACATAGAGATTTCAACTACGCGTACACCATCGAGAGGTCCTTTCACGTCTTTCTCCTTTCGTACTGATTGCTAGAGTCCCGGCTGCTTGGTAGAGCATGGACAGGCCGGCCACAGGCAAAAAAAAAAGCAGAGTGTGAGCTCTGCTTCTTTCATGCCTTGTTGTGAGAGGGTCACACTCAGGTCACGCACGTACTCCTTCTAAAGCTAAAAAAGAAAAAGAATGTATGACCTGTGCAGACCATGATTGTCCTCTCAGGATCCTGTGTACAGAGATCGGACGAATCTGTCAAGGTTTTTTGGCGCACATCGATGTGCGTTGAGCTCCGTCTCAGGACAGCCCTGTCTGCTCCTGCCCCATTGCTTTGCCAGATTGACGATGCCCCTGTGTGTGTAGTGTTCGATTGACGCGTGACTGAACGGCATTCCGGGAGCCTCGGAAAATACTTGACCGGTGCTCTGCGCGTGGTATATGACGAGGCACTTTTCCCGGGACGGAGTACAAACGTGACGCGAGACCAAGTTGTCGATAAGGTCCGGAAGTTGTTTGAGCTCGCCAAGTCTTCAAATGAGAACGAGGCCGCTCTGGCGGCGGTCAAGGCCAGGGAGCTCCTTTCCAAGTACAACCTTGCCATGGCCGACCTTCCGGTGGAGGAGATCAATTCCAGCATTGAAGTGTCAGAGGCATTTGTGGACCCCGGCCGCGTAGTGCGAAACTGGGTCAGAGGCCTCATCGTACACGTTTCGCGAGGGTTTGAGTGCGAGCACATCCTCCGCCGTATACCTGGCTCCAAGCCTCTGCTAAGCTTTATCGGTACCAGGGCGGACTCCGAGGTGGCAGCCCACACGTTCCGGTTTCTCATGCGGGAACTGAAGCTGCTCTCGGACTGGGCATTGCCCGAGCTCAAGAGGACACACCGGGGATGGAACGGACAGTCCCTCAAGAATGCGTACCTGAATGGCGCGGTGGTACGCATCGGTGAGCGCTTCGAGGAGAGAGCCCGAACGGTCAGGGTGGAGGAGCTGAGGTGCTGTAAGGATCTTGTCATTGCCAAACAACAGATGATCGGTCGATACATGGAGCGTACATTCGGCCGTGTCCGGAGAGAATACGGAAAACCCACTCCCATGAGCGCCCAGGCCTTTCGAAAAGGGTATTCGGATGCAGGTTGCATCGATCTGGATCAGCACGACCAGCCCACGCGTGCGGCTGTGCTACCCAGGTGACTTCGCTCCGCGAAGAACCCTTCTGAAGAGGCAAGCCTCGGTTGCTACCATGCAATTTCAGGTGAGCCCACAGCTCGCCGTCCAAGAGGTCGAAGAGACGCGAGGTCTTTGAAGTCCCCTTCAGCACCTCCGGTGATGCGAGCTCGTCAACCTAGAACGCTGCACTCAAGACATTCGTGTCAATGTACGTCCTTTTCATCGACGTCCAACTCTCCACGAGGTCGTTTCACCTCTTCCAAGATTTCATCTTTTATAAGCAGCCTCATTCCGGAAGCAATGGCACGACCTCGCAGAGATGCCAGCTTCTTGCCCAAAGCTGTCCGGGGTATGAATGCCCCCGATCCACTGCACAACATGATCTCCAATTTGAACTGCATGATTGTTGCCCTCCAAACGGATTTTGGGCACAAATCTGAGTGAAGGGTCCTGTTCCACGACGACGGAAGGAATGTCAGCGGCTGGAAGTCGAACAGCGTTAGGATAGTTGCTGCCAAGTGCCTTGTAGATCAAGCCGGGAAGCAATTCGACCACCGACCTCTTTGCGCTTGTGAAACGCACTTCCCACACGGCCTCCAGCAACGGTTCTCTCTTGAGGCGCACAGGGATTCTTTTCCTCATTCCAGTCTCCTTGAATGCCCTAGCTTATGGTCTCGACGTCGCTCACGGAGTACTCTAGTTGATCATGACAGGCACGGGCAATCTATTGCGCATAGCAAGAGAGGCCAACAAGATGTCGCACACAAGCCTAGCTCATCATCACGCCTTCTTGTACCGAGTAGCGAATTCTTGCCTGCCGGTCCAGAAAATACACATATTCCTGCTACAAGGACGAGGTTCCAAGGCCCGCACACGGACGCCTTGGTCCAATCCGCGCTGCTTGACTCAAGAGGTGCTGCGAGTATCATACGGGGAAATCTCTGAACTTTCGTAACTCCCTCCGCAGGGATTTGAGGCTTTTGTCCAGGATAGAGCCCGTGTCGGATACAAATCTCACCCCCATGATGCGCCAATACCAGGCGCACAAGAACCGTCACCCGGATGCTATTCTCCTTTTCCGCATGGGAGACTTTTACGAGATGTTCTTCGAGGATGCTCGAAAAGCGTCCCGCATCCTGGATATAGCTCTGACGACCCGTGACAAGAACAAAGAGGAAGCTGTTCCCATGTGCGGCTTCCCTCACCACGCAGCCTCTTCCTATATATCACGGCTCCTCATGGCCGGCGAGAGGGTGGCGGTCTGCGATCAAGTGGAGGATCCTCGGACCGCAAAGGGCATCGTCCGTCGGGACGTGACGCGGGTACTAACTCCAGGCCTCACGGACGATCCGGGAACCCTCAAGGCAGACGAGAATCATTTCGTGGTGGCGCTCGCTTCCAAGAACGAGCAGATAGGTCTTGCCGCTTTGGACCTCTCCACAGGAGACCTGCTCGTGACCGGGACCGATGACCTTTCCCTCGCTGCTCAGGAGCTGAGACGCCTTGAACCCAAGGAAGTGCTCATTTCTGAGCGGCTGCCCGATGACCACCCCGCGTTTGGCGTCGTGGACGGCTCCCTGTACGTGCAGAGGGTAGAAGAATGGCTGTGCGAGCCTCACGGATGTTGCGAAGCTCTCAGGGAGCAGTACGGTGTCCAAAACCTGGAAGGGTTTGGACTGTCCGATGAGTCGGCTCTGACCGTAGCCGCCGGCACCGTAGTGGGGTACGTGAAACAGACAAGGTTCGACGTGCCCGTCCACATCAAGCCCCTCAGGGTGTATCACCTGGGAAGCTACATGGTGCTGGATCAGGCTACGCTCAGAAACCTCGAGATATTCAAGAGCTTGAAGGACGGGACCTCTGAGGGGACCCTCATCCGCCTTCTGGACAAGACCTGCACCTCCATGGGGGGACGACTTCTGAGGCAGTGGGTCTCCTACCCACTCATGGATGTGCGGGAAATCCTACGACGCAGTGAGACCGTGGAAAGCCTCGTCGAGCGCACGGTGGAACGGGGTGAGATCCGGACCTTGCTCAGAGAG
>CAYZET010000411.1:0-4987 GCA_964477215.1 uncultured Syntrophaceae bacterium | reverse complement strand
CCTTCGGGGCATGAAGCAATCAATGATCACCATCATTCCTCTCCTTGATAACCCTAAGATGCATAACCGCACTTATGAAATCGTGTGCTTGGCCATGGTCAGTCCAATATCCCGCTACCACTTGTGAGCGACCTTTAGTTATGCGCTTCCTCGCTGCGTTCAATCGCCCATTCAGATGGCAAGAACAGATATCCATGCGTCCTGTTCGGGATCTGGCCTGTATTGAAAACATTGCTTTCTCCTATAGCCAGCGGTACTGCCCTGCCGATCTTGTCCAGGGGGCCACCCCTGTGGCTACATATGAGTGTGAGAAAATAGTTGCCCGCAATGAGATTCAAGTGAGGGATCACACATTCAATGGTTCCAGCGAGGGGTGCTTTGTCCAGAAGCTCGGGACACTGATGGGATGGCGAAAAATTGACCAACCTTTGGCCGAGAAGATCATCAATAGTTATTCCAACCCGGAGTCCATCGACATTCGGCGGCATCCTGTACCGGAGTCGCACTCGAAGACCATCTCCCATTCTGAGTACCTTTCCCGGCGCTGTAGCGTTTTCGATTTCCAGGTGCTCGAAAACGGGAATTGCGGTGGGGTCTCTATGAGGATGAGACCGTAAGTCGACTGAAGTGGAGGACGATTCATTGGAGCACAAGTATGCGTCTATCACTTCCTGAGGATTACCGTCTTTCACCAAGTGTCCCTTTTCAATCAGCAGTACTCTGGTGCACAAGTGTTCTACTACACCCAGATTGTGGCTTACGAATAGAACGGTTCGACCACGAGTGGCAACGTTTTCGAGCTTCCCTACACATTTCTTCTGAAACTCGGCATCTCCTACTGCCAACACTTCATCGACGAGAAGAATTTCTGGCTCAAGATGTGCCGCAACGGCAAAACCGAGCCTAACGGACATTCCACTGGAATAACGCTTCACTGGAGTGTCAAGAAACTTCTCGAGACCGGAGAATGCCACGATCTCGTCGAACTTGCTCCTAATTTCCGACTTCCGCATGCCAAGGACTGCCCCGCTGAGGTAAATGTTCTCCCTGCCAGTTAATTCCGGATGAAAACCCGTCCCCACTTCCAGCAAGCTGCCCACGCGGCCGCGAATGACCGCGGACCCTGTCGACGGTCTTGTAATTCGTGAGAGTATTCGGAGCAGCGTCGTCTTTCCCGCACCATTTGCTCCTATTATCCCCAGCACTTCCCCGTACTGGACTTCGAAGGATATTTCCCTAAGGGCCCACACGATGTTGTCGTCCAGTACATTCGTTTGGCCGATGCGTCTTACCCTGCCGAAGCCATTTCTGGCAGCGCTAACAATCGCATCGCGGAGTGTATCGTATGACTCCTTTCTGCCGCCGATAGAGTATTTTTTGCCCAGTCCTCGTGCCTGAATTATCAAATTCTGATTCCCTTGCTAAATGACATCAGCGAAATACTTTTCAACTCGCTGGAAATAAACCAGGCCCGTGGTTAAAAGGAATGCCATTGAACAGAGGCTGACAGCCACGATTTGCCAGGGTGCATCACTCGTACCGAGCAGGCCCCATCTGAAGGTCTCGATGGCGCCAGCCATGGGATTTAACCCGACCAGGGGACGCCAGGTTGCGGGAATAAGCGATGCCGGGTAGACGACCGGGCTGGCATACATCCAAACTTGGATTAGAAACGGAATGACGTAGCGGACGTCGCGGTATCGTACGTTAAACGCAGCCAGCCAAAGGCCAACCCCAGTGGCGGAAAGGACGGCCAATCCAACGGCACCCGGCAATATCCAGAGGTTGGTTGACGGGGTCAGGCCATACCACGGGAGGAGCAGGAACAACAAAAGCCCTGAAATCATCATGTGCAGCAGACAGGATCCTACTGCAGCTACCGGGACGAGCAACCGCGGAAAGTACACTCTTGTGACCAGCTTCTCATTCTCAACGAGACTGTTTGCAGCCTGGGTCACGGCCTGGGCAAAGAAGCTCCACAGAACAAGGCCAGCGTATGCGAAAACTGGATATGGGGCTCCGTTGGACGGGATCTTGGCCAGCATGCCAAACACAACTGCGAACACGACCATTGCAGCCAAAGGTTGAAGGACAGCCCAAGCAGCCCCTAGCAGCGTTTGTTTGTACCAAACCGTGATATCGCGCCAGACCAGAATCGCCAAGAGATCTCTGTACTTCCAGATCTCTGACAAGCTGAGCCCTGAAAGCCATCCTTCGTCGGGTCGGATCCACGTGGGCTCAAATCCATGCTGGTCCTCAGATGAATCCGATGTTACGCAGGGAGTCCGAACATCACTCGTCAAACGTTCGCAGGTCGTTTTCACATTCTCGCCTTCAAGGAGATTCTGGCCGCCAATTTACTCGGGTGTGCCGCATTAGTCAAGGCTATCGCGTGCTTATCGAAATCCACGAACTGCTTTTGCGAGGAAAGCTTGCGTGGACATGCTAAAGTCATTGAGCGACAATTAATGCGCTGCGCTTTAAGTCTTACCGAGACCAAAGGACCAATCTCGAAAAACCTTGTGGTGTCACCATGTTGATGTGCATTCCTCCACAAGCTGGCGCCTGTGTCGGTCGCTGATCCCATCAAGGGCCACTTCAGACCACGGAGTCAGGTCCAAGCCCGAATTACACGATCCGTCGGGGAATTCCAGCACAAACGTCCAATGTCAGGTGAAGAGCTGACGTTTTCCGCCAAACAACCCCTGCCTCAGCTCGGCCAACTGCCGCCGCTCTGCGTGAGCGGCGGCTCATGGTCAATCCCCAGGACGAGGCTGTGTGGTATTGCGGGGGCCACGGGACCGAAGGATCTGAAGCGCCTCACCTCCGGCATGAAGGGCTCAGTCTTCGAAGTTGCCGGCAGGCCCCCGGTCTCGCTCAAGCGTTTCAGCTCTCTTTCGATACTTCTCTTCGGTCCACTCTGCCGGGTCCTCGATGCAGGTGGCTTTGGGCCCTAGGTCGTACGAGGCTGCTTCGAGGATTGCCTGAATGGCCAGAGGCGCGGTATCGGTCCCGTTGAGGACCTCGGTGATCATCGTGTACACGAAGTCTTCTACGCCCTTGACCATCCGCTCTCTCTCTTCCCGGGGACGTGCGAGGAGCCTGTTCTCAAAGGGCCGGTTGAGCTTCTTGTAATCGCCGCCCTTCCATCCTTTTTCTTGGGCATATGCTACCATCTGTGCCCACATGGCATCGCTCATCCCTTGATCGGGCAGCTTGATGAAGTTACCGTTCTCGTCCTGAACTGCGTTCCCGTACCCGTTGACCTTCACTCCCCAAGAGATCATCTGCAGGGCAGTGGCAACATTGGCCTTGGTGGTATTGGTCTTCTGAGCTATCTCTCGCAATCGATCGAAACTGTTCCCCGAGGTCCCGTGCTGTGCTCCGGACACCTTGTATGGGGCTACTGCCTTGTGAATTTCAGCGGTGAGCTCCACCTGGATTCCGGCCGAGTCGGCTTCGATCCCGTGGGTGGTACCGTTGTTCAGCGCGATCCAGTCGGGAAAGATCCAATGAGCGTTGAGTCCTTGGATGAGGAAAAGGGCTTCCGCGGGTGTGGACAGTCCCGATTTGCCTTTGATCTCCCCGACTTCGGTTTCGTACCCGGCCCAGACCGGGACGAAGGTGCTCAGCTCGATGTTGGTCTTGAGATTGTCCGCATCGGGCAAATGTGACGCGTCAATGGCTATGGAGGTGATTCCAGCGTCGAAGAGGCTCGGGATTTCGGTTCTGGCGACCTCCTTGTCAGCGTCTTTCTTGATGCCGTAATGATCCGCATGAATAGCAACGGGAACCGTGATTCCCATCTCGTTGCACAGTGAGTCCACGAGTCGCGCCATATTCCAAAGACTGACGTCGCAATACGCGTCGGCTCCTCCCTCGGACTTGGCTATCTCGATGATGATGGCAGCGTTCGCCCTCTGTGCGGCTCGCAAAGCCCCTCGAGCCACAAAGGAATTGCGGACGCTGGCCGCGATCGCAATGGAATGGCCTTTCGCGAGGGCTGCCCTATCAATAACCTTTCCGCTGACGATGAGCGCCCGGGAATTGGGGAACAGCCTTGTGATGTTCGGTGGACGGCCTATTTGCAAGGCCTTGTTGAATTCATTTGAAGAAACACCGGTTAGAGCTGACATAGGACCCTCCGCAAATACGTGGTCTTCAGATCAAAACTTGTCGTGTCGGCATGGTGGGGGCACAGAGGAGCGCATCAGAAAGAGGTCCGAACCCAACCCGCAAGCCGGGTTGTATACCACGTCGTGAAAGCACCGGCCGCGCTCCACAGTTGCGTTGGCCATGGGGCAAGAGGTTCTCAGGCATTCTTCGGAAATCTCGACCCCTTTCATGACCGCATGTCGATCGAAGGCTCATTGGCTTTCAACCGCGATGACTGCCACGCATATTCAATGGGTGGCAGTATAGCACAACCGAGAGGGACCTGCTCTTCGACAGCGATCCCTCTGCTGGACTCGAATCAAGCCTCTCGCTATTAGAAACCCGCAATCATCATACCAATTCTCTCCTCTGCGGAAGCACGCACATTCCGCTGCCAAACTTCTTGACGTAGGGCTCAGTATAGTGGGTGATCCGAGACCATACAACGGTTATCGTGCATAATAGCATTCAGCTCTCAACCAAAGGATGTACCCCGGACGAGCGAGGAACAAGTCCCCTATGGTCCCCTTCGCGATTGGGTGGCGTATTGGTGGCATCTTCGTAGCGCTGGCGTCTCGCCGGCATCTTCGGGAGGATTAAGGTCACCGGCAAGATGCCGGCGCTACGAAATCACGAGATGGCCAGCACGCTCGGGCCATGCATCCGCATGGGCGGCCGGGCGGCAAAGGGCTTTTCGCGAACCACCCACATTTTCTGGCGGCTGTTGCTCGGGGCATTGGGAACTCGCTACGAACCTCCTCCGAAGGTAAAGATACCGAAACTGTCTCAAAACTCGGGAAACAGCAGAAAAAGTGGTACGGTGAGGGAGGAT
>CAYZET010000410.1:0-4998 GCA_964477215.1 uncultured Syntrophaceae bacterium | reverse complement strand
CCGGCCACTGCATTTTACGAGGGGTACAAGAAGCGGTGGGGAGAAGAGCTCCAGGCAGGCCATATGCCATCCGAAGCGTATGATTCAGTGTACGTATTGGTCGAGGCAATCCAGAAGGCACAGAGCCTCGATCCGGACAAGCTTGTCAAGGCGTTGGAGGAAACGGACTATCAAGGGGCAATCGGAAAGATACGTTTTGACAAGCACGAAATAGTTTTCGGAGAAGATCCGGAGAAGGACGCAATCCTCGTCGTCTATCAGTGGAAAGACAAAAAGCGGATCCCTGTCTTTCCTCCTTCTGTTGCAGAAAGTACCATCGATAAGCCCGCGTGGATGAAGTAGGCAGACCAATACGCGTGCCCTCTTCCAACACATGCAACGAGGGGTGGGCACGCTGGCCCCATCCTTAAACGCGTCTTCTGGGGTAAATCAATGCTGATCTATGGATTCGTGAACTCGATGGTTCTCGCGCTGATAGCCTTGGGGTTCAGTATCACCTTTGGAATCAGCCGGGTTGCGAATTTTGCTCACGGCGGGTTCTACGTCCTCGGAGGGCTTCTCGCGTGGCTGTTTCTTGTCAAAGTCGGTCTCCCCTATCCGGTCGCCGGGGTACTGGCCGTTGTGCTCGTCGGCCTTCTCGGGGCCCTGATGTACAGGTTTCTGCTCATACGATTGCGGGGTCTGGAGCTTGCCGAGGTCATCTCTACCTTCGCGATCGGGCTCATCATTCTCGAGCTCATGCGAAGCATGGGGGTGATGGGATTTCAGTACAGGATTCCTCCCTTTGTTCAAGGGTCGATCGCGGTCTTCGGGACCTACCTGGGAATGCAGCGAGTGATCATCGTGATTGCAGGGGTCGTGCTCCTGGCTTTGTTGAACCTCTTTGTGCATCACACGAAGCTGGGGCTTGCGTTCAGGGGTGTTGCCCAGGACGATCAGACGGCGTACACCGTTGGCATCAATCCGGATCGCATGTCCATGATCAGCCTCGTGCTTGGCTCGATGATCTGCGCTCTATCGGCGCTCCTTATACTTCCGCTTGGAACGATCTCCGTGGATTCGGGCTATGAGATCTTATTGAAGGCACTGGCAGTTTGCATAATCGGAGGCCTCGAGAGTACGGCAGGCATGTTGCTTGCCGCATTTATTATAGGTTATGCCGAGGTGCTTACTGCTATGTACATTTCATCGTCTTTGACGATGGTCGTTCCTCTCTTCTGCATGCTCCTTATTCTCTTAATCCGTCCCTCGGGGTTGCTCGGGAAGCACAAAGAGCTGGAGGAGAGGATATGATGAGCGAACAGAGGCGTAGGGAGAGAATAGACAGGGGCATCAAGGCCTGTACGGATGACATCTACTGCATATCTTCTCTGAGAGAAATCGCGTACCTGGTATTGCCCAGAGCCTTACCTGTGATTGGATTTCTCCTCCTTGTGTTGGTGGTTCCACTCTACTGGAAGAAAGTCTTTGTTATCACTCTCATAATGGCCATCATGGCGATTAGCTGGGACTTCATGGCCTCCTGTGGTCTGACTTCACTGGGGCAGGCGCTGTTTTTCGCCATGGGGGCCTATGCTGCAGGGGGTCTGAACCATTACCTGGGGCTGCCGGTGTACATGACATTGGTGTTGGGAACCGTGGTAGGGGGAGCCGTGTCAACTGCGCTTATCTTTCCGGCCCTTCGGTTGCGCGGCATGTACTTTTCCATGGTCACGCTCATTATTCCCCTGATGCTGATGCGAGTGATCGAAGCCACAAAGATCCTGGGTGGTACGGAGGGCATCAGCGCACTGTCGCCATTACCTGGTCTTGCTCTCAGTCTCGGGCTGAGCATGGTGGTGATGTGGGTGGCTCTGTTCGCTCTGCGAAGGTTGCTGGTAAGTGACTACGGGGTAATCTTTGTTGCACTGAAGGACAACGATCGTGCAGTAGAGGCGTCCGGGCTCAACACTCTCTGGTTTAAGGTTCAGGCCATATTTATCGGCAGCTCGCTCTGTGCTTTTTGCGGCGCGTTTATGACCCATTACCACATGAGCGTCGGCATGTCGGCATTTGCTCTGGATCTGTCTATTTTCCCCATCGCCTCTTGTGTTGTCGGTGGCATGGGAACACTTGCAGGTCCGGTTCTGGGAGCACTATTCCTGGGCCCTTTATCTGAAGCCCTTAGAAGCCTGGGTACCTTTCGTATCGTAATCTACTCGGCTACGCTCGTCATATTTATTGCCGCAATACCCGAGGGCATATTCCCTTACCTGAAGCGCAAGTACGAGCAGACGGAAAGATGGGTGTAAAGAAGTGGCTGATTCGGATTTCTTACGGGTTGACAATCTCACCAAGAGCTTTGGCGGAATCATGGCGGTCAATGGGGTGAGCTTCTCGCTGGAGAGGGGGTCTCTCCTGGGCGTCATAGGACCGAACGGCAGCGGGAAGACCACGCTAGTTAACCTGATAACAGGATTTCTCAAGCCGAACCGGGGAGACATTTTCTTCCTGGGGCACAGGATTACTGGCAAACGGCCTTCCGCGATTGCCAACCTTGGAATTGGCAGAACGTTTCAGCTCGTCAAGCCGTTCTACCGGCTCGCTGCATTCAAGAACGTCGTCATACCTCTCTCATCGCCCCGGGTAAGAAAACTGGGAGAACATTACGGAGAAAAGGACACGATGGCCCTGGATATCCTGGAAGACATCGGATTCGAAAGAGACTCCAATGTGTTGTTTCAGCCCGCGAGCGTGTTGCCCCACGGATATCTCAAGCGGCTCGAATTGGGAAGGGTCCTTGCCTTGCAGAGCGAGCTTCTCATCTTTGACGAGCTTTACTCCGGACTCAGCTTGGCTGAGGTGGCAAGTATCACTCCGCTGGTGAAGAAGCTCTTGGACGCGGGAAAAACAATCATCATGATTGAGCACCGGCTCAAAGAGCTTTTCCGAATAGCCCATCGCGTTATGGTGATGGATCAGGGAGCGGTCATTGCCCAGGGAGACAGTAAATCGATCATGAAAGATGAGCGCGTCCAAAAAGCTTATCTAGGAATCGAGCTAAAAAAATGATGCGTATCGACCAACTAACCGTCTATTACGAGAATGCCATTGCGGTGAATCAACTTTCTATGAACGTAGGGCAGGGGGAGATTGTCGGAGTCATAGGCCCTAACAGTGCAGGCAAGAGCACCTTCATGAATACCGTCGCGGGCTTGATTCTCGATACCAAGCTCAAGGAGGATCGCAAGGGGGGGACACGAATCACTGTATTCGGCAGGATCACTTTCCTCGGTCAAGACATCACCTTGATGTGGCCCGACGAACGCGTGAGGAACGGATTGGTCCTTTGCAGAGAGCGACATCCCGTGTTCAAGGAGTCGAGCGTAGAGGAGAACCTGAAGATATCCGCTTACCTCAGAAATCGCCTCGAATTAAAGCGTCAGTTGGAGTACACGTACGAGCTCTTCCCGAGATTGAGGGAACGTCGTAAGAGCAAGGCCGGGTTATTAAGCGGCGGCGAGCAACAGATGCTTGCCTTCGGCATAGCCCTCATGCCTCAACCCAAAATCCTGCTATTGGACGAGCCACTCCTCGGGCTCAGTCCCCTGGTTCAACTTGCATTGGTCGAAGCGATTGAAACCATCAACAAGGAGACCGGTGTGGCCATTGTTGTGGCAGAACAATTTGCCAGGCCTCTTATACCGGTAATAAACCGGGGGTACATTCTGGAAAATGGCATGCTCGCGTTCGAGGGAGCAAGTGGCCAACTGTTCGAAAATCCGGATGTGAGAGCCGCGTACTTCGGAGTGGACTATGAGTAGGATTGACTCAATCTACTATGCATTCGAGGAAACAGTCAAAAAGGCAGGTGATAAGACCGCTTTGATTTATCTTGGGGAGCGCTACTCCTATCGGTTTCTCCTGGAAACATCGCTGCGGGTGGCAGGCGCGCTGAAGGACTTGGGAATCAAGAGAGGACAAACCGTAATCATCTATACGCCGAACTGCCCGCAATGGGTGACGATGTGGCTGGCACTTCAACGGATTGGTGCGGTCCCTGTTCCAGTGAGCCCCATTTACACGGCCCACGACCTGGAATATATCGCGCAGGATTCTGGGGCGGTGGCAGTCTTGTGTGCTGATACAAACTTCGGATATGCTAAGAAGATACGCGACAAGGGTGTAGTGAGCACCATCATGGTGACCAACATAACGGACATGATCCCGTGGTGGAAGCGTGTCATAGCCCGCGGATTCGATCGAATTCCATCCGGCAAAGTTCCTCCGAACAACGCGGTCTTTTTCACGGATATGCTGAGACATCCGGCTGACAGCGAGGAGCCTGCTCCAGGGAAGGGAGACGAAATCCTGGAGATCTTGTACACCGGCGGAACAACGAAATTCCCCAAAGGAGTTCCGATCACGCACAGCGTATACATTGGAGGCTTTGCCGATCAGCTTCAGGTATCCGCGCCACTGGTCACTCCCTCCGAAAACATTATCGTCCAGGGGGCGCCCCTGTTCCATGTCTTGGGGCAGCTCTTCGGCCTTGGGCCCATCTGCCTCACAGCCGCGACGGTCATCATCATGCCGCGAGTCAACCTTGACGCTCTCATGCTCTATGTCCAACGATATCACGCCAAGACCTTGTTCGGAGTTCCCACGCTTTACCGTTTCATCCTCGAGCACGACCGCTGGGATTTTTATGACCTTTCGTCTCTGCGATACTGTTTCACCGGCGGAGATGTGCTGCCCATGGAAGTGCTCCGCCGATGGCAAGAGCGGTACGGGCTGCGCATCTATCAGGGGTACGGAGCAACGGAGACGTGCGGTGGAGTGACGATGGTGAATGTCACGGGAGACCCCCCACAGGACACGGTCGGCAGGGTGCTACCGGGGAAGATCATCAAGATTGTGGATCCGGAATCCCTGGAGGACGTTCCGAATGGGGAGACCGGCGAGCTCCTGGTAACGTCGGACCCCATGATCGAGCAATATTGGAACAAGGCGGAGGAG
>CAYZET010000409.1:0-5003 GCA_964477215.1 uncultured Syntrophaceae bacterium | reverse complement strand
CTGTGCATGATCGCCACCTTCTTCTGCTGCTGATCCGTCAGGTCGGACTGGCCGAGCAGCTCGATCATGCCGAGAATCCCGTTCAACGGTGTGCGTATCTCGTGGCTCATGGTTGCAATGAAGGCGCTCTTGGCCTGATCGGCGGACTTTGCAGCCTCTCTCGCAATAACAAGATCGGTGACGTCCACGACGGATACTATGCCTCCGGCAATTCTCCCTGCTGCGTCCTTCCGGGCGGTGGAATTTCCGAGCACGTTCAGCAACCGACCGTCCTTTGTCCGTGCTATGCATTCGACCCCGCAAACGGGGGAAGGCGGGCAGCAATCCAACGATTGTGAAGCAGCGTCTTCCGGCTCGATAAAGATGTCGGCGAACGCCGTTCCGGCAAGTTCTTCCTGCGAGTACCCAGTCGCCGAGCAAAAGGCTTGATTTGCTGCGGTAATTGTCCGAGATGAGTCCACCTCGATGATGCCAGTGATCGCAGTGTCCAGGAGTTGACGCTGGTAACTGTTCGCCGAGACCAAACGGTCATGGAGATTCCACACCTGTTGCTGAAAACGATCGCTGATCCGGGTTATTCGCATGGTTTGAGAGAGGAGCTTCTCATAATGGCTCAGGAGCCACTCACACCTCGCCATCCACTCTGCCGCATTTCCTTTGCCCGACTCGAGCAGATCCTTTGTTTTTCGTATGGTCTCCGCCTCTTCGCGAAAGAGAAGGTCGTCATCCATCGCTTCCTCACTCTGAAGGAATCTGCACGAGATTGAAAACCGACTCATGAACTTCTTCGGCAAATTCCTCGCCGCATTCCAAAGCGACTTCGTTTTCTTCGTGGTATCGCCAATCGATTACCACGTCTTTTCCACTTCGAGCTGCCGTGTCCAGGAGATCGAGAAGATTGAGGATGGCTTTCGAGCTGCTGCTGTTCAGATAAGTAATCTCCATGATTACGCGGACAGACATTGCCGAAGGGCGGGCAAGATATTCGCGGAGCCAATCCAAGATGGGAGTGTAAAACTTGGGGGCGTTTTCAGGGTAGGATTTTCCGGAGATCTGCAGTAAGCCGAATTCGGGGTCGAAATCGATCCTGGGACTGGACTTGGTTTCCTCTATGAACAGGCGTTGCATAGTATATTGGCCTCCTCAAATTATTGCGGTCATAGAGAAAAACGATCGCGTTTCGTCCACCGGCGTGATTTCGAAATCGATGGGCTCGCTCGCCTTTCGAGCCATGTCGATCAAGCCTAACCCCGATCTCCTGGGTGTGCTTGCAAGATCTGCTTTCCGGCGCTCCTCCCGATACAGGGATTTCAGCTCATCCTTGGTCATGACCTGGAGCGACTGCAGTCGCTTTGCCAGGGCCTCGGTCTTCTCATTCTCGACGAAGTTCCCGCAGCGAACGTAGAACCTATCGCCTTCTTTTCCTACCAAGACAATCCCGACGCGGAGCTCTTCCCCCCCTTCACCGTCCGTTATACGCTCTGCCGAATGGCTGACAATGTTTTGCATCTGTTCGACAAAAACCTGGAAGACCTTTCCCACCACTCCGGTCCCAGTACCTTCTAGCCGTATGCGTTGAAGCAGGGTCTCTCCTATGCCTTCGACAATCAACTGCGACGCTGAGCCACAGAAACAGAAAATGATGCCTTCACTCCTCAAGCTTTCGAACAGATCGCTAATGCTAAACTTCATTCCCATTTACCTTCCTCGCATCAGGGTGAAATGAGACAATAACTACAAGGGCAGCAGTGGACGAGTGGATCTTCGACCAAGCGCGTGCGCCTGTCGGGTGCCGAGACCACGAACACAAATGCCCAGAGATTGTTCCGGAAATCTTTACACGCGGAATCCTAGGCACGTCACGTCATCAACTTGCGGTTCTACGCCGCGCCACCGATCGAAACTCAATTCGAGTGCTTTCATCTGCTCAAGCATTGGGACGTCCCGTCTCTCTGCAATGACTGTCCAGAAACGTCTCTTTCCGAAAGGAAAACCGCGAGGACCTCCTATCTGATCTGTCAGGCCATCTGTGGTCATGTAAAATGGAATGCCGCGACCAGCCTCTACGTGATGGTTGGTATAGGTAAAGTCAAGGCTGGACGTTTTGTACCCGATAGATTGTTTGTCGGGACGCACTTCTTGCACTCTCTGATCGAGCAAGAAGAACAAGCTTATCTTTGCCCCTGCAAACGTCAGGACCTCTTCCTTCTTGTTCACGCAACAGAGCCCTATGTCAAGCCCATCATCGGAAGGGGTGTCCTTGCGGTGCTGATTGAGCGTTTGTTGCACCAATGTGTTCAAGCATGCGAGAACGGCTGCAGGATCCTCATACCCTTTCTCTTGAATTGCCCGAGCCAGGCATGTTCGCGCGATCATGGTCATGATCGCGCCGGGAACTCCATGGCCTGTGCAGTCCATGACAGCGACCACAAAACCTTCAGGGACAGTCTCGAAAGCAAACATGTCGCCGCCGATCAGGTCGCGAGGTCTCCATATGCAGCAGTAATCTCTTGTAACCCGGTGGATGTCGGCCTCTCGTGGCAGCAGAGCACCTTGGATCGTCTGCGCGTACTGAATCCCTTCCATGATAGTCGCGTTGGCCGCGCGAAGGGCCTCTTCAACGCGGCGCTTTTCGCGCAGAGAAGCGATCATGGAGTTGAAGGCATCGGAAAAGGTGCCCAGAAAATCAACCCGTTGACTCAGATCTCCCAGGGAGACCTGATGAGTTTGCCATACGAGATGGCGCAGGTTAGAATGGAGCTGCTTAAAAGGGGACAATAGCAGGTTGCGAGGAGGCGGATCCGCATTCAGATTGCCCTGGGAGAGCATTTCTAGAAATGCTTTCGATTCCGCGAAATGCCGCACCAACAGATTCGTGACCTCCACCAGATCTCGAAGGCTTCTCGAACAGTTAGCCGTCGGAATGGCAACCGGAGGCACGTCCTCTCCGTGCAACAGACGGGAAATGGTTCCCGCTGTCTGGCGGATCAATTGGCTTTCGAGCTCCTCCACGCCGGCTCCTCAATTCTTTGGCTTTGCGACAAAGCGACAGGTTCGGTCGCCCGTGGCCCAGCAGTCGATTTCCTTGGCCTCGAAAGGACGCTTAGCGTAACAAGTCAATATTCCGGCAATGAAACCCTCGTCATAATCGCACACCGTTTCACCCAACACCGGAAGCCCCGAGCAATCGAGATCCTCGGAAACGGTCATGACGAATTCCAGCTTTTCCAGATCGGTCTTTTCAATGCGAAGCACCCCTATATTCATGCTCCGCAGTTTTGCCTGGAGGTCGGCTAAGAATTCGTTGAGTCCGAGAGACGTGTCCAACACGTTCTCGCAGAACTCCTTGCCTGCACGCATGCCTGCCGCGACAAAAATCTCCCTGCTTGCGGCAGACCCCAATCGGGATTCAAGAATCTCACGAAGTGTGTATTGCATTAACCGGTACACCGACACCGAGGTCGTTTGACCCAGATTTGGTCGGCCTTCCTCAAGGTTGCCAAGGTTCTTCCATTGAAAGTGGAATGAACCAAGGGCTTGTTCGGCCATTCCCCATCCTCCTTTCAAGCATTGGGCTGTGGCGGCGCACGCCTTCAGCCTCGACCCGGTACCGGGTCCCCCATGGCGGAGCTCCGCGCCATACAATCTGGTCTTATTCAGCCATTGCCCGAGATCCACCATAAAGCCCGTGCCTGCGATCTGTCAAACGTAATTTTGGTCGTACAGGAAGCATGAGCCCATTTGACGGACGCCTCCCTTGGATGTCTTGTGCGCGACAACTTACATTGGCACTCCATAGTGGCATCTCCTCTAACACGGGGTGCTGCGGCTATAACTCCCAGGTTGTCAACTCCTTGTGTAGGGAAAACTTTCGTGATAATATTTTGCTCGACGGGTTGTCTGTCGCCGTCCGTGGCAGATAGTGCGGTAAACTTTTAATGCTGTTGTTGTGACCATGGATTTCATTGAACCGTTTCTCAAGCGATCCGAAGAACATCGACTTCGGACAGGACGGCCTTTTGTTACCTTGAGTTACGCGCAGAGCCTGGATGGAAGCATCTCAGCGCAACCGGGGGAATCCCTTGCCCTAAGCTGCCGGCAGTCCCTCAAGCTTACGCACCGACTCAGAGCGGGTCACGATGCCATTCTCGTGGGTATCGGTACTGTCTTGTCGGACAATCCACGCCTAAATGTTCGGCTGGTTGACGGGGAGAGCCCGCGGCCCGTTATCGTGGACAGTAATTTGAGATTGCCATTGACATGCCGGCTGTTAACAGAGGGGACCAGAGAACCGTGGATTATGACGAGGCAGGAACCCGACCCACAACTGGTACGCGCGATTGAGCGTACTGGCGCGCGTGTCCTTCCCATTATTTCGCGGTCCGAGCGAGGCGTGGATCTCGACAGGTTGCTGATCGAGCTTGCGCGGCGTCAGGTCAACAGCCTGATGGTCGAAGGAGGTGCTCGGATTATCACCAGTTTTCTGCTGGGAAGATTGGTTGATTATCTGGTGCTCACCGTTGCCCCCGTAATCGTTGGAGGATTGCGGGCAGTGAGTGACGGAGAGGAAGCCCGTCGCGGCTGGCAGCTCTCACTTCGAAATCCAGGGCAACGCCGTCTCGGAGACGATCTCATTGTGTGGGGTGGCCTGTCCGAAAGTGTCGCCCCATGATCCGGAGCACGCATAGCTATCCCGTTTCAACAGGCATTCGGGGAGACGCATGAAGAGACTTTCGCTGCGGTTCTCTGAGCCTTACCGGGTGGACGTCGTAGAAGAGAGCGTTGCCGCACCCGTGGGCAATCAGGTGCTCGTCCGAACACTGGTTTCAGGCATAAGCCCCGGCACCGAGCTCCTTGTGTATAGGAATCAGTGGCCTCCGGATGTTCCCGTTGATGAAACCATTTCTTCCCTTTCTGGATCCTTCTCGTATCCTCTGACTTACGGCTATGCAGCGGTCGGCCGGGTTGAGGAAACGGGATCCCGTGAAACAGCTCACTTGTTG
>CAYZET010000408.1:0-5013 GCA_964477215.1 uncultured Syntrophaceae bacterium | reverse complement strand
GCATTCATTGTCTTCCTGGGGGGGATGACCTTCCAGATTGTGAGGATGGTCCAGATGGCCAAGAAGGACAAAGTAATCCCGTACATGAGTCTCAAATATGGTTTGCGTTCTCTGTTGCACTGGGTAGTTCCCTTTGCATCCAAGAACATGAGGGTGCGCTACGAGGTGACCATTGTTACGTTTGCCTTTCACCTGTGCCTCGTGCTGCTCCCTATCTTTCTCACCGCTCATGTGGCGATGTTCGCGTTTGCCTGGGGAGCACGCTGGGCCACCGTTTCGGAGAGTCTCGCCACGTTCATGACGGTTCTGGTGATTTTGGGAGGGCTGTTCTTCTTCGTGAGACGACTCATGCTTCCTGAAGTGCGATTCGTGACCTCGGCATCGGATTACCTGCTTCTGGCCATCGCAGCGGCTCCTTTTGTCACGGGGTTCGCGGCTCATCAGCAGTGGTTCCACTATGAAACGATGGTGTTGGTGCACATGATTTCCGGAGCAATCATGCTGATGGCCATACCGTTCACGAGACTGAGTCACATGCTTTTCTTTCCGTTCACGAGAGCGTACATGGGGTCCGAATTTGGAGCAGTTCGCAACGCGAAGGACTGGTAGTACAGGCGTCTCGTAAACGGACAGAGATTGTGCGGAGGGCAAGACCATGGGAGTGCCGGCCATTGAGATCCCTACTGTTTCCGATCCGGGTCTGGACGCAGCTGTCAAGACCCTGACCACAGAACGGATCCAGGAGGTTATCAATAGAATCATAAGCAAGGAAACCGCGGCGCGTTTTCGGACGTATCTGAACACGTGCGTTCATTGCGGACTGTGCTCTGACGCGTGCCATTGGTTCCTTTCCAACGACAGGGATCCGCGGTTCTCTCCCGTGGGGAAAGTGAAGCAGACCCTGTGGGAGATCCTCAAGAAGAAAGGAAAGGTAGATCCCTATTTCCTGAGGGAGTGCTCTCGCATCGCGCACACTGAATGCAACGTCTGCCGGCGATGCAGCATGTACTGCCCATTTGGGATCGACATAGCATACCTTCTCCTCGTGATCCGGAGAATTTGCAGCGAATGCGGGATGGTACCCCAATTCCTTCAGGATACTGTGAACAGTCATGCAGTGACGCTCAACCAGATGTGGGTCAAACAAGACGAGTGGATCGATACCCTCCAGTGGCAGGAAGAGGAGATGCGCTCGGAGGTGCCGACAGTCAGAATCCCTCTGGACAAGGAAGGGGCTGACGTCTTCTATTCGGTCATTGCTCCCGAACCGAAGATTCTCGCACAGCTCATCGGAAACATGGCCCTGATCATGACTGTCGCGGGAGTGGACTGGACCATGCCGTCCTTTGACGGCTGGGACAACAGCAATATGGCCATGTATTCCGGTGACTTCGAGATCATGGGACGAGTGGAGCGGGCGCATCATGAGGCGGCTCTGAAACTCCGAGCCAAGAGGATCGTTATGGGCGAGTGCGGGCACGCGTTTCGCGGCGCCGTGTACGACGGACCCCGATGGCTCGGCTGGAGAGAGCCACCGGTTCCGGTGATCCACGCAGTGGATTTCTATCACGAGCTCATCTTCTCCGGAAAAATCAAGATCGCTCGGAAATTCGAGGAGCCAGTAACTGTCCAGGAGCCCTGTAACATCGTCAGGGGCCGAGGACTTGGTCAGAAGCTCCGGGAAATCATTCAGGCTACCTGCTCTGATTTCAGACCCCCGGAGCCGGGCTTTGAGCACAACTACTGCTGTGGAGCAGGCGGAGGGGTCATCAACTGCGGGCCCCCTTGGAAAACCTCCCGCGTCATGGGCAACCGGGTCAAGGCGGAGCAATTGGCAGCCACAAAGGCGCACATCGTCATTACTCCTTGCCACAACTGCCACAGCGGAATAGAGGATGTGATCAGCGTGTACAAACTTGGTCAGCACGTGAAGTTCTTCAGTGAAATACTGGTGGACGTCATGGAAATCCCTGACGAGCTCAAAGCTGATTAGACAGTCGAGCACGGAAGGCCGTTTGCCATGAGAGGGGAAATAACCATGCGACGGGTCGTTACGGGTACTGCGATTTGTGTGGCAGGCGTTGTGCTTGTGGCTATGTTCTGGCAACTGACGCTCGCCGAAACACGGGATACTTCTCAGGACGCTCCTCCCTCGGGCAGGAAACTCGCTCTCTTCCTGGAACATAGAGGAAGTGCCCCTGACCTGGAGCGTCCGGTTGTGGCATTCGATCACGACAGACATACCAGTGCGTTGAAGCAAGCCAAGATGGAGGATTGCGGCATTTGTCACATCCTCAGGAAGGGCGGAACGGGCCCCTCCGCGCCTGGCGTCAAGGTCTTCGAGTTTCCGAAGGCTTCTGTCGATTGGACGGACAAGACCTCCATTATGTACGGATTCCACGACTCGTGCGTGGGGTGCCATGACCAATTGGCTGCTGAGGGAAGGAAGACCGGACCGCGTATAGGCCTGTGCGGCTCGTGTCATGTGAAGCGCCCTTTTGTCGACAGGGCTACCTGGAAATGGTCTCCACTATTCGACTACAAGCGTCACTATCAGCACCAGGCGGCTGTTGAGAAACTCGTTGATCCCGCTGCGTACAACATCGCAGACAAAGTGGAGTTGGTTGGGCCTTTCGAGGGTACCGATCAGCGCTGCTATCTCTGCCATCATCAATACAATCCTCAACAGACAGGTCTCCTGTACAAGAAGGACACAGCAAATGCCTGCGGTGCCTGCCATAAAGAGAAGACGGAGAAGAACGTCCGGTCGATGAAGATCGCTTCTCACGCGGCCTGTATCGGCTGTCACATGAAGGCCATGGAAGAAGTGAAGGGTCGAGCCGCTGCACAAGGTCGGGCCGAACTCTCGGAGGATGAGAAGAAGCGTTTCGGACCCTTCGAGTGCAAAGGTTGTCACGGGGAGCGGAAGGAACTGACCCCTGAAGAGATCCGTGCCATTCCTCGACTGGTTCGCGGTCAGAAGGATGTCATGGATCTAGCGCTCACGGAGAAGCAATCTCCAGGCTTGCAGCAGCCTTCAGATGGTCCGTCTCCAAGAATTATCGGCAGGATGAAGACCGTGGGATTCAACCATAAGGCCCATGAGCCCAGGGCACAATTCTGCAGCACCTGTCATCACCGTTCTCTGGAAAAGTGCGGCAACTGCCACACCGTTCAAGGAGATCAGGCCACAGGCGGAGGGGTAAGTTTCTGGCGGGCATTCCACAAGGTGGAAGCGTCTCAGTCCTGTGCAGGATGCCATGCGGAAGAGAAAGAGGCGGCAAAGTGCGCGGGCTGTCATCAGGTTTCTCGGGCGTCGCTGCCCCAGGCCTCATGCCCTGTGTGCCACAGGGGCCCGGTGAACGGTGTGCCTGTCGACGCTCCTGCCCAAGCCCTTGTCTTTGACAAAGAAAAAATACCCGAGAAACTGGAAATCAAAGTCCTCGAGAAGGAGTTCAAACCCGCCACTCTTCCTCATCAGAAAATTGTGGCAAAGCTCACGACCATCTCCAACGAGAATTCTCTAGCGCGGGTATTCCACGCGGGAATGGGAGACCAGACTCTGTGCTCCGGTTGCCATCACAAGAGTGAGCCATTGGCAGCCCAGGAGAAAAAGGTCCCCGCGTGCACGAGTTGTCACGGGGCTCCGTTCCAGCCCGGGAGCCTGGGAAAGCCCGGAATCTTGGGAGCTTATCATCGTCAGTGCATCGGCTGCCATGATGCGATGCAGCAAAAGCCTGCAGCCCTCGAATGCGTCAAATGCCATCCGCCAAGAGAGGACGTGAAGACTGCCAGGGCACCGGAGGAGCTTGGAATGGTTAAGTAGGAGGCGAACGCTGCGCTGTATGTTGGGGAGCACAGTTGTCGGCCTGCAGCCTGTAAACCTAGCCTGAAAGAAAAGGAGATCAACGATGCCCAATATCCTGCATGAATTCTACACCCTTACCAAGGGAATGGAATACTTGGTGGTCATTGCCTATCTCTTTCTCTTCATCTCATTCTGGCGGTTCCTCACCTACAGGGAAAAGGATTGAATGAAGAGAAGGTCACGCCGCACCAGAGTCCAGTAACACAGGAGACGGCACGATGGATGGAACCAGAAGAGATTTCTTAAAGATACTAACCGCTGCCGGCATAGGAGGGTTCGCCCTTGGCGGGTCCAGGGAGGCATTCGGGGATGCTCTCAATCTACCCGGATATCCGGATCAGTTCGGGGTTCTCGTGGACACGACCGTCTGTATTGGCTGCCGGCGTTGCGAATGGGCGTGCAAGGAAGCGAACAAGCTTCCCAATGAGCGGTCTCTCAGGGAATATGAAACGGATCAGACAGTGTTCCAAAAAATCAGGCGAACCCACGCGGATACGTTCACCGTCGTGAACCGGTTCAACAATCCACGAGATGCATCGCGGCCCATCTATGTGAAGAAGCAATGCATGCATTGCTATGAGCCGGGCTGTGCGTCGTCATGTTTCGTGAAGGCCTTTACCAAAACGCCGGTTGGGGCCGTCACGTACGATGCCTCCCTCTGTGTTGGCTGCCGCTATTGCATGGCTGCTTGTCCGTTCGACATCCCCGCGTACCAGTACAACGATCCCTGGACGCCGGAGGTGACGAAATGCACCTTCTGCTTCGACAGGATCAGCAAACAGGGCGGAGTGCCCGCATGCGTGGCCATATGTCCGGCGGAAACCATGATCTTTGGCAAGAGATCCGACCTCATCGACCTGGCACATAAGAGGATTCAGGATAATCCGGGACGGTACGTGAATCATGTGTATGGAGAACATGAGGTAGGGGGTACCAGTTGGCTTTACCTGTCTGCCGTGCCCTTCAACATGATCGGGTTCAGGACCGACCTGGGAACGGTGCCCATTCCCACGTTCGGCAAACCATTTCTCTCGCTGGTGGCCCCGGTATTTGTGGCCATTCCCGCGCTCTGCATGGGGTTCTACTCGTTCAAGAAATATAGAGACAAGATGACTCAAGATGAAATTAAGCGGGCTCTTGAGCAA
>CAYZET010000407.1:0-5059 GCA_964477215.1 uncultured Syntrophaceae bacterium | reverse complement strand
CCTGCGGGGGAGCGCAACATAAAGCGTTCCCCGCAGTTGCTACACCCGCTTCGGTGCGCGAAGCCCCAGCATACCCATGATATCTGCCCGGATGACAGCCAACGCCGGCACGAGGAGCAGAATGAGCCCTGTGGCTGTGAGGAGACCAAAGACCACCGTGATGGTCATGGGCTTCAGGTACTGGGCTTGCACGCTCGTTTCCAGCATGATTGGGAACAGACCTGCTGCGGTAGAGAGCGTCGTGAGAATGATCTGTCTGAACCGATTCACCGCGCCTTCCTCCAGGGCCTGTTCCAGTGGCAATCCGCTCTCGATGCCGTTGTTGGTTGCTTCGACCAGGAGAAGGGAGTCATTGACGACTATTCCTGCCAGGGCAAGGACTCCAAACATGGAGAGAATGGTAAAATCCATGCCGAAGAGAAAATGCCCGGCAGTGATACCGATAAAGGAAAAGGGCACGGCAGTCATGACGATGATGGGGTAGCTGTACGTGCGGAACATATTGACCAGAAGCACGTAGATCAGGAAGAGCGCCACTCCGAGCCCTTTCAACAGGCTGCCCATAGTTTCTTCGGTTTCTCGCTGCTGGCCTTCCATATTTATATTCACATCGCGGAATTCTCGTTTCAGCTCCGGGAAGAAGCTTTCGGAAAGTCGAGATATCACCTCTCGGGCATTGGTGCGATCGTCGTCCACGTCCGCAGAAACCGTTATCGACCTTCGACCGTGCTTCCTGACTATGTTCGATGGACCTCTGTATTCTTCGATCTGGGCAACTTCTTTGAACGCGATATCGCGATCCCCCCCGACACGAATCCGCATATTCTCCAGGTCACCAAGGGCTGCTCGCTCCTCTTCGGGATACCGTACGCGAATGGTGACCTCATTCCTTCCTCGCTGCACTTTTAGGGCCTCCTCACCCCAAAAGTTGGCCCTCGTCTGGCGGGCTAGATCACTTAAGGAGACTCCCAGTTGTCGAGCCCCCTCGTTAAGGGAGAGCCGAATCTCCTTCTTTCCAGGCCTGTACGAATCCTCTACATCCACCACTCCGTCGAAGCTTGCCAGCTTCTTCTTCAAGCTATCAGAGGCAGCGCGAAGCTGATCGAGACCTTCTCCCACCAGATCTATCTCAACCGGCTTTCCTCCCGGACGACCGGCCCGAGCTGAAGAATCGAAGACCAGAGAAATGGCTTCTGGAATCTCCCCCGTCAGCTTGCGCCACGCGGCAGTGATTTCAGCCGAGGGAACGCGGCGCTCTGACGATTCCAACAGCTCAATAGTCACATCCGCGAGGTGAGCCCCTTTTTCCTTGCTGGCCCTTGCCGTGGCCTGTTGGCCGATCGAGGAGAACATGTGGACGATTACCGACTTTCCGTCCTCCCGGGCGTATTGCTTCTCCATGGCACGGGCAGCAGCCTCCAATTTCTCCACCAGAGACTGCGTGGTCTGAAAGCTCGTTCCTTCAGGCATGACTATGCGCGCAGCGATCTTGTCAGAGTCCATCTTCGGAAAAAACACGAACCCAATTCTGCCCCCTGCCACGAGGCCTGCACACAACATCAGCAGAGCAATCGTTGCGGCGAGGAGGGTGTATGGTTGGCGTACAGCGAATCTCAGGGACGGAAGGAACAGCCGCGCCACAAACCAATCCAGTCCGTGCTGAACTCTGATCCTCACGCGCTCCGCGATCGCCAAGGGATTCCATTTACGGGAAAGGTCTTCACTGGGCTTCATATGAGCCAGGTGAGCCGGCAAGATTACCAACGCCTCGGCCAGCGAAACGAGCAGCACGGCCACGATCGCCATGGGAAACACTGCCATGAATTTCCCCATGGTGCCGGGAATAAACAACATGGGCAAGAAGGCCACTACGGTCGTAGCAACGGAATTCACTACCGGATAGCCGATCTCCGCTGTTCCCTCAACCGCCGCGAGCTCGGGGTCCTCTCCCCGGCTGATCCTGGTGAACACGTTTTCTCCGATCACAATCGCGTCGTCTACCACGATTCCGAGCACCACAATGAACGAATACATGGAAACCATGTTGAGTGAATGATTGAAATGATCCAGGACGAGGAACGATCCGAGTATGGAGATCGGGATACCCATTGCCACCCAGAACGCAAGCCTCAGCCGCAAGAAGAGTCCGAGAATGATAATCACCAGGACCAGTCCCTGAAGAGCATTTCTGGTCATGAGATCGAGTCTGCTGCGGATGTAGACCGAATCGTCGTCCCAGACTATCATCCGCACGCTTGGGGGAAGCAGCCGACTCTGTTCCTTGAGGTACTGTTTGACCTTGTCCGAGATCGCTATGGCGTCCTGTGCCGACGTTTTGTCTACAGCCACAAGGATTGCAGGCTTGCCATCCATGCGAGTCTGGAGATCCACATCCTCGAAGGTATCCGTAATTTTCGCTATACGATTCAGAGGAACCGTCGTGCCATCCGGGCTGTACACTACGACAAGATCCTCGAATTCTTTCGCGGTGTATCGCTGCCCTTTGGTTCTGAGCAAGACCTGTCCCGATTCCGCCTTAAGAGTGCCCGCGGGCAGGTCCAGAGTGTTCAGCCGGATTAAGTCTGCCACGGCTGGTAACGTAAGCCCGTACTTACGGAGGGTGTGCTCAGGAATTTCGATGGCGACCTCGTATTCCCGGTTTCCGACCAGCTCCACCTGAGAGATTCCCTGCATGGCAAGGAGGTCGTTCTTGACCTTCTCCGCCAGTGCGGTGAGGACGTGTTCAGACACATCCCCGTACACCGCCACTTTGATCACCGGAAACTTGGCTATGACTTCTACTGTGACTGGCCGCTCCGAATCTTTGGGAAAGGTGTCTATCTGATCGACCGCATTCTTGACCTCGTTGACCACACGGCTCACATCGGCTCCTGCCTCGAGCTCCGCGGTTACAGCCCCCCGTCCCTCTACAGCGACGGAAGTGATCTTCTTAATGTCCCGTATTCCCGTTATCTGCTCTTCAATCTTGGCACAAATGGATTCCTCGATCTCCTCGACCGACGCTCCTTTGTACACAACCGAGACCTCCACCTGATCCAAGGAGAATATGGGGAACATCTCTCGGCGCAAGCTCCATGCGCTGAGAAGTCCAGTCACGAGCAGAAAGATCATGAGGACATTGGCCACTACCGGCCGCGAGACACTCCACTGTGCGATTGCCCGCAACATTACGGAATGTTCCTGGTCTCTTCAGGTGACATCAGGCTACCTCTGCCGTTCGCAGCTCCATTCCGGGCATGGGCATGGGAATAGGTGACAAAATGAGCTTATCGCCCATCTCCAGGCCGTTCGAAATTATCGCCTCTTCCCTCGTAAGTGCCTCCACTCTTACCGGCTTGATTGCAAGCTTACCGTCCTTAACAAGGTAGACGCTCCCAGCGTGGATCGCGCTCCGAGGGACTTTGACCACGCTTTTGAGAACGGCTCCCTGAATCTTGACCGTAACGAACATTCCGGGAAGGAGAGGGGGAGAGGAGCCTGGTTGGACATCCTTCAACGGGTTCTTCACTTCCACCACTACAGGAATTGTCCGAGTCGCGGCATCGAGAGCGCCTTTCAACCGGGTCACTTTCCCTTTCCATGTCTTGACACCGCGGGCCCATTTGAAGCTTACTTCTGCGGCAGGCCCATGCTTCCTCATCCAGTCATTGATCTGGGCAAGATCTTCAAGAGGCGGGAGTTGCTCGCGGGTCTCCTCGTCAATCCAGTGAGCCATCTTGGTCGGCGAGAAGTTCACAACTATCTCCATCGCAGACGTGTCATACAATGTTGCCAACTTCTGCCCGATTTGGACGTACTGACCCGGTTCAATGGATTCTTCCTGGACCCTCCCCTCAAACGGCGCAAAGATCTTAGTCTTTTCCAGCTTGATCTCTGCCAGCTCCTTTTTTGCTCGAGTCGCTTCGATTTTTGCCTCTACCAGGTCTTCTTGAGATTTGAGAAGCGCCAGAGCGTTCTGTTGATTTACCACCGAGACTTCTTTCTGCTTTGTGTCAATCGCTTGTTTGTCCACTTCGCTCTGTGAGATGGATCCGCTTTCCAGGAGCTTCTGTTTCCTGTCCAGCTCCATCTTGGATAAGTGGAGACTAGAGATTTCGACTTCCAGATGTCGCGTGATATTCTCTTCCTCCTGGTCGAGCTTGGCCTTTTCGGCCGCCAATTGGGCCAGTTCAGCTTCTGACTGGGCCACGCTTAGCCGATATTCCCGGGGGTCGACCTCAGCGAGCAACTGGCCCTTGCGAACAAAATACCCTACTTGCATAGCATCGGAGACGAAGACGAGTGTTCCCGCAACTTCGGCCGTCAGATCGAGTACCGTCTTCGGTGCAACTGTACCGCTTTCCTCTATGGTAGCCCTGAAGTCTCCCAACGTGACATCCATCACCCGTACGAGAGGACGTCCGGCTTCTGCGGGAGCCTGAGGAGGGGCTGGCTTGGTCATTTTCAGAGCACCGAATCCGACCGCACCAGTTGCAAGAATTGCCAGACACACTCCTAAAGTCTTCATGCGCGACCCCATGTCCTGCCCTGTTCCTCCACTCGGCCCGCGATTTTCGGCCGCTGATCCGTCAGGCCTCCACCGATCCTTGAGAAACACCGGCGTAATCTTGGTGAAGCATAACTTTCTCTTGTCGAACTATCAACAGTGTGCATCAAGCCTCGGAGGGATTCCTGGACCATCGGCTCTGTATCCATCGGCGTATATAGTCTTGGTATCGGAAGAGGAGAAAACCCGCAACGAGAGGCAGCATGACGCTAGGAAGAAAAACAAAGCAGCCTTGGAATCCGTCTGGGTAGGTCCACACTTGGGGCACTTCATCAATTTCTCCTCAGACCCACCGGTTTGCCTGCAATCCAGCGCCGGCAAACGCATAAGCCAGTGTCAGCAACCCCGGATGATCAGCACGCCTGCGACCAGGAGAAACACTCCGACGAGTCTCCATTCGTCGAACGGATGAACAGGATAGCCCATCCATCCGTAATGATCGAACACTACTGACGCAAGCATCTGGCCAGCAACCATCGAGGCCATCAGCGT
>CAYZET010000406.1:0-5113 GCA_964477215.1 uncultured Syntrophaceae bacterium | reverse complement strand
CTCAAAGGTTCCGAAGATGAGCTCCTGGTGTCTTGGGTCAATACCGATGCCGTTGTCAGAGACACTTATCTGAAGTTGACTTTGGGCCTCCTGCGCTTCGATCCGTATCCGCCCCCTTTCCGCCGTAAACTTGGCGGCATTGGAAAGGAGGTTGAACATGATCTGTTTGAGCTTGGTTTCGTCCGCCTGAATGGCACCACGGAGGAGTCTGTCGTGAATCATGCATTCGATACATAGTTGGCGCTTTTTCGCGTCTTCCTTGATCATGAGAATGCTGGCCCTGAGAAGGGCACGCAGGTCCACGGCCGACGTGTCCAAGTCCATCTTGCCCGATTCGATCCGGGACAGATCGAGAACATCGTTGACAAGAGAAAGAAGGTGGTACCCGCCATTCACGATATGCCGCACGTATGACGTCTGCCTCTCATTGAGAGATCCGAAAAGCTGGTCTTCGAGTATTTCGGAGAAACCGATAATCGCGTTGAGTGGAGTCCTCAACTCGTGGCTCATATTGGCAAGGAATTCACTTTTCGCCCTGTCGCCGGCCTCGGCCCGTTCTTTGGCCGCAACGAGTTTTGCCTCTGCGAGCTTCCTTTCTCCCACTTCTCTCAACAGGCTTTCATTGAGCGACTCGGCTTTGCTCTTTTCTTCCCAGAGGGATTCAACCAGCGCTCCCTTTTCGAATCGCAGGCGCAAAGCTTCGGTAAAGGCGAGATTCATGCGTCGAGCAGTGGCGATGAGGACGATGGCGAAAAGGATTATTACGAATCCTGTTATCATACGTGTCTCGTCCGCCTCGTAGATGAATCGCGCTGAAAGAGGCATGAGGCAGCCGACCAGCGTGGGAACGTAACATTCGGGCCGCGGAGCATACACGACTGCTGCCGCGGAGCTAATTCCTGCAATGAAGAGGGCCAGGAGGAACTGATGGAACGGCGAGTCGACAGGAAACAAGAACAAGCCTGCCAATCCCCAGAGCAAGCCTGAAAGGACCGTCAACGCAGAAAACCAGGCTCCCCACCAGACGGTATCTTCGCTGCTGAGCGTTCGTTTCGCGAAGGATCGGACCAACAGATGCCGCGGAACTTGCAGCAAGAGATAACTGCCAAGCCATATGGCAAGCCGCGCGTGAGGCACGACGTCTCGAAGCGCGTACACGAGGATTACCGCGCTTATCGCAGTTCCTACCAACGCAGTCTTCGATTGAGAGTAAAGTTGCCGCACCTCTGCGGCGCGGAGTCTAACATTACGGTTCGGCGGGTCTGGTTGCTTCGGTCCCGCCCTTTCGTTGATAGCCTTCGTCCCTGCCCCGGATCCAGTCAACCACGAAAAACACAAGAGCTTACCCCCCCATCGGTGCAACGCTCTCCGAGAGAAGTAGCGTATGAGCGGCTTCGGAAGCAGCCCATGCCTCTCACATGCCTCCGTCTCAACTATTGAGCATAATTCACTGTATCTTGTTGGTCAACACGTTATCGTGGAGTGAACCGATACCGTTTTTCTCCTCGACAGGGGGCTGGCTCATTCCACGGCGTGAATGGAAAGACGCGTCAGACCTGGTCCTCGCGTCTTCTCACCAGGCGAGCCGTCCGGCTCAGCAGTCCGATGATTCCACCTCGAAACGCGAACACTGCAACCATGAAAATGATTCCCATGATGAGGCTCCAGCTTTCTGTATAGTTGCTGATGATGTCCCGAAGCAGAATGATGAATACAGCGCCGATCACAGGACCGAAAAGGGTTCCCATCCCCCCCGTGATGGTCATCACTACTACTTCACCCGATGTTGACCAGTGCAGAGAGCTCAAGGGTACCATGTTGAGAAGCAGAGCATAAAGTCCTCCTGCCAGTCCGCAGAAAAACCCGGATATCACGAAAGCTATGAGACGGAAGCGGTCCACGTCATAGCCGATGCTCATTGCTCGGTCCCGATTTTCTCTCAAGGCCTGAAGGACTGCTCCAAGCGGCGAGTGAACTATCTTGACCATCAGGAGAACGGAAATAGCGACAAGCGCGAGAATGAAATAATACAGATTGATTTCCGAATGGAGATCCACAGGCCCTATTGCAAGCCGCGGGACGCCCTGCAATCCGTCGTCTCCTCCCGTCAATCCGGTCCATTTGAACGCAATGAAATAGAACATTTGGGCAAAGGCCAGCGTAACCATGGTGAAATAGATACCATGTCTGCGAATGCTTGCGTACCCGACGAACAGGGCAGCGGCGCTACTTGTCAACACTGCTGCTCCAAGCGCAAGAGGCACGGACAGAACGAGCCTCAGCAAGAAAATCCCGGTGGCATAGGCTCCTATTCCGAAGAACGCCGCATGGCCGAAGGAAAGCATCCCGCTGTAGCCGAGGACCAGATCGTACGCCATGGCGAAAAGAGCGAAAATCAGAACCTCGCTAGCCAATGCCTCATACGGAGCCAGGTGAGGAAAAATCAGGGCCAGTACAAAGAAACAGCCAATAGTCAAAGCATCCGAACGTGGCATAGGGCATCACTCGTGAAAGGCTTCTCGACCGAAAAGCCCCCTGGGGCGCACCAGCAGAAACGCTGCCATAAACAGGTATATCATTGTATTGGCCATTGGGGGCCATACCATGACTCCGATCGCTATAATCTCGCCCACGATCAATCCTCCGATTATGGACCCGCCCAGGCTTCCCATTCCTCCGATCACCACAACGACGAAGCAGTCGATGAGAAAATCCATTCCCATCAGTGGGCGAACATTCTGGATGGGAGCAGCCAGAACGCCTGCCAGTCCTGCCAAACCCGTTCCCAGGCCCACTACGAAGGTAATGATCTTCGAGATATTGATTCCGAGCGCGTCAACCATTCGCGGATTGTCCGTCCCGGCCCGGATAATGCTCCCCAGCCTCGTCTTGGTGAGAAATAGCCACACTCCGACAGCAGCAACGCCAGTGACGAGGATCAGGAAAAGACGGTACGTGGGATAGTACATGAACCCCAAGTTGACCGCACCGGTGAGGCTTTCCGGTGTCCCAAAAGGGACGCCCATGCTTCCGAAAATGATCCGGGCTAGATCCTGGAGCGCGAGCATCAGGCCAAACGTGAACAGCATGATGTACAATGGTGGAACGTCGTAGAGCCTCCTGAAGAAGAAGACCTCGCACAATGCACCGAAAACGGCCATAAGCAGCGGAACGCACACCAAAGCTACCCAGAAATTAGGAACCAGATACGCCGTAATCGTGTACGCTGCATAGGCACCAAGCATGAAAAAAGCCCCGTGTGCAAAGTTGATGATGCCGAGCATGCCAAAAATGATCGACAAACCGAGTGCAAGGAGGACGTACAAGGACCCGAGAATCAGGCCGTTAAACAATTGCATGAGAAGCAGTTGGGTGGTCATAAGAACTTCAGCGCTTATGCAGGGAGCTGCCGTAGGATCGACCTGCCCAGCTCCCCCTTTTGAGATTCCGGTTGTGGCTATTCCATCTTGCAGCCGGTGTCCTTCGGATCCTGATAAGCCTTTTCCGGTGGTATGGTTCCCACGATGGTGAACACGTCCCAATCATCTTTGTCCTTCGGCTTCTTGGCCTTCAAGATGTATGCGTTCCCTACCTGCATATGGTCTTCTGCCCGGATTTTGCCCGGATTGGCCAGGAGATCCTTGAACTCATGTCCTTCCAGAGCTTTTACCACTGCTAACGAGTCCTTGGATTTGGCTCGCTCCACTGCATTCAGGTACTGAGTTACTGCGCTGTATGTGGCTGCATTCATCCAGTTCGGTGGTTGTCCGAATTGTTTCTGCCACTTCTCCACGAATTCCTTGGATCCCGGGTTCTCACTCTTCCAATACCAGGCGCCGGTTACGTAGTCGCCGTCGAACACGTCTCCCGCGGCCTTGATGTTTTCGATAAAGAGCAACGCATGGACGATCTGGGTCTTATTCTTGAGTCCAAATTCCATTGCCTGTTTTGTGGCATTCACCGCGTCCTTGCCCGCGTTGAGCAGAACCAGAACCTCCGGGTTGGTCCCCATTGCCTTGAGTATGTACGGGCTGAAATCAGACGTACCTAAAGCCACCATCTCATTTCCGAGGAGGGTTCCCCCCTTCTCCTTGAGCGCATCGGAGAAGTGGTGCAAGAGATCGTGCCCCCATGCATAATCCGCTGTGATGGTATACCATTTCTTGCCAAGATTATCGGCAGCCCACAAGCCCACGGCAGTTGCTAACATGTAATCGTTATACGCCCATTTGAAGGTGTAGCGGTTACACTCGGGGCCGGCCAGCCTTGTGGTCCCAGAACCGATGGCGATAAACACTTTCTTGTGCAACTTCGCTTGATTGGCTACCGCCAGTCCTGCAGCACTGTTCGGGCAGTCGAAGATTACATCTGCCTGCTCCTTTTCGTAGAGCTCCTTCGCTTTCTGATTGGCCACATCGGGTTTGCACATGTGATCCCGATAAACGAGCTCGATGTTTTCTCCCAGGACCTTGCCCCCGAAGTCCTCAATCGCCATCTTTGCCGCGTCCACGTTTCGAGCTGTTATGCCGGCGTATGGTCCCGACATGTCAGTCAGCACCGAGACCTTTACCGGTTCTGCTGCCGCAGGAAAACAATGGCAGAGGACCAGTGCGGACAACGCCACGATCAAACCACAGGTTTTCTTCATTCCATTCCTCCTCGCTGGTTTGCGGCAGCCTCTCTGCCGGAGCGACTCCCGCCTCTGTCTAGACCCCCAAGTATCGGGATTTCACCTCGTCGTCCGCCTCGAACTCCTCATTGCTTCCCGAGTAGGCGATCCGACCGTTGTAGATCACGAAATGGTAGTCGGCCACTCGTACTGCGAACCGTGTATTTTGTTCAACCAGGAGGATGGTCATGTCCTCCTTTTTCAGTTCTTCCACTATGTGGCCTATTTCTCGCACCAGCAGTGGAGCAAGACCTTCGGTAGGCTCGTCCAGCAGAATGAGCCTCACGTCCATGGTCAATATGCGGGCTATGGCGAGCATTTGCTGTTCGCCCCCCGACAGCTTCGATCCCCCGTGATGGCCCCGTAGCTTCAGCACAGGAAAGTGATGGTAGATCTTGTCGATATCCCACAGCCCTTTCTGACCCTTGGAAAGGGGGAGCGTCA
>CAYZET010000405.1:0-5127 GCA_964477215.1 uncultured Syntrophaceae bacterium | reverse complement strand
GGATATTCCACAGCGGATCTTGCAGAGGGGATCGATTGGGTAGACATCGTGGCTCCCAAAGAGAGGGAACGGTTCGCCCGCAACATGAGCAGCGTGGAAAAAGGAAAGAACCTGCAAGCCACTGAGTATACGTTGCAGAGGAAGGATGGCACCCGGTTTCCAGTCCTCATGTATTGCAGTGCGCTCACACGACGCCATATGGTGGTGGGAGCGAGGGGTGTGGCCGTAGACATTACCGAGCTGAGAGGCGCCCAGGAAAGGCTTTGGATCAAGGACAGCGCGATAGCGTGCTCCATTAACGCAATCATAATGGCTGACCTTACCGGAAAGGTGACTTACGTGAATCCCGCGTTTCTCGATCTTTGGTACTATACCAGCCCGAAAGAAGTGCTGTCCGTAACCCTGGAGCAGCTCTGGGCGGAAGAAGAGAAAATGCGGACTGTGGTAAGTGCCTTGCAGGAAAACGGTTGGTGGCTGGGAGAGGTGGTCGCACGGAGAAAGGATGGTTCATCGTTTTGTGCCCAGCTTTCTGCAACAATGGTTACGGACAAGTCCGGCAAGCCCTTGTGCATGATGTGCTCGATTCTCGATGTGACAGAGCGCAAGGCCGCGGAAGAAGCACTCCGGACCAGCGAAGAGCGGTTCCAGGCGGTTTTCGAGAGTGCTAGAGACTGCATTTTCCTGAAGGATCGCTCTCTTAGATATGTGCTTGTAAACCCCGCAATGGAGAAACTCTTGCGCCTGCCCGCGGCAGAAATTCTCGGCAAAAAAGCGGACGACATTTTCGGACCGGAAGCCGGGAAACGGATCAGAGAGGTGGACCTGCGTGCTTTGGCGGGGCAGTCTGTGGAAGAGGAGCGCACGAAGATAGTTAGGGGGGAAGCGCTCACCTTTCATGACATCACGGTCCCTTTGCACAACGCTCGAGGAGCCATTACGGGTATTTGCACGATTTCCCGCAACATCACTGAGCGCAAGAAGGCTCGGCCGGTCACTCGGGTCCCTGTCCAGAATTATCCTTCCCCGGCCATGCAAGAGACCATGGAAAAGGCGCTCCACGCGGCGGAAAGCGACGGTATAGCCCTTCTCTGTGGAGAGAGCGGCAGCGGCAAAGATTATCTGGCGCGGTGGATCCACCAGCACTCTCGGCGAGCTGACGGTCCCTTCTTTGCGATTAACTGTGCGGCCGTGCCCCACGAGCTAGCCGAATCAGAGCTCTTCGGCCACGAGGCGGGAGCGTTCACCGGCGCCAGAGGTAGGAAACGCGGTCTCCTGGAGCTCGCTGAGGGGGGCACACTTCTCCTCAATGAAATTGGCGAGCTTCCTTTGCCGCTCCAATCAAAGCTACTTACTTTCCTCGACGAAAGATCGTTCTTGCGTGTCGGGGGCGAAAAAGCGATCCACGTAAATGCTCGCCTGATGGCGGCCACACACAGGGATTTGGAGACCGAGGTTTCGGCAGGCCGCTTTCTGCCGGCTCTGTACTACCGATTGAACGTCTTCACGGTTCAGGTGCCGCCTCTTCGTGCGAGAACGCAAGACATCCCGTTGCTCGTGGAAGAAATGCTTAGCTGCCTTGCAAAAGAAATGCAGTTGTCCGAGATTCCTGTGATCGAGCCTCGTACAATAGTGGCGCTAAAGCGATACCTTTGGCCGGGCAACCTTCGGGAATTGCGAAACGTTCTAGAGCGCGCTCTCATGCTGTGGGACAGGGAGGATTTCAAGCTTACCATTCCGGGCTTGGACAAATCGCGAGAGCGACGAGAAGAGACGAAGGCCCTTCCAGTAGATCGCGGTCTGCGAGAGGTCACCGATAAGATAACGCGGGATCTGTGTGCAGAGGCCCTCTGTCTGTCTCGGGGGAACAGGCGAGAGGCAGCCCGCATGCTGAAGATTTCACGAAATTCTCTCTACAGATACTTGAAGCGCTACGACCTTTGGCGCGAAGGCGGTACACCTGCATAACCGCTTTGGTATCGTTCCGGTACACACCCTTCAAGCTCCCGTTCCACATCATGGAGGGTAGCCCCGCGTTCCGCGGGGCTGCCATTTTTCGGAGATGTAGGGTAGCCTTTTAGGCTGCCATATTTCGAAGATGCAGGCTAGAAAGCCTGCACTACATGCTTGGCACATTCCCGCCATGGAGGATAGCCCTGCGTTCCGCGGGGCTGCCATCTTCAGCTGCGGGTTAGAATCCCACATTCCACGGGAGTGCCATGTCTCTCTCTTGGTCGCGTCATCGAACTTGGCACGAAAAATGCTCTCCTCTCCTGCGAGAGGCCACAAACGCGGTCATCTAATCGCCACGATCTCACTTCGATGCGCCCCAAACGAAGCCTTCGCAGAGTCCCACAATCCCCGTTTCAGGCCCGGCTTCTCAATCATATCTCACCGGAGGAGCACCATGAATAACGACAAGATCGGCGCAGTAATGGTCGTGGGCGGAGGTATTGGGGGAATACAGACCTCCCTGGACCTGGCGGAGTCGGGCTTCAAGGTGTACCTGGTGGAGAGTCAGACTGGTATTGGCGGCCGAATGGCCCAGCTCGACAAGACCTATCCTACCAACGACTGCTCGATGTGCATCTTCTCTCCAAAGCTGTTGCTAGCAGGTCAGGAGCCGAACATCGACATTCTCTCCTATTGCGAGGTGGAGGATGTACACGGCTGGCCGGGCCATTTCAGGGTGAAAATCCGCAAGAAAGCTCGGTACGTTCTTGAAGAGCGGTGCAAGGGGTGCGGTGACTGCGCCGCAGAGTGCCCGGTTCAGTTGCCAAGTGAATTTGACGGCAAGCTTGGTGCACGAGCTGCCATATACCGAGTTTTTCCTCAGACCGTTCCACAGGCCTTTGTTGTCGAGAAGGCCGATCGTCCCCCTTGCGTGCGGGCCTGTCCCGCCCACGTGAATGTCCAGGGGTACGTTCAATTGGTCAAGCAGGGCAGATATAACGAGGCGCTCGAGCTCATTTACGAGAAAGTGGCGCTACCGGGAGTCTTGAGCCGCGTGTGTCCGCATCCATGTGAACAGGCGTGCCGGAGAGGAGAGAAGGACGAGCCCATTGCCGTGTGCGATCTAAAACGCTTCGCTGTAGAACATGCGGATTACTCGACGTTGCGAACCCCCAAGGCGCCGCCACGACTGGAAAAGGTGGCCATCGTCGGTTCCGGTCCGGCAGGTCTCTCAGCCGCCTACTACCTCACCCTGGAAGGGTTCCGGGTGACGATATTCGAGAGCGAGCCCGTGCTCGGGGGATGGCTCCGGCTCGGAATTCCGCAATACAGGCTTCCTCGTACGGTCTTGGACAGAGACATATTCCACATCCTCGGCCTAGGCGTGAGGGCAAGAACGAACGCGAAGCTAGGCAAAGATTTCACGCTTCGAGACCTCAAGGCTGAGGGCTTCAAGGCAGTGCTCCTGGACGTGGGGTGTCAGCAGGGCATTCACTTGCCGGTTCCCGGAATCCATTTCCACGGCGTCCTCCAGGGCACGGATCTGCTCCGTCAGGTCGCTCTCGGCAGACCCATTGCACCTATGACAAACGTCGTTGTAGTCGGAGGAGGCAATGTCGCCATAGATGTGGCCAGGACCGCTGTGCGCGTCGGTGCCAAGAAGGTGGATGTGGTGTGCCTGGAGTCTCGCGGAGAAATGCCTGCCGGCGAGCACGAAATTGGGGAGGCTTCCGCTGAAGGTGTAGAGATCCACAACTCCTGGGGGCCCAGGCTCATCCGCGGCGAGCGCGGGAAGGTTCGGAGCGTGGAATTCAAGCGGTGCACGAGCGTGTTCAACGAAACGGGGCGATTCGATCCGCGCTTCGATGAGAGCGAGCTCATGACGCTCCCTGCTGATACGGTGTTTCTCGCCATCGGTCAGATGGTCGACCCGGATCTGTGGAAGAGGGTCCCTGGAATAGGAAGGACCGATCGAAATACCATTCACGTGAAAAAGTTTACCCAGGCCACCATCGTGGATGGAGTGTTCGCTGCAGGTGACGCCACCACGGGCCCTGCCACGGTGGTAGAGGCAGTAGCGAGCGGGCGGGAAGCAGCGACCGCGATGTCTCGGTATATCAGGAAACAAGACCTGGCCGGGATTCGCCCAACAGAGTTTCCGGAAAACCCCCAGTATCGACCAATACCTGAAGTAGCCAAGGCGCCCCGAGTCAAAGCCCCAGTCCTTCCTGCGACAGAGCGCACCGGATTCTCAGAAATAGTTCAGACGCTTTCCGAAGAGGACGCTCAGAATGAAGCCAATAGATGTCTCAACTGCGGTCTATGCTCCGAATGCATGCAATGCGTCAGGACGTGCAAGGCTGAGGCCATCGATCACACACTGCGCGATCAATACGTGGATATCGATGTCGGAGCCATCGTGCTCTCTACCGGATACGAAATCATCGATCCGGCTCACTTGCGGGGGGAGTTTTCGTACGGAATCGCACCCAACGTCCTGACCAACCTCGATCTGGAACGTATGCTGAGTGCTTCCGGGCCCACAGGAGGGGAGGTGCTTCGTCCCTCGGACCGAGAACGACCGACCAAGGTGGCGTGGATCCAATGCGTGGGATCGAGAGATCCCCAGAGGGGGGTTGCCCACTGCAGCTCAGTATGTTGCATGGCCTCAATAAAAGAGGCGGTTATAGCCAAAGAACATCACGCTACCATTGAGCCTACTATTTTCTCGATGGACATACGTGCTTCCGGTAAAGACTTCGATGCCTACTATGAACGCGCCCAAAAACATGGTGTCCGGTTCATCAGATCTCTGGTCAGTCGGGTAGTGGACGATCCCCGAACACACAACCTGCTTCTGACGTATGTAGGTGAAGACCAGCAGTTGAACACGGAAACCTTTCACATGGTGATCCTTGCTGTGGGCATCAGACCTTCGGAGAGCTCCCAGCACCTCGCAAAGAAGCTGTGCATCGAGCTCGACGAGGCCGGCTTCTGCAAGACCTCCTCGTTCGAGCCCGTACGAACCACACGGTCCGGAGTGTTTGTGGCAGGCATGCTAGAGAGCCCGAAGAGCATCCCAGGCACCGTGGTACAGGCGTCGGCCGCGGCTGCAGAGTGCTCCAGGCTTCTCGCACCCATGCGGCACACATTGACCACTATCAAGGATTTTCCGCC
>CAYZET010000404.1:0-5137 GCA_964477215.1 uncultured Syntrophaceae bacterium | reverse complement strand
AGGATATCAAGATCCTCTTCTCTGCCGCGGCCCATCTCTATGTCCGCCAGAATATGACTGAGACAGGCCAGTCCTTCTCTGCATGGGGTACACCAGCCGCAGGACTCCCGTGCGAAAAACTTGATAAGATTGTGCACAGCTCCCACAGGACAGGTTCTGTCATCGAGCACGATGGCTGTGCCGGTTCCCAACCGGCTTCCCACACTGGCCATACTGTCAAAATCCATTGCCGCGTCGAGCTGCTCCGGTGGGACGAATTCCGTCGACGCACCACCAGGTATCACTGCCCTCAGCCGGTATCCCTCCTCCATGCCTCCAGCGTGCTCTTCTATGATCTCCCGCAGCGGCGTTCCCATTGGAAGCTCCCAGACTCCGGGGCGCTTGACGCGGCCGCTCACGCCGTAGATCTTCGTTCCGCCGTCGGCACACAGGCTCAGCCCCCGGTACCAGGTCGCTCCGTTTCTCACAATGTGAGGCACGTTGCACAGGGTCTCCACATTGTCCACCACGGTGGGCATGCCCCACAGGCCGCATTCGCTCTCACGAGGGGGCCTGCTCAAGGGAATCGCCCTCTTGCCCTCGAGCGAGGATGTCATGGCCGTGGCCTCACCGCAGATGTATCGCCCGCAGCTTATGTGGAGATGAACATCGAGGCTGTAATCGGAGCCAAGGATATTCCTCCCTGCGTAGTTGCGATCGTACGCTTCCTGGAGGGAGCGAGAAAGCAGCTCTGCCGCACGTGTATATTCCCGCCTGATAAAGATGTATGCGACCTGCACTTCAGTAGCGTACGAGCTTATGATGAGCCCCTCGATGAACTGATGGGGATCTCCCTCGAGCAGCATACGATCCTTGAACGCGCCGGGCTCCATCTCGTCCGCATCCCCGATGAAGTAACGCGTGAGCGGCCATTCCGGACCGGTGGGCACGGATCTCCATTTGATCCCGGTAGGAAACCCTGCGCCACCGCGGCCTCTGAGCTTTGCATCCACCACCTCGTCCACAACCTGACGGGGGCTCATCTCCCGGATGGCCTTTCTGAGGCCCTGGTACCCCCCTGTGCGCTCGTAGTCATCTATTGTGGGGAGCTCACGACCAGGTCGGATATTCTTGGTGAGCGGCCTGCGCTCGTCGTTGTTCACGGGTATGCCTCCAGGACCCTGTCGATTTTCTCGGGTGTGAGACAGCAGTGGAGATCGTCGTCGATCATGATCGCAGGGGCCCCATCACAGGCCCCCAGACATTGGATGGGAAGGATCGTGAAGCGGTTGTCCCCCGTGGTCTCGCCAATGGTCACCCCCAGACGTTCCTTCAGGTACGTCAGGATAGTCTCGTGTCCCATCATCCAGCAGGTGATGCTGTCACAGACATGGATGATGTGCCTTCCCACGGGTCTGCGAAAAATGTGATTGTAGAAAGTGCTGACTGACTCAAGCTCCTCCCTGGTCATTCCGAGTATTTCGGATAACGCTGCCAGGTTATCGTCCGATATCCATCCGAAATGCTGCTGGACAATTCTCAAAGCATCAAGGCATGCGGCCTCTCTCGTAGGAGCTAGCTCCACTTCGGCACGCACGAGGTCCTGTAATTTCTCATTCAGCATGGTCGGAGATTCTCACCCATTCTGTGGCCACTCACCGATCCACATCTGCCATCACGTAGTCGATGCTTCCGAGGTACGCAACGAGATCCGGAATTAACATCCCGCGGCTTACCAGGGGAATCATCTGGAGATGGGGAAAAGACGGAGTTCTGATGCGGACTCGGTATGGCGCGGTATTTCCGTCGCTGATCACGTAGTAGCCGTTTGCCCCTTTTGTGGCTTCTATGCCGCTGAAAGCCTCTCCGGCTGGCATGACCGGCCCCCAGCTCACCCCGAGAAAGTGGTGGATCAGGGTCTCGATGTCCTGCATGGTCTTGTCCTTGCGAGGGGGCACCGCGAGGGGGTGATCCGCCTTGTACGGTCCGGAAGGCATGTTCTCCAGACACTGCCTGATGATCCGGAGGCTCTGTCTCATCTCCTCCGCCCGGACAGCGCACCTATCGTAACAGTCTCCATTCGAGCCGGTAGGTATGTCGAATTCGAGCTGATGGTACCCCGAATAGGGTCTTTTCTTCCGAAAATCGAAATCCAGGCCGCATGCCCGCAGGCCCGGACCGGTTACTCCCCACTCGATCGCCTCCTCGACAGTATAGGCTCCGACTCCTACGGTTCGGGCTTTCACGACAGGGCTTTTCAGCACCAGTGTTTCATATTCATCCAGCCGGGCAGGGAGGTAATTTAAGAAGTCCCTGACGAGGCGGTCCCACCCTCTGGGCAGATCTTGCGCGACGCCTCCTATACGGAACCACATGGGATGCATTCGGCCGCCGCAAATAGCTTCCACGACGTCAAAGACCCGCTCTCGATCGGTGAACGTGAAGAAAACGGGAGAAATGGCCCCCACGTCCTGCACGAAGGTCCCGTAGAACACGAGATGACTCGCTATGCGGAAGAATTCTGCCAGCATGACGCGAATCATCTGTGCCTTCTCAGGAACCTCGACCCCTCCCAGCTTCTCCACGGCCATGACGTAAGGGAAATTGTTCATCACCCCCCCGAGATAGTCTATTCTGTCAGTATAGGGGATGAACGTGTGCCAGGTCTGACGCTCAGCCATCTTCTCGGCCCCGCGGTGGTGGTAGCCGATGTCAAGCGCTGCGTTCCGAATCTCCTCACCTGCGAGCTGCAGGACGATTCGAAAAATCCCGTGTGTGGCGGGATGCTGAGGTCCCATATTCAGGAAGATGAAGCGGGTCCCATCTTCCTCCCTCTCCATGCCCCATTCCTGGGGCTTGAACCTGAGAAGCCGATCGTATTCCTCTGCCAGTTCCTCGGGTAACTGAAATGGACCCATTTCAGTAGCACGCGCGGGATGCTCTTTCCTCAACGGATGGCCGTTCCACCATGGCGGCATCAGTAAGCGTTCCATGTGCGGATGACCGTGGAATCGGATGCCAAACATGTCCCACACTTCCCGTTCGTACCAGTCAGCGCAGGGCCAGATCTTCACAATGCTGCTCAAGGAAGGATAGTCTCCCTTGAGGGCTACCTTGAGCCTCACATCTTCGTTACGGTCGTAGCTGAGTAGATGGTACACGACGGTGAAATCGCTGTCGGGCCGCGCGGCCATCCGCACGCGTTCGTCCACCGCGGTCAGATCGTAGAGCATGCTGTACGGGTGGGATACGTCCTCTTTGAGAAAGCGGAGCACCTCTTCGATGCTTTCTTTCGGCGTCCAGAAGGTGGGCACTTCGTCCCTCGTCTGCTCACGCACGACCAGATCGCCAAACCGGCCGATCAATTCGTCTTCAATTCTCCCAGAGTCGTTCATGAAACTCTTTTTCGGAGCGTATCCACCATCGGATCAAGACTCTCGATTCACCTGATTACTTCCGGGGCCACAGCCTCGTTCGGCAGCGTTCCCTGCTGCAGGTTCCCCATTGCCTTCAGATTAGGACACATCGTCGGGGGAAGGGAGCACTGTCTCTTGCGCCCGCCGCTCCCGGTTCTCGTCCCGCAAGCTTCGCTTCGGCGGGCGCCGAACTTCTTGGGTTCCCCACCATGGGCTCACCGGTCTCCGCTCTCGACCCACCTGGTCTTGGAGAAGAAGCAAGCCTGCCACGAAGGAGTCCGGTCGCGGGGGACAGCCGGGAACGTACACATCCACGGGAATAATCTTGTCCACTCCCTGTACCACGCTGTAGATGTCGTACATTCCTCCCGAGTTGGAGCACGATCCCATGGAGATGACCCATCTGGGTTCCATCATCTGCTGGTACAAGCGTCTGATGATAGGAGCCATCTTTATGAACGGCGTACCCGCAATTATCATGAGATCCGATTCGCGAGGAGTGCCTCGAATTACCTCGGAGCCGAACCGCGCGATATCGTACTTGCTCGTCAGAGCCGCAGCCATTTCCACATAGCAGCACGAAAGACCGAAGTTGAACGGCCAGATGGAGTACTTCCTTCCCCACGCCAGGAGATCCTCAAGCCGTGAAAGAACGATACCGTTCCGTTGAGCCTCTTGAGCGTCCTCATCTTGACTGACTTTGGAGTGAGATGCGGTGAACCATGACAGCATGGGTTGTCGCCTCTTTTCCCGACTATCTGTCCCAACCGGTTGCGCTCGGCCTTTCGCACGGTCTTCGATGACGGAGATCGGCCGTGCCCTCGATAGCGTGCTGCAGTCTTTTCAGCTCAAGTGCCCCGATCCTCCAGAGGTAGGCCCAAGCTGCCAAGAGAACCGCCATGAATACCAAGGCCTCCACGTACCCGATCCAGCCGGCCTCGCGCACTACCACGGCCCAGCCGAAAAGGAAAATCGCCTCGAGATCGAAGATCACGAAAAAGACTGCTATCAGGAAAAAGCTCACGTCAAAGCGTCCCCTCGCCCCCCCTGTAGCCATGATTCCCGATTCGTACGGATCGCCCGTGCTCCGCTCGCTGTGTCGCTCTCCCAGCAAGCTCGAAATGATGAGGATCGCGGCGACGAGAATGATCACGATGGAGAAATAGAGGGCAAATGGCCACAGCACGAGAAGCCTCCGGGGATTTCAGAGGTTTGCAGGCATGTGTCGAGCGGATCGTTGCGTGACTAGCATTGGCGGCTCCGGGAGCGCCGCCAGACAATCGCTCGCTTTTGCCTCGGCCTGTTGTCAAGCTGTTTTAGAATTCGTATTAGGTATCGCTGCTCGTTTCCTCCTCGCTGCGGTATTGACTGAACAAAGAGCCGGGTGGTACCCTGGAGAGGCCGTATTCAAGGCGGCGTGCCGGGCTGTTTCGGGCCATTCTAACAAGAAGGGAAGAGGCCTTTCACGATACGAACCGTACATCTTGATGCGTCTATTTAATTCGAGGCGGTTCGGATGTTGGTTGGACAACCATTGATAAAATGCAGACCAGGAGGCACACATGATCGATGAGGTGCACAAAGAGGATGGTACATCTCCAAGCCGGCTCTCCGAAACAGAGCTTGCAGAAAATGTGACAGAGGGTGTTACCCGGCGAGGCTTCCTCGCATCCATTGGCGTGGGAGCAGTTGCAGTGGCCGCCGGCGGAGGGCCTGCATCGGCCAGGCCTTCCACTGAAGTG
>CAYZET010000403.1:0-5163 GCA_964477215.1 uncultured Syntrophaceae bacterium | reverse complement strand
TGTCCACTCCGCCCGAAAACTGCATGCCCACCGGGACATCTGCGAGGAGGTGACGCTCTATGGTGTCACGGAAGACTGGCTCGAATGGCGAGGCTGACGAGGCACGGCCGCGGGAAATCGCCGTTGCCGGGTTCCAATAGCTCTCCTGGGTGAGGGTGCCGGAGCGTCGGTGGAACCGAAGTATGTGACCGGGCTGGAGATGGTGCACGCCGCGTAGGAGCGATTGCCCGCCACATACGCTCCGGAAACGGAGAAACTCGGGCAGAGCGGCCTCGTTGATTCGAGGAGAGAATTCCGGGACCGCATAGAACGATTTGATCTCAGATGCCAAGAGGAGCCCGTTATCTCGGGTTTGTGTGAAGTACAGGGGCTTTATCCCAAAGAAGTCCCGGGCGGCTACGGCCTGGTCTTCCCTCGGGTCCCAGAGCACAAACGCGAACATCCCTTCCAGGCGGGACAGGCACTGTATGCCCCACACTTCCAGTGCCTTGAGAAGAACCTCCGTGTCCCCCGACGATCTGAACGTGCAGCCTAGCGCTTCCAATTCTCTCCGCAGCGCAGAGAAATTATAGACTTCCCCATTGTAGATGAGGACAGCTCCCGATTCTCCCACCATGGGCTGGCCGGACCTGTCTGACAGGTCGATAATGGAAAGACGACGGTGGCCGAGATAAACATCGCTGGAATCCGACAGCCATTCACCCGAGGCGTCAGGTCCTCGGTGACCGAGCATACCCGTAGCGTGGCGACACGCGAAGATGTCGACCTTACGGTCCGGCGGATTGAGCATGGCAAATATGCCGCACACGTTTTACCCGTCCATGTCAGTTCTTGGCTGTCCCGTGTCAAATCGCGGGATACTTATCCCGACACAGCGAAACAACCGATCGAAATTTGCCTCGTGGACCTCGAGGAATTGACTCGACGCGACGCACGTGAATAGAAATCCTGTCACCGAGCTTCTTTCGCAGGTTTGAAATCAGCATATCTTGCGCGGCGGAGTCGTACTCCGGCCCGGGGACAACGTCCACTTTCAGGCGGTCCAAAGTTTCATGAATGATCTGGGCCTCGTACAGGTGTTTCAATCCTTTGAACACCGGATCCAGCCGGCCCACGTAACCCCGACCGGGAATGTACAATACGTCATCCGTTCTTCCGATAACCGCCGCGATCCTCGGACTCGCGCGGCCGCACGGGCAGGGCTCTGGAGACCCGACAACTGCAATGTCGCCAATCCTGTACCGGATGAACACCTGCTCCCGATTGCAGAACGAAGTTGCCACAATTTCCCCCTGCTCTCCAGGCGGCGCAGGGGTTCCGTCCTCCTTGAGTACTTCACAAATGCCGAATTCCGGATTCATGTGGAGCGATCCGTGCTCGCAATCGCAGATGAACGCTCCCGTATCGCTGGAAGCGTACTGGTTGAAAACCGGGCATCCGAATGCTGCTTCGATCTCCAGCCTGTCCTCCGGGATCAACGTCTCCGCGCTCGTTATCACCGCAGCGGGACGATGGAGCGTGAGCTTCAGTCCTTTGGCAATACGAGAGACGAGCGCTATGGCTGAAGGGTACCCGTCCACAAGGATGGGCTCAAAGTCATTGATCGCCTTGACGTATGCTGGCACGGATTGTTCCGAGATGTGGGTAGTGGACATCAGAAGGGCCTTCCCAGGCCGGTTGAGTCTCCAGTAGGGTCCCTTTCCCGATATTTGATTTTCGGGAACTATGTCGCGACCAGTAAATTGGACGCGGCGTGGAAGGATCGGATCGTCCACCCCCGCCCATTCGCGCAACCTTAAAACAAAGCTCCAGGTGCGAGTGAAGCTCTCGCGCGAGCTGTACAACTGCATGGGGGATCCGGTCGTGCCACTTGTGAACAGTCGGTTCCAGGATCGTTGCGGCTTGCCGTTTTGAAGAAACGCGTGAGGACTATCCACGACGGTTCTTTTTTCAAGCAACGGAATTTGGCGTAAATCATCGACACAGCTCACGCGCTTCACGTCCAGGCCTGACGTTCGAAAAAGCTCAGCATAGTAGGGAATGTTCTCTTGAGCGTACTGCAGGTGTTGCCTGAGATTTTGCACCTGGTAGTCCAGGAACTGATCCGAAGACCACCACTGGCTTACACGCAACCGATCGAGAAATGCGGCCCCGAGCTCCATATCCCAGCGGCGATGGGTGTACAAGAACCCCTGTGCACATACCATCCAGGTCTGGAACCAGACCGGAGAATTGTCGTACACTGCTTTTGCTAGGCTCAACCTGTGCCTCTCTGGCGGCATCCACTGGTGCTCTCGATGGTCATGAAATGGCCTATACCACAGACCTTTTCTGGGCTACGCCTATTGAGGGAGATGGCGGAGAAGTGTCGGAGCGCGCGTCAGCCTCGGAAAAGGACTGGTTGAATTCCGGGACAAATTGTTCCAGAAGGAGTCTCACCTGATCCGGATCTCCTGAGCCGTTAACAATGCGCAAAGCTCTCTCAACTTCCAAGATGAAATCTGTGGACCCTTCGTTCGGGGGATCGAATGCCTTGATCTTGCCGTGTCGCGTACTCACCAGTTGCTCACATTCCGAACAGAGAGATTCTCTCAGCTTTTCTCCCGGACGCATTCCTATATATTCGATCGGAATCTCACCGGGCCGTTTTCCCGTCAATTGTACCAGTTGATGAACCATGTCAACGATCTTAATGGGCTCACCCATCTCGAGAATCAGGATCTGTCCCGAATTGCCCAGTGCCGCCGCCTGGAGGACGAGGGTCACTGCTTCGGATATGGTCATGAAGTAGCGGCACATGTCCGGATGGGTGATAGTCACCGGTCCGCCTTTGGCCACCTGATCGAGGAACAACGGTATGGCGCTTCCCTGTGAAGCGAGCACATTCCCGAATCTTACGGCGAGAAAAGTCGTAGTGCTTACTCTGCTGAACGCCTGACAGTACAACTCTCCAACCCGCTTGGTGGCCCCCATGACACTCGTGGGGTTGACTGCTTTGTCGGTAGAGATGAGAACAAATGTGGAAACCCCGAACCGGTCACAGGCTGTGGCAAGGGCATGGAGCCCCCCCACATTGTTTGAGAAACACTCTGCAGGGTTGAGCTCCTGCATCGGTACATGCTTGTGGGCACCTGCATGAAAAACCAGGTCCGGTCTGAAGCGAGCGAAGACACGATTGACAGCATTTCCATCGCGCACATCGCACAATACAGGAATCACGCGTGATCCATCGAATACCGCGCGGTCCGTAAGTTGCCGATGAATATCGTAGAGACTGTTCTCCGACCGCTCCATCAATATGAGACAACCCGGATTCCTCTTGATGATCTGGCGACAGAGCTCGCCTCCTATACTACCGCCCGCGCCGGTAACCACGACAGTCTTGGAGCGCAGGAGCGATCGCACCTGTTGGCTGTCGATCCGGACTTCTTCGCGACCCAGGAGATCTGCAATGTTTATGTCTCTCAACTGCGTGAGCTTGTCCAACCCTTCAATGATCTCGTGGATCGCAGGAAGGGTTTTGACCTCCATGTTGAGGTTGCGCGTCACGTCAAAAATTCGCTTCATCTGGGTGTGATTGGCGGACGGTATGGCGATGATGGCCATATCCGGCTGATTGGCAACGACAAAGGCAGGAACGTCGTCTACTCCGCCCCGGACTTTCACACCGTGGATGGACACACCCCACTTTCGCGCATCGTCGTCGAACAGCGACAGCACCTTCAATCCGGACTCGGGTTTTCTCGCGATTTCCCTCACGAGCATCTCGCCCGAATCGCCAGCGCCGATTATCACGACCCGCTTCGAAGCCGTCAGACCTCTCTCATTGATATAAAAATGGGCCAATTCCCTCATGTACCGGATGCCCACCCGGGCACCACTGACAAACAGAAACGAGAGGAAGAAGTCGATTATGATGACTCCCTTCGGGACGATAAGCGTGCTCGAAAACTGCCGTGCCATGAGGAGGGTCACGCTTCCCAGGAGGCTATGCAGGAGCAGGATAGGCAGGTCCTTGAGCCCCACGTACCGCCAATGAGTCGCATGGCCTTTGAGGAGGTAGAAAGCCAGGATCTTGAAGACTGCGACGTAAGGGAGGAGCAACATGCGTTCAGCGTTAAACCTAACCGGCACGCTAAAGTCGAACCGCAACTCGTACGCGAGCCAGAAGCTGGCCGCAGACAGGAACAGCACCGCCACGAAAAGGAGGTGATTGAAGCGAACGTACAGGGCAGAGGCTCTCACGGCCGCGTCGACACGCTCGAGCAGATAACGGAGAACACGATCGAAGAACGGAGATCCCATAGGTCTAACCTCGCCAGGCCCAAGCCCGCTCTGCGCGCACAAGATTGTCGCGACACGGAGGTTCGTGCCGACACGATCTGGGAATCCCGTTCGTTCCAACCGGTTTCGGTCCCGGGCCCAAGACAATTCTGGATATCAGGGATATACGTCTGTTTCTGTCTGCAGTTGCAGATCTCGCCTGCTGGTTGAGATCAGCCATCGGTCCCGCTCGTTCCGGCCGGCTTCCGGTGCTTATGCTGGGAAGATTCGCAACGACTCACTCGGCCAATTCAACGTCATTCCTGCCACCATGATTTATCACGTGCAGGATGTCACCATAATATCCTTGATAGCGGCCGCTTTCAATGCCTTTTGCGGCGCGGCCCCCCCGAGCCTCAGCATTGCGGCGAATGACGAGCTCTGGTAATAGAGGTAATTCGTGTTGTGCACTTGGAGCGGAGGGCTCCGATGAGACCCGAGAATGTCTCGTTACGGGATGCTTTGTGATAAGGTCGAAGGGGAAACAGGGAAAGGGAGAGCTTCGTGAGAAGAGTCTTGCGTTTCTTCTGGCTTGTGGCTAAGTGGACCATCATTGCCTTGATCTGTATTGAGGTGCTCAGCTTCAGTGCAGTCACAGTGGCCAATATCCTTATGTACGGTCACGCCCGTGAGGGAAGCAGGGCGGTGTACGACCCGTATACCCTTTTCCTGCAGAGTTCCGGACCTCGCTCTACCGCACACAACGCGGTCCTTCCCCATTCAGACTTAAACAGAACCATCTGGCTTTTCGGGGGCTCTACCATGAGGGGAGCCACCGATTCGGATGACAAGACTATTGCCAGCTTTCTCGCCCAGTATCTCAACTCAGGCGGTAGCGGT
>CAYZET010000402.1:0-5179 GCA_964477215.1 uncultured Syntrophaceae bacterium | reverse complement strand
GAGGGCGAGGAATTGCCTGCGTTCAGTATCAAGCTCACGCACCCATTCCGAACCCGTCGGGCGCTGTCATCGACGTGCTCCACGACGGGACGGTGAATCTCGCGGTCGGCTCTTCGGACATAGGACAGGGATCGAGCACCGTTCTTGCGCAGATAGCCGCAGAAACGCTCGGTGTGCCTCTGGCCTCAATAGCGGTGCGCTCCGCGGACACCGAGACAACTCCCTACTGCGTTGGGACCTATGGCACTCGGGTTACCTATGTATGCGGTAATGCGGTCAAGAAGGCTGCGGCCGAGGCGAAAGAAATCCTCCTGGGGACTGCAGCGGAGCTCCTGCAAACAGATGCCGATAAGCTCGCGATACGGGACGGAATGATATGCGTGGTTGAGGAGCCGGAAAAAGCACTCTCACTAGGTGATGCGGTTGGGTACAGCATCTTCATGAAAGGACAACCTGTGCTGACCTCAGCCACGTATTCGCCCCACGTAATTCCCATAGACCCGGAAACCGGGCAAGGTGAGCCCGCAGCAGCGTACACGTTTGGGGCACAAATTGCAGAGGTGGAAGTAGATACGGAGACCGGCGAAGTTACAGTATCAAAGGTAATCGCTGCCCATGACGTCGGAAAAGCCATCAATCCTGCTCTCGTGGAAAATCAAATAGAAGGTGGCATTCAAATGGGCATTGGGTATGCATTGATGGAAGAAGTGAAGGTTGACGGGACAGGGTCGATTCTCACCCCGGACTTTACGGATTATCTCATGCCCACAGCCCTCGACGTGCCTCACATCGAAGTAATATGCGTGGAGACCAACGAGCCGTCGGGCCCGTACGGGGCAAAGGGAATAGGGGAGGCGGTGACATGTCCTACAGCACCGGCCATCATCAATGCAATTTACGATGCGGTTGGTGTCTGGGTCAGAAGCCTGCCTGCCACGCCGGAAAGAGTGCTGGCAGCCCTCCAGGAAGCCCAGGAGAAAGGGGTTTAGCATGAAAGTCTTTCACTACGAGGATGTGATGCCAGAGACATTGACGGAAGGCGTAAAGGGCCAAGTTCGCATCCGGTGGCTGGTGACCAGGGCCACAGGAGCCGAAAATTTCGCTATGCGTTTTTTCGAGGTAGAACCTGGGGCTGAGGCCAGTCCCCACAGCCATGATTGGGAGCATGAGGTATTCATCCTGGAAGGCAACGGCGTGATGACAGGTGGAGATGACGATTTCGAGCTCGGACCGGGGAGCGTTGTATTCATCCCCGGCAATGAGCCCCACATGTTACGCAACACGGGGAACAAGACCATGAAGTACCTGTGTCTCATACCCACCGTCTCAGAGTGAACATAGACACCAGCCCTCTCAAGAACGGGTAGGCTGGGACCTCCTCTATGGCGCACCGATCCGGACGTTGCAGCCATACCATACGTGCGTAGGAAAACAGACGCGCGAGGTGTAGATCCTCGCGATACATATCAGTTGTCAAGAAGTGTGTCCGATTCCGATGCGCCAATGACATTCACCTGAGGATTGCAGACCAGTGGGACGGGCCTCCCGCCTGTCATTGTTGAACGGGAGAAACGGACTTTATCATTGGCAACTGCTATGACTTTGCGGCCGAACCACTGTAGCAGGGCTGCAAGGGGCGGATTTCAAACCTGTCCTTTTTTCAGCATTCTCCGCCGAGCAGCCGTTCCTGAACGTATGCCGCTGCAATGCCCCGGGATCGTGTCGAAGCGGTGTCAGAATGTGTCTCGTGGATCGAAATCCTTTCCCAAAGACGCCGGAGGCCTCATGTCCAGGTAATCCAGTACTCTCCCTATCGCAGGGTGGCGCTCGGCAGAATCGCGTATCCACGTAAACCGACCCAGATTCACTGCAAGCAAGATCAGGATCATCATGGGAAATGGGGCAGTCTGGAACACTTGTGCCGGCACTCCGGGTAGACTGTCCTGCAGGTGAATTCCCAGCACCTGGAGCGCAGAGAAGAAGTAAGCACCAAAGGCTACCCGCCACGGATCCCAGCCTCCGAAGATTACTATGGCGAGAGCGATCCACCCCGAACCTTCCGCCCCTTGAGGACACCCCCAGCCAGGCTTCACTGCCAGCGAAAAGGCTGCCCCGGCCACGCCGACAAGACTGCCGCCCAACAGAGTATATCCGATGCGGTACCTCATCACGTTAAGGCCACGGCCGAATGCTGCGCCGGGTGACTCCCCTACAGCCCGAAGCTTGATACCTGCCTGAGTGCGATAAAGCCACCACCATGACAGGGCCATGAGAATCAGGGCCAGGTAAACTACAGGGGTTTGAGTACCAAGCACAGGTCCAATGAGAGGGAACTGAGAAAGTCCCGGAACGTGCCAGACAGCGAATTGCGGTCCCGGCTGCCGCGCATATGGCTGCCCGAGGAAATAGGCAAGATCTCGACAGAGAAGCGTCAAAGTAAACCCGACAGCCAATTGGGAACGCCCAAGCACCAGACCCACAGCAGTCAGAACCAGTGCGGTAGCCATCCCGGTTGCCGCGGCCATCAGCAGTCCTGCCCACGGATTTCCGGAAAGGCTCGCCACTGCAAAGGCCGACAATGCGGAAAGCAGGATGGTTCCGTCCATCGATAGATTGATGACCCCGGCCCTCTCCGTGAAGGTTTCCCCGAGGCTTGCCAGCACCAGCGGAGTGCCGGCAGCCAGAATGCTTGCTAGTGTGAGCGAAAGGAAATCCATCACCTTTGTATCACTGTCGGGACTTTGTTTTCCTCCGGACCCGCGCCAAGAGCCTGGTCTGCAGTGCGTCTGTCATATTCCGTCCCTCGGCTATGCATCTTACGTATCCTCGCCTCCACTCCCTGAACGAGCAGGAGCGAGAGGACAAGCACTCCCTGAATCACGCCCCCGAGGGATGTATCCAGGCTCATTCGCAGCGGAAGCTGAATGGATCCCACGTTCAGGATCCCGAAGAAAAGACACAGAGGGGGTACCAGAAAGCCTCGGAAAGAAGCCATCATGGCCACCAGCAAGGAAGTGTACCCATACCCGCTGGAGATCGCGGGCAGCAACTGGTGATACAATCCCACCACTTGCAGCGCCCCGGCCAACCCTGCCAAGGCGCCTGCAAACATCATGGCTTCCACTTGACGCCTTTGCGGGCTGAGTCCCATCATCTCTGCTGCCTGGGGGTTCTGGCCCACGGCTCGAAGCATCAGACCCCAGCGCGTGTACTTCATGACGGCAAACACAGCCAGGAACACCGCTACGGACAGTGAGATACTCACGGGGCAGAGCGGTAATCCTTCCAGGTGACTCAGCCATAGCGATTCGGGAATCGGCTCCGTGCCGCTCATGGAGGCAATCCCAGGCCGTTTCCACGGCCCGAATATGAGCCATAGACACAGGCTCACAGCCACGAAATTCAATCCAAGACCGGAAAAGATCTCGTGCACACGTCCCCAGACCCGTAAGCTTGCGGAAACTAACGCCCACAAGGCACCGCCCACCATCCCGGCCGCCAGTCCCCACGCTATCGCAGGAAACCCGCCAGTCCCCTCAGTCAGCCGGAAGAGTCCCGTCGCGAAGATCGCGCCGAGAACGATCTGTCCCTCCACTCCGATATTCCAAAGACCTCCCGAAAAGGTGAGCAATAGTGCTGAAGAGCAAATCACCAGAGGAACCCACACGGAGAGTGATTGGGCGAGCTTGACCGTCGAACCCGCACCACCCACGAAAATCAGGGTCAGCGTCTGGAACGGTGGCGCCCCGGCGCAGACAATCACGAGCATGGTGAATGCACAGGCTAGAGCCATCGTCGCCGCGAATCGCAAGACTTGGCCCGTCACGTCCCGCATCGAGCCCATCTCTTAAGCTGCCTTTCCCCGACCGATCATCAGGTGGGCCAGTGTCTCAAGGTTCGTCTCCGATGTCGGCGCATCGGCGAACAGTCTCTGTCCGTGAAATACGAGCACTCGGTGGCTTCGAGCCAGGATCTCGTCGAGATAGGCCGATGAGAATAGTACCGATGCGCCCTCGCCACAGTACTTATTAAGGTGACCCCACACGTGCCGGCTCGAGCTGATGTCCAATCCGCGTGTAGGGTGTTCCAGGAGCAAAAGGCGCGGCTGGAGCGGAATGAGCGACAACAGCAGCCGCTGTTGATTCCCGCCGGACAGACTCTGCGCAGTGCTGGACGGTGCGGCGCGAAGCTGGAAATCCTCCATACACCGGTGCTGAAACAACTCCGAGGTGTCGCCAATTCTGTCAGGAAATGCCAGGCGGAGATGCTCGTCAACCGTCAAATCCCTAAAGAGCCCTTCTTCAAGCTTTGCCATGGGCAAATAGGCAATTCCTGATCGGCGAAACTCGCTGGACGCGCGGCCCTGCAATTCCTTGCCGCAAAACACCATCTTCCCACTCCTTATTCTGGCCATCCCGGCCAGGCCCTTGAGTAGCAGCTCCTGTCCATTGCCTTCGAGCCCCGCCAGGCCGATGATTTCTCCCGATCGGACACAGAGGTCGAGGCCCGTCAAGACGAGCTTTTCGCCAACCAGAGAGGCGTTCTCGAGGGACAGCGAGACTTCCTCCGCAAGGCTCGGCTTGTGACATGCTTCTCCTTGGAGGGAAACACCCTCTCCGAACATGAGCCGTACAATCTCCTCGGCTGCGAAGGGGCGACCCAGTTGACCCACGAGCCTTCCACGTCGCATGATCAGGATTTCATCGCAGTTGACCAGCGCATCAGGCAGAATGTGGGTGACCACTATGATCGTGCGGTCTTTCTCCTGTGCCAATTCTCGCAGCACAGCGAACAACAGCTCTTTCTGAGCCAAAGATATTCCGGTTGTCGGCTCGTCCAGGATGAGGACTTTAACTCCCACGTCGAGGAGGCGCAGCAGGTCCAGTTGCTGGCGCTCACCTACGGTCAGGGAGTTGACGGGAGCTTCCGGGGGGAGGACAAAGAGGAAGCGATCTGCGAGCTCGAGGAGTCGCCGAACAGCCTCCCTCTTGTTCCTTGTCACTCCACCGAGCGTGAAATTCTCCCATACGGTAAGCGCCGGGAAATCCAACGGATCCTGGGGCAGCATCCCCACGCCTGCAGATAGGGCATCTGCCGGGCTCCTCAAGCGAACACTTTTCCCATCGAACAGTATTTCACCTCTATCCTGCCGAGTGTATCCTGCGAGGATTCGCATTAG
>CAYZET010000401.1:0-5197 GCA_964477215.1 uncultured Syntrophaceae bacterium | reverse complement strand
ATCTGGGGTACCGGGTGCTGCTAGCTGCAGATGGACACGAAGCCATTGAAGCTTACTGCAAGGCAAAGGAAGTGGGAAAGACCTTTGATTGTGTGCTTCTGGATCTCACGATTTCCAATGGCATGGGTGGCAAAGAGACCATCAAACGTCTTCTCGAGATGGATCCCACTGTTCGTGCAATTGTTTCCAGTGGATACAACGACGACCCGATCATGGCAAATTTCGAGAAGTACGGCTTCTCCGGTGTAGTCGTAAAACCGTATGAGGCAGAGCAACTGACCAAGGTTATCAACTCAGTGCTCTCGACAGACAAGTGATTGCCAAGTAGACGATTTCAGAAACATGCATAACCTCGCAGTCACAATGGACTATGGAAGTCCAGGGCATTCTGTCGTACGCCGGAATCCAGTAGAATCCCGAATCTCGCGGGAGCCGTCCACGAGGACCACAGGCCACCCTACTCCTGTCTTCGTAGCGCCGGCATCTCGCGGGTAGACGGGGTATTTTCAGGTAAATACAGAGCCGTATTCATGGCAACGCGGTTGGTCCGGTTACAGTACCACACGTCGAGGACGACGCCGAATGTCGTATTCGGGCGCGGGCGGGTATGAAACCCGCCCCTACGGCCAGTGCTAAAGCACTTCTATCGCAAAGATCAACACTCCCCCACGGTCGCGCTTTTCACAGAGTCGAGGCTATAACTATCCGCTGGATTTCGTTCGTTCCCTCGTAGATCTGGGTTATCTTGGCGTCTCGCATCATGCGCTCTACGGGGTACTCGGTACTGTACCCGAATCCCCCTAGGATCTGCACTGCTTCCACTGTGGTCCACATCGCTACATCAGAGCAGTAGGCCTTGGACATCGAAGAATGGCGAATAGTTTCGGGTGGGACCTTGGACAGATCTTTCGGAACCTTGTCCAGGAGGGAGCACGTTTTCCAGAGGAGTTGGCGCGCTGCTGTTATTCTCATAGCCATGTCAGCCAGCTTGAAGGCAATGGCCTGGTGCCTGATGATCGGCTTCCCGAACGCCTCGCGCTCCTTCGCGTATTGGGTGGCAAACTCGAATGCCCCTGCCGCAATGCCCAAAGCCTGAGAAGCTACGGACGGACGACTGAAATCGAGGGTCTTCATCATAATGTGAAAACCTTCACCTTCTTCGCCCAACCTATTTTGGACCGGCACTTCCACATCGGTGAAGATCAGCTCACGAGTGTCGGAAGACCGAATGCCGAGCTTGCTCTCCTTCTTGCCCACCTCAAAGCCGGCCCAGCCCTTTTCCACTATGAAGACAGCCGCGTTCTTGTGCTGAGGTAAGGAGGGATCCGTAATGGCGTAGATGCAGTACGTGTCGGCAACGCCTCCGTTGGTGATCCACATCTTAGCACCATTAAGGATATACTTGTCTCCTTTGCGCACGGCTCTCGTTGACAGAGACGCCACGTCGGATCCTCCTTTGGCTTCCGTAAGCCCGAACGCGGCTATCTTCTCCCCTGTGGAGAGCGGCCTGAGATACTTGTCCTTCTGTTCGTGATTTCCGGCAAGAATGATCGGAAGACTTCCCAGCTCCTGGCATGAGGGAATGAGCGCTACCGATGCGTCCGCCTTTGCCAACTCCTCCACAGCGACGCAATGGGCTATCATCCCGGCTTCCATGCCATCATATTCCTCCGGGAAGTCTATACCCATGAGCCCGTTTTCTCTCATGAGCTCGAGCATGTCCCATGGGTATTCACCCTTTTGATCACGTTCTTCGGCGCCAGGCGCCACCTTTTCTTTGGCTAATCTTCGGCACATATCCTGGAGCATCTGCTCTTCTTCGGTAAGGCCGAAGCGTTCGAGATCAGACATAGTTTCCTCCCGTTGGCACTTTCTCGGGAACGGTTTTCTCTGAATCGTTTGTCGGTCCGTACGAGGTCCTTTGCCTTTCAGCGTGACACAGGATCACGAGTAGTCGTAAAAGCCCTTGCCAGTCTTGCGTCCCAGGTGTCCCGCTCGAACCATTTTTCGCAAGAGAGTGGAAGGCCGATACTTGGGATCGCCGAATTCTTCGTAAAAGTGCTGTTGAACACTGAGGAGGGTATCAAGCCCGACCAGGTCGGAAAGGGCGAGGGGGCCCATAGGATGATTCGCCCCAAGCTTCATGCCTTCGTCAATTTCCTCTGCCGTGGCTAACCCTTCCTCAAGGACACAAATGGCTTCGTTGAGCATGGGAACGAGAATTCGATTCACGACGAATCCCGGGGCCTCTTTGACTTCGATCGGCTTCTTTCCCATCCGCTCTGCCAGGCCCTTTATGACTGCGACCGTCTCATCGGACGTCGCGAATCCCCGTATCACTTCCACAAGCTTCATAACGGGAACAGGATTGAAGAAGTGCATCCCCACGAAGCGGTCCGCTCTCTGGGTGATCGATGCCAACTCGGTAATGCTCAGACCAGAGGTGTTGGTCGCGAAGAAGGTTTTTTCGGAGGCTAGCTTATCCAACTTTGAATAGACTTCCTTTTTCAGATCCATCTTTTCAATCACTGCTTCAATAATCACCTGAGCGCCTGACACGACGTCGCTGAGCGTGACGCATCCTTTGATGCGAGAAAAGATTTCTGCAGGCGCAGACGGCTCGATCTTGCCTTTCTCCGCCATCTTCGCCAGGTTTTTCTGAATGCTAGCGAGCCCTTTGTCTACAAATCGCTGCTCGATGTCCATGAGGTTTACCTCAAGACCACACTGAGCGGCTACCTGCGCGATTCCCGAGCCCATCAATCCAGCGCCTATTACTCCGACTTTCGTGATTTCCATCTCCATACTCTCCTTACATTTCGCGAAATTCTCTTCCATGATTCGGACTGACTCTGCCTGATCCCGCGGACTCTCGCGTTCAGCCGGAAGAATGCAAGATCAAGCCATGCGTAGGATGCTCGCACAGGACTCCTGACTAGCGGGCACAGCCTGTGCCGCTTTCACGACCTGTCGCAATGATCCTGACGGAGATCAAATTCGAGGAGTGTGCCAGGCAGCACGTACAAGAAATAGCAGAGGAACCCAGAAGGTTCAAGGGATTCCTCGCGACCCGCAGAAATTGGTCAGCACGGATGGTAAGGTTTCCACTCTGCTGAACACCGTGACCAGCGGGAGGGGCCGAGCGGCATTGATCTTAATGGGAAGCTATGTTAGCATTCAGGCTCTTATCTCAAGAAACCACACGGTTCCGCTCGTACATAAGGAGGAGTTTATGGCGAAGGTCGCTGTCATCGGAGTAGGGCAAAGTGCATTCGTGCGTGCGTATCCTGGTTCAATTCGAGAATTGGCCTTCGAAGCCTATAGGGAGGCTATGAAAGACGCAGGTCTGAAGTCGGATCAGATCGACGCGTCCGTTGTGTGCTCCGCGCCAGAGTACGACAAACAGAGGACTCCCGCAGGGCTCATGGCAGAGTACCTCGGGTTGAATCCCCAGCCCACCTTCTATGTGGAGAGCGTGTGCTCCTCCAGCTCATCGGGATTGAGGACGGGGTATGCGCTCATTGCTTCCGGATTGCATGAGGTGGTGCTGGTCCTCGGCTTCCAGAAGATGTCCGAAATCACCTCGGCCGAATCCCAGGAGAGAATGGGCCGAGGGGCAGATATACAGTGGGAGGCCCCTTTCGGGACGATGATGCCCGCGTATTACGCGATGTACGCACGCGGCCACTTCGAGAAATTTGGCACCACCGAAGAAGACCTCGCTCTCATTCGGGTGAAATCCTCAACATACGGCCAGATCAATGAAAAGGCCGTGTTCAGAAAATCCTTGACCCTGGAAAAAATCATGGAGCCCAAATACATAGCGACGCCCTTGAAAATGTTCGATTGCTGCGCGAATGCAGATGGCGCCTCCTGCTTAATCCTGGCATCTGAAGAGAAAGCCAAGGACCTTATCCAAAAGCCGGTGTGGATTACAGGTCTGGGCATGGCCACCGCTCCCATCAACATGGCGGGGCGAGACAGCTTCAGCGGGCTCAAATGCGCTCAACTGGCAGCCAAAAGGGCGTATGACATGGCCGGGATAAAACCGTCCGACGTTGATGTGGCAGAAGTTCACGATTGCTTCACCATTGCAGAAATGATGGCGTACGAAGATCTCGGATTCGCAGAGGCCGGGCAGGGGAAGGAACTGATCCGGAACAAGGAGACCTACAAGGAGGGCAAGATTCCCGTGAACGTGGATGGCGGTTTGCTTTCCAAGGGGCACCCTATAGGCGCCACCGGCGGCTCGCAGATCAGGACCATCGTTCTCCAGCTCAGAGGGGAAGCAGGCGAAATGCAGGTGCCGAACGCAAAGATCGGACTGGTTCACAATATTGGTGGCGTCGGCATTTACGGCAACGTTTCGATCTTCGCGGCGGACTAGTATACGGCAAGCAAACAAGACTGGAATATGACTCTGCGTTGCGAGGATTTCGGACGCAGAGCTGACGGAGGAGAGATATGGGATTCGAGCAGTTCGGTATTCTCAGCTTCACCGGATCGACTAAGACCGAGCAATTCGTGGATTTCCTGAAAGGCAATGAGCTGCGGGGCACGGTGTGCAAGGAGTGCGGGGCAAGGTTCTTCCCGCCGAGAAGTGATTGCAGTGTTTGTTTAAGCGATCAGATGGACTGGTTTCCTATAGCCGGTGAAGGGACCTTGATTACGTTCACCACGGCGAATTTCGCTCCCGCGGGATTTGAGAAAGACGTTCCCTACACACTGGGAGTGGCTGAATTCGCAGACAGGGTGAAAGTATTCGGTCGACTCGATAAATCGCTCGCTCCAGACGAGGTGGCAGTGGGAATGAAAGTCAAGGTTCGCGTGATCGATCTGGGGGGCGATCGATTCAGTTACGAGTTGGTTCCGGCCCGTTAAAAAACATTCACTGTCCAAAGGTGGCCCGGGGGCTCTTTCTTGGAGGAGAAGGCCCCCCTCTTCATCCCCAAAGCTCAATGGCGCTCGTTGGGCATTTCTTGTGGCACTCCAGGCAGGAGATGCACTCTTCTGCCACATCGTCGTACACTCCGAAATCGTTCTTATTCGGGACGGATTCCATGGGACAAACCCTGTTGCACGAGCCGCAATCGATGCACTTGGAATTGCGGAATGGGAATATGGCTGCAAACCGATTGAACAAGGACAGGCCTGCACCTAGGGGACAGAGGACCTTGCAGAAGAAGCGCCGATGTCC
>CAYZET010000400.1:0-5269 GCA_964477215.1 uncultured Syntrophaceae bacterium | reverse complement strand
CCCTTTACACGGCTTTTCCGAGGGATTTCACCCGAGAGGATGCGGATTTCTTATCTGCACTGGGTGAGCAGGGGGGCATGGCCATTGAGCGGGCTCAACTGGTGGAGCGGTTGAAGGAGAATTCAAAGCTCTTCTACGAATTGGCGGCGACCATCAATTCCAGCCTCGACATCAAGACGGTCCTCCACATAATGACCGCGGACATCGCCGAGGCTCTGAACATGAAGGGGGCGCTCATCCGACTCCTAAACCAGGATACGGGGTCGCTGGATCTGGTGGCAAGCTACGGCCTTAGCGAGGAATTCCTGTCCAAGGGCGCGGAGTCCACAGACGAGGTTGTTCGCCGAGCGGTCCTTGGAGAGACCGTGGTGATAGAGAACATACCCGCCGACCGCTCTCTTCTCTCGAGGAACGAGCTCATCAAGGAAGGCATTGTTTCCCTGCTCATGGTCCCGATAAGGTCGGGTGATAAGGTCATTGGGATGATAGGGCTTTTCAGTGGCGTAAAACAAGAATTCCCTGAAGACACAATCCGATTGGTCAATGCGCTCGCGCACCAGGGCGGTTTGGCCATACGCAACGCGTCGGTCCACCTGATGCTCCAGATGGACAAGAAGAGTCTGGAAGAGGATATTTGGATTCATAAGTCTTGGTTTTAGTTGATCATATTCGGCAATGCGATCACGGAGGGGAGCACTTGATGTATGGCAAGACCGTCGACCAACTCAGGGAAGGAGATTCGGCTCAGTTTGCGAAAACCGTTGCCGAATGCGACATTTACCTCTACGCGGGCATTACCGGGGACTTCAATCCCGCGCACGTCAACGAAATATATGCTCAGAACACTTTCTTCAAGGGTCGGATTGCACATGGCATGCTCACGGCAGGCTTTATATCGGCCGTCATCGCAAACCAACTCCCGGGCCCCGGAACGATCTATTTGAGGCAGGAACTGGATTTTCGTGCCCCTGTGCGTATTGGGGATACCATCACGGCCCGTGTGGAGGTTATGGAAATCATCTCCGGCAAGAATCAGGTTAGGCTAAAGACCACCTGCACAAACCAAGACGGGACCCAGGTGCTGGATGGCGAGGCCATCGTGAGTCCTCCTAGAGCTCCGAAACATTGATCAGCTTCTGTGCCAGGGCTAATCGTGGCGTACGGACGATTCCTATTCCACCCTTATGCGGCTGCTGACGCAGGCATGACACGAGCCCGAGCGAACCCTAGCAGCGTCAGACAGAGAGATTACCCCGACAATATTTTCGGTGGCTTCCGACCACACGAACAACCTCTGAAGATCCGTAAGGATCATCTTCCGTATAGCGTCTTCGAGAAGTGTGCTCTCTTCGCAGGAAATCACGCGAGACGATGACAGGATATGTCCCGCGATAGTTTCCGACGGAACTCCGCGAGCATAAGCCAGGATGAGGTCAGTCTTTGAGATTACACTGATGGGAATCTCTTCACGGTTTTTGACGAGCACCGTTCCGCATCGGTGCTCAGAGATTGCCTCCATGATCCGGAAAAGGTCGTCCTGGTCGTGGAACCAAACGACAGATCCTCTCATGACTTCTTTGACCTTGATTCGCAGCTCAACGTTATCCTGAAGGTTCTTTTTTCGATTCATCACACTTCGGTCACAGTTTCTGCAGTACCCATAGAGCAGTCCCACAATATCCGGATAAGCCACTACTCCTACAACACTGTGTTCCGACTCACCGCGCACGTACAGGCGATAAACGCGTTGATTGCGCATAGCGTCCAAAGCCGACTCCAGAGAGTCACCAGGGCTGCAGAAGAGAGGCGGCGACACCATTATGTGAACCAATGGTGCTTGAATGGGAATTCCAGCATAGTAGGCGCCTACAATATCCGTTTTGGAAACTACGCCGACAGGCGAACCGTCTTCCCCACGGACAAGGAAGGCATTGATCTTGTACTTGATCAGATGCCTGATACCCTGACTGATAGGCGAATTGGCGGGGAGGCTGATGATCTGAGCCCGCATCGCTTCTTTGACCGTCGCATTCGACAGAATACTTTTTCTTGATGCTTCGCCCATCTCTACTCCCTCTTCTGCGTGAACGAGCCGATGCGGCCATCATTCAACGGATCGACGCGTGGGTGATAACTTCTCTACCAGAAAATAGAAGAGATCCGAAAGGTAAACCATGCCTTCAACAACTCCGTCGCGTACCACCGGGAGTCGGCGCACGTGTTTCTTGATCATTATGTCCAAGATATGCAACACGTGAGTGTCGGGAGCCACTGTTATCACATCGGTGGTCATGATGTCTTCAACGCGCACGGCTTGTGCTCTCTCCGCAAGGACTTCAAACAGGCCGGACACCTCTATGTCCGTCATTATACCCCATACCTGTGCATGTTTTGGCCTAATCAATAATAACATGTCGTACATCGACAACATCCCCACGAGGCGACCCGTTTCGTCCTTGACGATCATACCGAATACACGCCTTTGTTTTTCCTCACTCACTCGCTTAAAGCGCTCTATTGCTTCTGCAACCGTCATATGTGGACTCAGCGTGTGGAATTTTGTCTCCATGACGTCTCTGGCTCTGAACATGTTTAACCTCAAGCTGCCCTCGTAACGCACACTCCTCGCTCTTTCTGGAGAATCTGGGGTGCCTTTTGGAACCTATAGTGTTGGCCATAAGCCAGGAGATCCACAGGCATTGTCGGAAAACACCAACCTCTGTAATGACCACCTGTCGATCGAGGGCTCATTGGTTTTCAACTGCGATGAATGCCACGCCCATTCGATGCGGGGCAGTGTGGTGGGCCTCGTCTCCCGCCATGCCGTGGTCCACCTCTCCCGCAATTCTCAGGGCGCTCCGCTATAACGTCAACATCTTTCTGTCCGAATGCCTGCTATCACTCCAGGTACGGAACATGAAAATCGGACGTGTCATACCCGCGCTTCCATGCATATTCGCGGGTCGCCTCACTGGCAGTGATCTGTTCACGGTTTGCTTCTCTTTCGCCACACCCAAGGAGGAACCGGATGACCGTCTGACCACAGTCCTACACGAGCCTTCCGCGCAGCATTTTGAAGGCCCGCCAACTCTTGGTTATGTGGAGCGGACCTCCCAGACCACCAGGCAAGGCCCGCTCTGAGTAGCTCCTTGTTTACGTTCTTGCCGTCTACAGTGACCCAAGCCACAATCCTGCCATGTTGGTCAATCGTAATCGGCTCCACCTCGACGACTTTCTTGAAAACAAGGGAGCTGGTGAACTGCCTGGCTCTGGTACCGAATGGCTGCCCGCGTTCCGGGCAGTCGATGCCGTATAAGCGAATTCTTGTCTCGTGGCCCCGGTACATCACCTTCATGGAATCGCCATCCTGGACAGATACGCAGAGGCCAGACCATCCGAAACAAGGAACGGTGAAGAGAAGAATGAGAAGTGTGAAAAGGATTTTCCTTCGGGGAGGGCTCATGTACGGGGAAGTCATCCGGTTTTGACTTCCTCCCAGGAAGAACCGTCTTCGGGTGAGGCTCGATACGAGTCAAGGCGTCGATCCAGTTCCTGCTTTTGAGCTTCTGTTAGTTCGAGGCGTTCCTGTTCAGAAGCAATGCTGTCCCATATTTCCTCTACAAGTATGAGTCGCTCGGCGACGCTGAGTTTCCTTATCCCGTGCGACATTTCTTCCAGGTCCACGTTCTCTCTCCAGGCCGAGGGTTGTGTCCGTCCTAAAGACTTCGGAGGTGATTCGGGGTTGCGGCCACTCCATGCAGCACTGGCTTGCCGCTTTCTATGCCGGGGTCAGCTCGTTACTCGAAGCACCCTATCCACCTTGTTGTTACTGTGGCCGATGAGGCTGCCCGTGTCAAGCACAGCAGGCCGGCTGCCGCTCGGCCGCTCTCCGAGTTGTACGGCGTAGGCGGCCCGCAGAGCCACTGATGAGTCTGCTTCCCTCGCCTTTGCCAAGGGTTACCGTAATCCGACTTCGAACATGAATTGGCCGGACCATTTTTGGTTCAACCACGGTGCCGTGAACACGCCACCATAATTCTGAAATCGCCTACTAATCAAACTCTTTCATCTGCCGGGCGGCACCTGTAGTCCGAACGTTACCACTCCAGCCTGAGAAAAACCAATGCGGATGAAAAGCACAAGGGGAAAACCTGAAAAGATACTTTACCTCTAGCTTAACATGTGGCACATAAGTCGACGGCAGGTCAGGCTGCCGGCGGCGTGGCATTTCCTGAAAGACATCGAGGACCGGTTGAAAGCTCAAAGCCTCTGTCACTTATGCGGCCGTTCTCTCAAATGAGTGAAACGGTCAATTCCTGGGGTCAAGAGAACAAACGCGAAGAAGGAGTAGTCTTGAACAAAAAGGTTCTGATACTAGTATTTCTGGTGGTCGCAGCTACAGCCTTGGGAGCTGGACTGTTCCTTAAGAAGGGAGACAGCACGACGCCACGGGTCGATCCCTCCAGAGCCAGAAACGACGCCAAGGAGCCGAAAAGAATCGGACCCATTGCAGTCATCCCAAAGGGAACTACCCACTCGTTCTGGAACTCGGTTCTCGCCGGTGCACAAAAGGCCGCGAAAGAGCACCATGTGGAGATCTTCTGGACGGGTCCGGACCGCGAGGGTGATCGTGAAAAACAGATCCAAATCGTCGAGGACTTCATCGTGAAAAGGGTCGCGGGCATAGTATTGGCGCCCACAGACGCAGGAGCGCTCGTTCCTGTGGTCGAACGTGCTGCAGCCGCCAAGATACCTGTTGTCATCATCGACTCGGATATAGACACCGACAAGCGGGTCTCCTTCGTGGCCACCGACCGCACGAGCGCACGCGTCGGCAGTGCTCCGCTTTCGCGTCCCTGAGGCAGACGCTGGCCGCCGCCTCGACCAGGCGCTCGCGGAGCGGCCCGAGATCGGCTCCCGCGGGCTCGCGGAGCGCCTGATCCGCGACGGCGCGGTCGCGGTCGACGGCGGGCGCCGGCCGAAGAGCCATCGGCTCGACGCGGGGGCGACGGTCGAGGTCCGGCTGCCGGAGAGCGGCCCTCTCGCCGCCGAGGAGATACCGCTCGAGGTTCGCTACGAGGACGAGCACCTCCTCGTCGTCGACAAGCCCGCCGGCCTCGTCGTCCACCCGGTGGGCAGTCACTCGTCGGGAACGCTTGCGCACGGCGTGCTCTCGCTCGGGGCCGGGGGCGGCGAGGACGACCGCCCCGGGATCGTCCACCGCCTCGACCGCGACACGAGTGGCCTCCTCGTCGTCGCGCGCTCGGAG
>CAYZET010000399.1:0-5291 GCA_964477215.1 uncultured Syntrophaceae bacterium | reverse complement strand
TCATCATGGTTAGCGGCGTCAACGAGGTTGAAACTGCAGTGAGATGCATGCAACAGGGCGCTTTTGACTACGTCCTGAAACCTGTCGAAAAGGAGCGCCTTATCCCTAGTGTGCGTAAGGCGATCGAAGTGCGTCAGTTGAAGCGCGAGAATGCCAAGCTTGTTCGACACATCTTCTCTGAGTCCCCGGAGCATCCTGAAAACTTCGCGCACATTGTCACCCGCAACCGCAAGATGAGGGCCATATTCCAGTATTGTGAAGCCATCGCCACAGGGAGTCACCCCGTCCTGATAACCGGTGAATCCGGAGTAGGGAAAGAGCTGATTGCAGAAGCTCTTCACAGGGTCAGCGAAAGAGAGGGCGAGTTTGTTGCGGTAAATGTGGCCGGGCTGGATGATAGTATGTTTTCGGACACCTTGTTCGGTCATGTGAGAGGGGCCTTTACCGATGGGGCTACGGTACGCCGCGGACAGATTGATAGGGCATCCGGCGGAAGCCTCTTCTTGGATGAGATCGGCGATCTCAGCCTGGCTTCCCAGGTAAAGCTTCTCCGACTTCTTGATAAACACGAATATTTTCCTCTGGGGTCGGACGTGGCAAGACCGGCAAATGTCAGATTCCTCTTTGCCACTCACCGGGATCTTTCCAAGTTAGTGCAAGATGGCCGCTTTCGTGAAGACCTCTATTACAGAATTCGCACTCATAGCATACATGTTCCGCCTTTGCGAGATCGTATGGACGATATCCCAATCCTGCTCGACCATTTCATTGCTGAAGGAGCGCGGGAATTCGGTAGAGAGAAGCCATCTTACCACCAAGGCCTTGTCGGGCTTCTTCAAAGCTACTCTTTCCCGGGTAACGTGAGAGAGCTCAAGGCCATGATTCTTGATGCCGTGGGAAGAAACACCTCGAAATTCCTGTCGCCCAATTCCTTCAAGCATTCCATTCAGGGCGCGAGGGAAGCACCGTTGTCTTCGTCCCTCGCTCCCTCGTCCTCGGTCAAGCCCTGGTTGGCGCAATTGGAGCAGCTACCTACGATAAAAGAAACTACCGCCGCGCTCATCCAAGAGGCATTGAACCGGTCGAACAACAATCAGCGGATGGCGGCACTTATGCTGGGTATTTCGCCCCAAGCGCTCAATCAGCGCCTGAAAAGGCAAATATGGGACACCCGCTGAGAATAGTGAGAAGAACGGGCAGCGGCTGCTTGCGACGTACGAGATTCCGTATCAAGTTTTCTTGAAACAACAAGAACGATTGATCACCCTGCTTATTGCCGTCCCATCCCCATATTCTCTTCATCGAATGCCGTCACGTCAACATATCTTGATGCGGTCGCCACTGAATCCTCCGGGCACGGCATCTATCTTATTGTAATACCGCAGTCTTCTTGTCATCGATCGGCTGGCACACATTTTTCATTACAGGAAACGTCGGAAGATGATGCTCGGAGGTCGTTGCAAAACCCAGTCGTGCGGCACGGTTGCGGGAGGGATGCTTCGAGAAGCATCCGGATTTCGGGCGGTTCGCGAACCGCCTCTACGAATTCCGGCTGCTGTCGCACGTGTCATTGAGGTCTTGCAGTGACTTCTGCGTCAAAGCCCGGGCATGAGCCGAAGGACGGAGGTGTATCCCCTGAAAGGGTGTACCCGAAAAAACGATCTATGCGGAGGAAATTCATGACTAACCACACTCACTTGGACATTTTTCTTAAGAAAGAAGACCGTATGGTAAAGGAAATGCTCCGTACCTTTGTCGATAAAGAAATCATGCCCGTCCGGCAGAAAATAGACGACGACGAGGAGCACAAAATAGTGAACCGGATTCTTCAGGGCTTGACTGACCTGGGCATGCAAAAGGCGCCATTTCCTCCCGAATATGGGGGAAATGGCCTGACGTCCGTCGTTACTCTCGCTCTCGTGCACGAAGAGCTCGGTCGTGGTGACAGTGGTATATGCACTGCCGCCAATGTGACCGCATGGGCGTTCGTGCCGGCCATCGCTGCGGGAAACAAAGCCGTGCTGGACCGCTTCGCGCCTGAATTCTGCGGGAAGGACTTGAAGTTCGGTTGTTTTTCTATGACGGAACCGGGCGGACCGCACGGTGGCGGCGGTTGCGACATCGAGAATATTTCTCTCGAGGGCAAAAAGATACGCACCATTGCCAGACTTGACGGCGATGAATGGGTGATCAACGGTCAAAAAATGTGGGCGTCGAACAGTGGAATAGCTGATGTCTATTGCATGGTCTGTACTACCGATCCCAATTTGGGTGACGAAGGCGTGGCCTTGATTTATGTGCCCGGAAACAGCAAGGGCCTCACGTTTGGGAAGAACGAAAACAAGGCCGGCATGAGGGCCGATAAGAACCACCCCACGTTTCTCCACGACGTGAGAGTACCAAAGGAATTCCGGGCCGCCGGACCGGGAGCCGATGCCGAATTGCTCAAGAACAATCTTATTCTTGGGCGGCTGGTGACCGCTGCAATGGCTGTAGGCCAGGCTCAAGGTGCGTTCGAAACCGTTCTCAAGTACACCGGGGACAGAATTGTTGCAAACAAACCCATCCGTCAGCACTCTGTAGCAGCCTGCATGCTCGCGGACATGGCTATAGGCATAGAGACCGCGCGAAACTATTACCTGGCCGCCGCATATATGTACGACCATCCTGAAACCTACGGGCCACCGGTATCGAACTTTATGCTTTCCAGAGGGAGCATCGCCAAGATGCATGCTTGTGACGTTGCCGTGATGGTGACCAATAAGGCAATGGAGCTCATGGGCGCGTTCGGGTACGTTCGCGACTACGACGTGGAAAAGTACTGGCGAGACTGCAAGATGATTCAGTTGTGGGAGGGAGGTGCTCAGTTGGGCCGCCTTGACGTGTGCCGCGGGTATTACGAGTGCAATCTGTAGGCGTCTGAAACGCGTTCGGTGAACCCTCCGCCACACCACTCTTACGAGTTGGGCTCGGCATCGAGAGGTTACTGCGGCCCAAGGTGCCTGAAATCCCCAGCGTTTCTTCCAAACCCTTGAGAGGAACGTGGCACCGCGGTATCTTCCAACCAACTCTCTCTGAGGTGGTCTGCATGAATTTCGCTCATAATCTTGAGATTTCTGCGTACTTCTTCCCGAATCGGCCGGCGGTGCGCCAAGCAAACTTAGAGCTGACGTATGCGCAACTGAACGAGCGGGCGAACCGAGTCGCTACCGCTCTCATCAAGATGGGCGTCAGGCCTGGAATGCACATCGGCCTTTGTGCGCCAAACTCGAGCGACTGGATCGTTTTCTATTATGGCGTTCTGAAGGCAGGTGCGGTTGCAGTAACCCTATCGGCCTTACTCACGGGAAATGAGCTCCACAAGCTTGTCAATCACTCAAGAGCGCGAGTCATTTTCGCAGGGGGCTCCAAGCTGCAAGAGCTGGAAAAATTGAAGGGATCGGGAGAACTGGAAAAAGTAATCTGCCCAGGGGGCGACATGGAGCTCACCAACCTCATAGAAATGGGATCGGCAGCGTTTCGGGCAATCGACAGGGATCGAGGAGATACCGCGGCCATTCTCTACACTGGTGGCACTACCGGGCTCTCCAAGGGTGTGATGTTGACCCATGAAAGCATAACTTTTTCAAGTCATAGCGTGGCTTTCTACGAACGGTCCACTGAGCACGACGTTGCCCTCTGCTTCTTGCCCTTTAACCATGTGTTCGGCCAAATGCACCTCTTAAATGCGACGATCATGAGCGGTGGCTGCCTGGAGCTCCTGCCCGCTTTTGATATGGATCAGGTCTTGGAGGTCATGGAGAAGGGCCTGGTGACCAAGTTCTTCGCGGTGCCCACGCTGTATGTCCGCCTTCTGAGCGTGAACGATCTGAGAAAAAGGCTGGGGAGACTACGCTACTGTTTTTCTGCAGCAGCGAGCATGGCGATGGAAATCGTCAAGCAGTGGAAGCAATGCACCGGCTTGACCATCGCAGAGAGCTACGGCATGACGGAGGCCATGCCGCTTACCTACAACCATTACTACAAACACGTTGTCGGATCGGTCGGACAGACCATCCATGGAGTGGAAATCCAGATCCGCGATGGATCCGGAAAGGAGGTGCCTCTGGGAGAGAGCGGCGAAATCTGTGTTCGCGGCCCCAACGTCATGAAAGGCTATCTGGACAAACCTGAGGCCACTGCCTCTGCCTTCTGGGGGACACAGTGGCTCCGCACTGGCGATATTGGCCTCTTCGACCCGGACGGCTATCTCTATATCGTGGATCGTCTCAAGGACATGATCATCACGGGAGGCGAGAACGTCTATCCACGGGAAGTGGAGGAGGTACTCTACGAGCGGCCTGAAGTTCAGGAATGTGCCATCGTGGGGCTCCCTGACCGGGAGTGGGGAGAGCGGGTAGCTGCCTTCATCGTGCCGAAAGCAGGCCATTGCATTGTCCCTGAACAGATACGCTCTTTCCTCAAGTCCCGACTGTCTCCCTTTAAGGTGCCCAAGGAGTATGTCACGGTCAGCGAGCTCCCGAAAAGTCCGGCGGGGAAGATCCTGAAACGTGAGCTCAAGAAGCGATTCACAGATGAGGAAGGAAAGCCGGTAACTGCAGCAGAGCGTACGTGATCGCTCAAGTTCCGTATCGTGTCTTACATACCCGTCTCAAGAGGGAAGTCTTCTCACCACAGTTCTTTGATTCAGTGATTCGAGACAGACTACGCTTCGGCCCCCCAGATCGTTGGGGCTTTGGGAGCGGCTGTCATCGGTCTTGAAAAGGACAACATTAGCCTGACCAGGACTGAGCAATTAGCGAGCAACGTGAGCATTCAAGGTAACCAAAACTGAAAGGAGGATGACGAGATGGGTACAAGTATTATACTTTATAACCTCAAGGAAAATGTGACGGACGAGGAGTACAAGAAGTGGTGTGAGGAGTACAAAGGGCCCCTGTTGCTGTCACTGAGCGCGTGCGAATCCTTCACCCTCCACAGGATGTTCGGAGGTATGAAGGGCAACGGTAAGGACGGTAGTCCGCCTGAAGAGACTGCGTCCCCGTTCGCCTATGTGGGTGTAATCGAGGTCGGCAACCTTGCTGAGTGGAAAGAGAATACCGAATCCAAGGTATTCAAGGAGGACTTTTTTCAGCAGTGGTTTTCCAAATGGGTCGCTGACTTCTATGTTCTCGTGGGTGACGCTGTGTATCGGGGGCGAAGTACGTAGAATGTGACACCTAGGCCCTCAACGAGGAAACCGGAACGCTGGTGTGGCGGCGGTTCACGACACCGACTAAAGAAAACAGCAT
>CAYZET010000398.1:0-5325 GCA_964477215.1 uncultured Syntrophaceae bacterium | reverse complement strand
CCGCGTCGGCGAAGTGCGCGTTCTCGCGTCCGAGAGTGATCCAGTATGCAAGCAGGGGAGAATGTGACCTGATAATCCAAGTGGCGTGCTTCCCAATCGTCGGGCAGATTGCTTCTGCCCGGTGCCGGGACACTTAAAGAAATTCGGTTCTCGGATCGTCCGGCGCGGTGGAAACCCTCGATGGTCAGTCAAGGCGGAAGGGTGGCCTGCCAGAGGAGGAATCAACATTGGCGAGATATATTGTAACCATCGGATGTACCTATCAATCCTCGATCTCTATAGGATGTCTCGATTGAGGCCATAAGGATCGTCATCATGCAATCAGATTTCATACCCAAGATCATCGTTTTCGCGTGCAACTGGTGCTCTTACGGAGGCGCGGATCTCGCAGGGGTCGGCCGGCTCCAATATCCGACCGGTATCCGGCTCATTCGCGTCATGTGTTCCGGTATGGTAGCCCCATCCTACGTGCTGAAAGCCTTCGAGAAGGGGGCGGATGGGGTTCTCATCACTGGTTGCCACATTGGCGATTGCCATTACTACGAAGGCAACTATAAAGCGTTAAAAGCCATCGAGAAGGTCGAGAAAATTCTCAAGCTTCTCGGCATCGAAGCCGGCCGATTCAGAAGGGAATGGATCTCGGCTTCCGAAGGCACGCGCTTTGCCCAGGTGATGACCGAGCTCACAGAACAAGTTCGACAACTAGGGCCGAGTCCGCTTGCCAAGAGGGATTCCTCATCAATGGGGTTGATTGAGGCCGCAGGCACGTGACGGGTCAGAGAGGGAGAGACCAGTGACATCAAGAGACGTTCTCGTAATCGGAGGCGGAATCGCGGGCATGCAGGCCGCTCTCGATCTAGGTGACATGGGAATTCGTGTGCACCTCGTGGAGAAAAACCCCAGCATTGGAGGCAAAATGGCCATGCTGGACAAGACGTTCCCCACCAATGATTGCGCCATATGCATTCAGTCGCCGAAGCTGGTGGAAGTCGGTCGACATCCGAATATCAATGTGTTGGCTTACAGCGATGTGGTCGGATTTTCCGGTCACATAGGGGATTTCAGAGTAACAGTGCACCGGAGAGCCCGTTACGTTGACGCAACGAAATGCACAGCCTGTGGCGCTTGCGCGGAGAAATGTCCTACCCGCGTACCGAATGAGTTCAATTTCGGTCTCAACGACCGGAAGGCAATTTACAAGGATTATCCTCAGGGCATACCGTCCGTTTACAACATCGATCCCCAGAATTGTAAGCAGCTCCTGGGCGGAAAGTGCGGTGTCTGTGCAAAGGTCTGTCAGGCAAAGGCCATTGATTACGATCAGAAATCGTATGACGAGGAGCTCTCCGTTGCAGCGGTGATCATTGCTACGGGTTACGAGCTCTTCGACGCCACACAGATCCCTGAATACGGGTACGGCAGATTGCCCAATGTCATCTCATCCATGGAAATGGAAAGGCTGCTCAATGCCAGCGGTCCGACCAAGGGGCATCTTATGCGGCCTTCTACCATTCGGTTCGAGCGGCGTCTGGAGGAACTGTCCAAGCTGATAAAGAAGGCAGAGAAGTCTGGAGATGCCGCCCAATTGGCAGCCCTGAAACAGGAACAAGAGCACCTTGAAGAGCACGTCCACAAATACCATGGGATCAAGAGGCTGGGGTTCGTCCAGTGCGTAGGGTCACGGGACTTTCGATTTCACAAGTATTGCTCGAGCTTCTGCTGCATGCATGCGATCAAGCAGGCCATAATGGCCAGAGAGCATGACCGGGAGACGGAATCGTACATTTTCTACATGGACTTGCGCACCGTAGGCAAAGGATTCGAGGAAACCAAGCTACGCGGGGAACATGTGTGGGGGTTGAAATACATCCGCAGCAGGGTGGCGGAAATCGTCCAGGACTCGGAGCTCAATCCAATATTGTACTACGAAGACACGGAACAGCGCCGTGTTGCCAGCATGACTGTCGACATGGTCGTCTTAGCCAACGCGTGCTCCGCGCCTAAAGGAATCGTCAGACTGGCAGAGCTGTTGGGCGTTGAGCTGAATCAGGACAATTTCATCAAGACTCACCCCACCAGGCCGCTGGACACAAGCGTTCCAGGGATATTTACGTGTGGCTGCGCTCAAGGGCCCATGGATATCCCCGAGTCCGTGGTTCAGGCAAGCAGTGCTGCAGGCCGAGCAGCCGAGGTGGTGATGACCTGCGGGCGAGCTGTGGCCGTTTGATATCGCATTCGATCGCTGCTTGGAGTTTTTTCCGGTCTTTCGACTTCGCAACATATAGGTTGAGCCGACAGGCTTCGAGGAGAAAATCAATGGCCGAAGGAGTATTCGAGCCCATCATCATCGGCTTCCTCTGCAACTGGTGCTCTTATGGAGGCGCTGATTTGGCTGGCGTCAGTCGCCTTCAATATCCGCCTAACATCCGGACAATCCGCACCCTGTGCTCAGCAACTGTCGGGCCGCATCAGATTCTGAAGGCATTTCAGAAAGGGGCGGATGGTGTTTTTGTTGGAGGGTGCCACATCGGGGACTGTCACTACAACTCAGGAAACTACATGACAGTCAAGAGGATCGCGTTCATGCACAAGTTGCTGGGCTTCATGGGAATCGACCCTGAGAGACTCTGTCTCAAGTGGGTCTCATCCGCTGAGGGTCCTCGGTTTGCGAAAGTAGTTACCGATTTCACCGAAAAAGTCAGGGAATTGGGCCCATCACCTCTACGGCAACAACGGAACAGCCGAGTCGCGCGACACGGGAACAGCCCGAATGCTGACGCTCCTTAATTTCAACTGCACACGGAATGGCGAAGTGCACATTGCGTCACGAAGTGCTTGATCGGAGGTTTTTCTCTCATGAACGGTAATGGATCGCCAGAGCTCGCTGACCTCAAGCTCATCCCAACCACATGTCCGTACTGTGGCTGCGGTTGCGGCATTTTGCTGAAAGTGTTGAACGGAAAGATTGTGGGGACACTTCCATCAAAGACCCACCCGGTAAACCAGGGAAAGCTTTGCATCAAGGGATGGAATGCCCATGAGTTCATTCATAGTCCCCACCGTCTGACTAGGCCGCTGCTCAAGAAGAATGGCGAACTGAAGCCCGTCTCATGGGACGAAGCCCTGGGTTTCATGGTCGAGCGGCTGAAGGGAATCAAAGAGATGCACGGTGGGAACAGCCTTGCCTTCTTGAGCTCCGCAAGATGCACGAACGAAGAAAACTACCTCTTCCAGAAACTGTGCCGGGTCGGCTTCCAGACGAACAATGTAGACCACTGCGCGCGTCTTTGCCATTCTTCTACGGTAGCAGGCTTGGCGACAGTGTTTGGCAGCGGAGCCATGACGAACTCGATACCGGAAATCGAAGATTCGGACTGCATATTCATCACGGGGTCCAATACCAGCGTAGCACATCCCCTCGTAGCTCATCGAATTTTCCGGGCTAAGACCAAAGGCGCGAAGGTTATCGTGGCCGATCCTCGGGGGATTCCCATTGCCGCGGTGGCCGATATCCACGTCAGGCAGAGACTTGGGTCGGATGTGGCACTCATCAATGGAATCATCCACGTCATCTTGGAGAAGAATCTTCAGGACGACACGTTCATTGCGGAACGAACGGAAGGATTTGAGCTCCTCAAGGAACACGTCAAAGCCTACCCCCCTGAGCGAGTAGCCGAAATAACGGGGGTGTGTGGCGAGGACATCGTCCTGTTAGCAGAAACGTACGCGAAGGCTGACCGCGCTTCCATCATCTACTCCATGGGGATAACCCAGCATTCTCACGGCGTGGACAATGTGCAATCACTGGCCAATCTTGCCATGGTTACGGGAAACATCGGCAAACGTTCCTCCGGAGTCAATCCTTTGAGGGGTCAGAACAACGTTCAAGGCGCGTGCGACATGGGTGCCCTTCCCAACGTCTATCCTGGCTATCAGCCAGTGACAGATCCAACGATCAGGAAAAAGTTCGAAGGAGCCTGGAACATAGAGCTTTCCGAGACGGTTGGCCCGACCATTGTTGAGATGATGCGAGGACTTGAGGATGGTTCCCTCAAGGGGATGGTTGTCCTCGGGGAGAATCCGATGGGTAGCGACCCTGATACCAACCATGTACGCCACGCGCTACAATTCGCGGAGTTACTTGCCGTGATAGACATTTTCTTGACAGATACCGCGAAGCTCGCCCACGTGGTGCTGCCTGCAGCCTGTTTCGCGGAAAAGGACGGCACGTTTACCAACACGGAGAGAAGTGTATTGCGGGTTCGCAAATCCGTGGATCCTCCAGGTGAATCCAGGCCCGACTGGGAGATACTCTGCGAAATTGGCAATCGTCTCGGCATTCCGATGCAGTACAGGAGCCCGAGCGAAATCTTCGATGAAATGGCAGCGCTCACTCCGTCATATGCGGGTCTGGATTACGCGCGCCTTGAAAACGGTCCTATCCCATGGCCTTGCCCTTCAAAGGACCATCCAGGAACTCCTATCTTGCACAAAGAAAAGTTCACCAGGGGCAAAGGCCTCTTTCGTGCCATCGAATACAGAGCCCCTGCAGAATTGCCGGACGAGGAATATCCCTTCCAGCTTACCACGGGCAGGTGCTTTCCTCACTATCACACGGGAACTATGACGAGGAACTCTTCTTCTCTGCACAACGAAATGCCGGAAGGAATGGCTGAAATGAACCCGGTGGACGCGGACAGGCTCGGAATACGGCACAACGATATGGCAAGGTTCATCTCTCGCCGGGGTGAAGTTACGAGCAGAGTTGCCGTGACCGACGCTGTCGAGCCTGGGGTTGTATTCATGAGTTTTCACTTCATGGAGGCAAACGCCAATGTACTGACAAACCCTGCGTTGGACCCAATATGTAAGATCCCCGAATTCAAGGTGTGCGCCGTACGAGTCGAAAAGCCATGTAGTGCGGTCCATTGAGTGTTGTGTCTAGACAGCGTAGTTCAGTTCTCAGAGCCTGCGGATGCGCTGAATAGGATCAAATACCGTTATATCAGTTGCCAAAGGTTTTGTACGAGCCCCATGTGTGGAGGACATTTATCCGAGGACTGTAGAAGAGTGGGACCGGAGAAACTGTCTCGGAATTGCGGCAAATGTTAAGATCGTGGCACGCTTTTTTTTGCACCCTCACCCTAGCCCTCTCCCGAAGGGAGAGGGGACTTGCAACCGCCCGGAATGACAGAGCCCTCTCCCTTTGGGCATGCGCGTTAAGTTAGAAGTGGAACGGCCAATTCTTCGTCATTCCGGCGAAGGCCGAAATCCAGTCTTTCCAACACGTTATGGACTCCTGCTTACGCCGGGGTTCCGGGGTCC
>CAYZET010000397.1:997-5369 GCA_964477215.1 uncultured Syntrophaceae bacterium | reverse complement strand
ACCTCACCCACCTGAAAGGGCTTGCTGATGTAGTCCACTCCTCCGCACTTAAATGCGGTCACTTTGTCGAACGGCTGGGAGAGAGCGCTGATAAAGATTACGGGAATGTTCTTCAGGTTGGGGTCGGCCTTGAGCACACGGCAGACCTCGTACCCATCCATGCGAGGCATCCGTATATCCAGCAATATCAGGTCCGGCGGCTGTTTTCTCGCGGCCTTCAACGCGAGCTTGCCGCTGGTCGCAGGACGCACTTTGTGACCGCAACGTCTGAGCATTTCGGACAGCACGTCGAGGTTGGCAGGCTTGTCGTCAACTATGAGAATACTCGCTTGTCGCTGCGGTGGGCCGTTCACATACGCTCCTTCCGGCTCTGAAGTGCATCCATCAGTGACTCGAAATCGTATTGCTTCAGGAGATTGGCCAGTCCTTCTGCTAGAAATGGGTTCAGTTTCCGAACATCGTGCAACAGTTCACGCAGGTGGTCAACGTCGAGTCTTTCGGCTGCTTCCTGGATCTCGTTGAGCAGTGCCGATGGAATGTTTATCAGCTCAGTCAGCTCAAGTGTCTGACCATTCCTCATCGGAGCCACCACACTTGTCGCTTGCCAGTCATCTTGCTGGTATACGTATTCCAAACCGAGATGCGTACCAAGGAGGTTGAAGACATCTTCCTCCCGGAACGGCTTTCGGATGAAATCGTCCGGCCCGTCGGCCAAGACCGTCTTCCGCTCTTCTTCCCACGCTCCGGCGCTCACGGCGATCACTACCGTATGCTCTCCATCCGGACGGGATTTGATCTCTTTCGTTGCCTGACGGCCATCCATCACCGGCATCTTCATGTCCATGAGTATCGCGTTTGGGTGCCACTGATCAAACACTGCAACGGCCTGCTTCCCATTATGAGCGGTCCGGACATCCAAACCGACTGAGAGAAGCATACTGGACAATATTTCGCGGTTGGTCTGGATGTCGTCTACCACAAGTATGCGGTACCGTGGCTGTCCTGGTTGCAGCCCGATCACCCGCCTCGTCGGTTCCTTCGAATCGCAGGCTTGTTGGGTTCCGCGTTCGACTGGGATCTCGACCCGAAAAACGCTGCCCTGGCCTATACGACTGGTGAGCGAAATCGTTCCTCCCATGATTCTCAAGAATTCGCGACAAATGGCCAAACCGAGCCCTGTGCCCCCGTCTGCGTTCGCTGTCGACCCGAGCTGTTCAAAGGGCTGGAACACCTTTTCCTTGTCTTCATCCCTAATCCCTATTCCGGTGTCCTTCACTTCCATGATCAACCAAATCGTTCCATTACTGTGACAGGGGCCCACCTTGTCGTGAGGCTTCTCCGCTTTGTCGTTTTCTGAAAACACGCGCAGGAGCACACCCCCCTGATCCGTGAATTTTACTGCATTTCCCAGCAAATTGATGAGAACCTGACGAATTTTGCTCTGGTCTCCAACCACGTGCCTGACCAGATTTTCGGACGTGCTCACTTCGAACTGAAGGCCCTTTGTCTCGGTCCGAACACGAAACATCATCTCCAAGTCTTCCAACAGACGATATAGATCAAAATTCGCCAGGCTTAGCGAAGCGCACCCCGATTCAATCTTTGACATCTCGAGGACTTCGTTGATGAGTGCCAGGAGGTGCTCTCCGCTTCGATTGATTTTCTCTATGCTTTCCCGGTGCTGGAACGCGACCGAGCAATCGCGCAGCATCAGTTGGCAAAAACCCAGGATAGCGTTGAGTGGTGTCCGGATTTCGTGCGAAATGTTTGCCAGGAACGCACTCTTCGTTCGATTCGCTACCTCAGCCGCATCTCGTGCCCGGCGCAACTCCTCTTCCGTCTTTTTCCTTTGTGTGATGTCAACGCCCGAGCTCAGTGTGCCAACCGGTTTTCCATTCATATCGGTCAAGACCGAGATCTGCCACGCGATGATCAACGGTTGCCCATCCTTGGTCAGAACCGTTTTCTCCACGTATTCGACAGACCCGCTCCCTCTTGAGAGCAATGCAGCGAAGAGGGCCCTGTAGGCTTCCCTATCCTCTTCCGGCGCGACCGTGTCAAACCAGTCTGCTCCGATGAGCTCCCTTTCACTGTAGCCCAGGATTTCGCACCCTTTCTTGTTGATAAGACCGGTTCTCTGACGAGAATCAATCAGCACAATGATTGCCCCAGCGATGTCTAGATACCGTTGGGCCCTGTCCCTTTCAGCACGCACCTTGTACTCAGCCTGTTTGCGTTCGCGAATTTCGCTCTGCAGTTTTTCGTTTGCTAAAGTCAGCTCTCGAGTCCGCTCGTGAACAAAGACTTCGAGCTGATCTCGGTGCCTCCTCAGCTCATGTTCGGCCTTTTTCAGGTCCGTGATGTCACGGGCTTCCAGCACTAGGTTCACAACGAGGCCTTCGTCGTCCTTGAACGGTTTCAAGGAGAAGTCGAGTACGCGGGCGTCTCCGTCCGAGCACAAGCTGGTTGCCTCAAAACGGAGGAAACGTCCGTCAGCGGCTTCCTGCACTGACTCCGAGATCCTGCGTTGGAGCTCGGGAGAATCACCCCATTTGGGAAGCGTCCAGCATGCCTTGTCAATCAGCTCGGATTCCGTTGCCCCAAGGAACTCTTGCATAGCCGTGTTAGCCGCCAACACGATCCCTTGAGGAGTCAGAAAGCCGGCGATCTGAAAAGTCTGGTTGAATATGGCCCTGAATCGCTGCTCACTCCTGCTCAGCTTTTCGTAAGAGCTTTCAATGCGCTGAGCCATCTGGTTGAAGGCTGTGGCCAGTTGCCCGAGCTCGTCTCCGCTCTTGATTGGGAGTCGATGCTTCAGCTTACCATCCTGAAAGTCACGGACTCCTTGAATGACTACTGCCACACGATTGCGCAATACCGATGCAATCCAGGCGGCCAGTCCGATTACCAGCGTGACCATCGCTGCTGTAGATTCGCCGAGACTCGTCATGCTGCGTGCGATGTTGTCGGAAATGGTTCGCTGGAGATCTACCTGTTGCTGGGCAAGATGCGCATCACGTTCAGCAATGAATCGATCGATAAATTTTTTTGTCTCCAGGGCGGGTTTGTAAAATTCTTCTATGTTCGCGGTTATTCCCACGTGACCGAATCCACGGCGCTGGGATCCGTATTGTCCCGTGTAGTACGGAATCGTCGCTGTCGCGTTCAATTTCCACAAACCGCTCCAGTAGAGGTGAAACGAACCCGACCCCCCGTATTCCGTTATGGTCTGAAATCCTAGACATTGCGGGGCAAAATTGAGATACCGATAATCAATCCCCGTTTGTCCCTCTCTAACCTGCTCCAACGAAGCCCTCTTGTGGCGAGACGGGTTGTCATATTCAGGGAATTCCTTCGCAAATTCACTGAACGCCTTGCCGCTTTCTTTCCATTTGGCATACGTTTCCTCGTCCAACCAGGGAGGCACTGGCTCCCCCGTGGCTGGGTCATAACCCATGATGTGATATTGTCTTGGATGGGCGACGACTCTGCCTCGGTAGTCTGCCAGGAACGCGTAATTGCCCGTACCGGCATCTGGGATCGAGGAGTACCGCTCTTCCGTAGGTACCAGGTAATCCGTAAAATTCATCAGATGCGTGTGATCCAATGCCAGCGTGACATACCCGATTCTGCGCCCCTCCCGCACCACCGGTTTGGCCCATCTGATCAATCCTCTGAAACGCTGACCGACAGGGTTCTCCTTTCCTGCATATCCTGATTTTTCGGGCTCGTAGGGAACGCCGCTGGAGGCCACCCGCTCGGGCAGATAAGGGCCGATAATTCGTGACGAAACGTACGGACCGATGACGCTCGACACGTAAATCTCTCGATCCTCCAGCGTGGGTAGTTCTTGGAAATACGTCTCCGCTTTGCAATAGGTGTTTTCAGGTCGAGAGACATCGTGAAGCCCTGCCGGAAGGAGAGAGGTCGTGGTCACCTTGAGTCGTTCCTGGCCTTCCAGGTCCACGAACGTCATTTCCAGGTACAGGGGGCGCCTGCTTCGCATGCCGTGCGTTTCAGGCGGTCGATAGTGAAATCCCATTTGGTTTTCGCGAAGTGTGGGGCTGACCTCCTCGGGGGGTTCTATGATTACTCGCGTCGGAGCCCAGGACCGCTTGTCCGGAGCCAACTCCCAGGGACCGTGATCCATCACTTCGCGGGTGCGGCTGGAGAGGAAGCGCCGAAAGGATGTCTCCGTCAAGGGGAGAGTCGCAACCAAGCGAACGTCGTCGTCCCGATCGTGCAAGAAGGCAGCGATTTCTCGAGCAATATCGGTTGACAAGCGTTCGATCTTCTCCCTTGAAAGCAATTCGAGCGCTTGAATGGCATCGTTTATGGTGCGAGTTCCGACCGTCGCCACCGACTCGCGCAT
>CAYZET010000397.1:0-987 GCA_964477215.1 uncultured Syntrophaceae bacterium | reverse complement strand
GCATCTCATGGGTCATCATTGAAGTCTGCTTGCCAACTCTCTCGCCAGTCAAGTGAGCATTATGACGGGCGATCCATGCAGACACAAGGAGAGGGATCACCATCACGAGGACGAGAAGCACTATGAGCTTGGTTCGCAGGCTCAGGCCAGGCTGGGGGGAAAAGAGACCTCGGAGGTACTTCGTTCCCGGCATTGCACGCTCCGTGGCTTTGGGAGCTGTACCCAACGCATGCCCACAGATCCCCGCACGCAGCTCCGCTCTCCTCCAACCGCGTCCTCCACGGACTTGGCCGGACCGGAGGCGCCCTCTGCTGCGAGGTCTCGATGAGCAATCCTGAAGACGTTCATCAAGGAAATGCAACAAATTCTATCCACGGCTCAATTTCAAGTCAAGAAATCGCACCTGAGGATCACGAACGCGCATTCGACGTCTTTCACGAACCGACCCACAACAGGGATTCCGAGGTCTATTGTCTAATTGTGAAACGATCTCTCAGTGGCCGTGCTCCATCTTGAGCAACCCCTTTTTCGGTTTCAAGTCACTTAACCCGACCTTTCCGAAGGGGACAACTTTTTTTCCGTGATGCGCCGCCATGAACTTCTCCGCTTCGTCCTTCTCGGCAAAGGGGACCACTTCCGGCCCCATAGAGCCTTTCACATCGCTCCCCACCACATACACCGCCTGCTTCGCATCGATGAAATTCTTGGTTCCATACTGGGTGACATAGACGTGGTCAACGTTCTCCTGCTGAAATCCATGTTTCTTCGGATCAAGCAGATAGCGGAACATATCGCCCGTACTGTCGAAGCCAACCACCGTGCCTGCTTTGAACACGACGGCCGCAGGGCCAAGTGTGCTCGACCGCACTTCCATATTGCAGACGGGGCACTTGGCCGAGAGGTCCAGCTTGGCACCGTTGGGAAGTGTTGCAGTCTCCGCTCCAATCGAGACGAGAGGCACAAGGATCATTGAGAGCGCAATCAAGA
>CAYZET010000396.1:2922-5376 GCA_964477215.1 uncultured Syntrophaceae bacterium | reverse complement strand
ACAACCGCATGTACACCAGCTTGGGCCCAGCGGTCGAAATCAGGGCGATCAATAGGAGTGCTGTTATCCAACGGGGCCTGTACCACGTGGAACAGGCCGCTCAGATACAGGTCATTTCGGAGAACGTCTGCCAGAGCGTTGCCGGAGATAGCGCCAGAGCTGCCCGCGACAAAATCGGGGATCGCTATGGGCATCTTGCCCCTGTTCGGATTACGGAGGTCGATGATGAGTTTGCCCACGGCTGATTCAGGGACTGAAACGCAGAGAGCTAGCGCAACGCAGGACAGGAAAAGGGTGAAAACTCGTTTGCTTCTCCGGCTCCACCAGGCACCTCTGGTGGCTCTGTGGCCGCAATGAGCTCGACGTTGCCGGAAGTAGTCCTTTTCCACAGTGGAAGCGGACTTCTGTGTAGACGGCCGAAATCCAGGGGCCGTGCGCAGCAGGCCGGTCCGGTCGCTCGGCCCCGAATGAGCAGCGAAAGACATGGGTTGTCCTGTCATTGCATCCCGGATGAGGTAAATCTGAGGGCCAGTCCACCGGCCTTGAGAATCTGATCCCGGAGCTGCTGGGGTAAGGAAGGAAACGGAGCAGCCTGCCTTACGGCCCGTTCAGCGGAAAGATCGAACGTCCTGTTGCCTGAGCTCTTGTCTACGGTAGCGTCTATCAATCGGCCGTCGTCGGCGATCTTCACTCCAATGACCGTGTCCTCGCGGACTGAGATATTCTCGAAGACAGACCAATGGGAGTTCACCCGTTCCCTCACTTCTTTGAGCCATCGAGCCAATTCCTCGTTGAATTGGCCTTGTTGCGACCCTGTACGGTTTCCGGAGCCGGCCTGGGCTGGGGTCGCTATTCGCCCTTTCTTTGACAATTGCTCGCGTATTTGAGCGAGCCGTTCCCGCAAGTAAGATTCAGGATTCTCCTTTTTCCTGGGACTCTCCGGCGCCGGTATCTCCTTGTCCTGCTGTTCGACCCTCTTGGGACGACGCTTCGATTTCTGGACCGGTATTAGCTCCGGTGATCGGGATTTCAACGCCTTAACCTCCACCCTCTCTCTGGGAGCAGCTTCGGGTTCCGCTACGACGGCTATTTCCTCGAGGTCTGAGCTCTGCGGCTCGGAGGGAAGAGATGCGTAGGGCTCGACTTTTTCCACCTGGGGGAATCCGACCGAGTGCTCGACCAGCTTCACCTGGGTGATGACCGGCTCAGGCGGAGAAGCAGGACTCAAGAGCCAGACAGAGTAGACCGCCCCAGCGGCAAGCAGGATGCCGTGCAGCATCGCGGACGCGACGAGCATCTTTGGTGAGACAGCAGGGTTCGGCTTGTGGAGAATACCAGTCATCACTTCTCAGGGGCGGACTCCACCGGTGTCGTTATCATGCCCAGATTATTCACTCCCGCATTCTTCAGGGTAGCCATGATCCGCACCACTGTTCCATAGGGAACGGTCTTGTCCGCCCTGAGATACACGTCTCCCGCGGTCTCCTTCTTCATTGCATCGAGGACTTTCTGCCCCAGCTCGCTTTCCTCTACTGCGGAATCGTTAACGAAGATGTTCCCCGGCCCGGAAACGGAGATTACAATTTCTTCCTTCACCTGCTCTTTGGTTATCGGTTTTCCCTGTGCCTGAGGAAGCTCTACCGAGATCCCTTCCTGCATCATCGGAGCGGTTACCATAAAGATGATCAGTAGCACCAGCATCACGTCCACAAGCGGAGTCACGTTGATCTCCGACATCGCCGCTCTTCTCTGGGTGCTCATATGAAACGCCATGTCCTGTTCCTCTCGTTGTCAGACTATCCAGACTGTCTTCGACTCACGCTATTTCCGCTTCCAATAGATCCGCTCGATGATGTTAACGAGCTCGGAAGAAAAATTGTCCATTTCAGTGGAAATAGAGTTAATCCGTCCAAGGAAATAGTTGTAGAAGATCACGGCGGGAATAGCCGCAGCCAGGCCCGCTGCGGTAGCGATGAGGGCTTCCGCTATGCCGGGGGCCACAACTGCGAGAGAAGCGCTTTTCATGACGCCTATCTGCCGGAAGGATTCCATGATGCCCCAGACGGTCCCAAACAGGCCGATGAATGGAGCGGAAGAACCGGTCGTCGCTAGAAAGTTAACGCCTCGCTCCAAACGCGCTCGTTCAGCCGTAACCGCCTGCTGAAGCGACCGAACGATGTTATCCATTGCGGTTCGCTCGTATTCCATCTCTTGGGGCGAATCATCTGCGTTCTTCTGTGCGGTGGATTGGATGCGCGACAGCCTGCTCAACTCCGCATAACCAGCCTTAAAGACATGGGCCAGCGGACTGAAGGTGAATTGTTTGGCCTCCGCGTAAAGAACCGAGAACTTTCGGGACTCCCGAAATGCGTCGAAGAAGAGCTGGGTGTCCTTGCGTGCCCGAGAAAGAGTGATCGCTTTCGTGAGAATAATTCCCCAGCAGACAACCGAGAA
>CAYZET010000396.1:0-2912 GCA_964477215.1 uncultured Syntrophaceae bacterium | reverse complement strand
GGTCAGGAGTATTACCATGACCCCTTTGACCACGTATCCAGCACCGAGCACTATGGACCAAAGGCTGTGGTCAGCCAGGGCTTGCGCGGGCATAGCGGATGAAAGAGCTTCAACCATGAAGGACTTCTCCTTTCTCTCCAAACAGGGATTCCTTAGACCATAACGACCAGTAAGTCAAGTTGTACTTTAAATACCCATAGTTAAGCCAATACCATCATGTCGTGGTTATGCTTCCCGGATAATTCTCTGCTGCCCCTCTCGTTTCTGGTGGCTGCGCGCACCGGCTGCGCGCCACAGAATTTTGGCTCAAGAGTGTGCGGTCGCTTATGAGACACAATTGCCGCGGCAACGAGCCGGTACCTGCTACGAATCCCGGTGAACATTTCGGCTCTAAAAGCCTCTGAATCATCAGAGTCGACTCCCCCCACTCGCAAGGGAGTGTACCTCATCGGACACTGAGAGTCCAAGGTACCGTGTTCACACGGGAAGGCCGAGATCCTTTCAGCAGGCAGGATCAACGTGAAGGCAGATTCACGCAATATCCTACTGATCCTTAAGGATTAATGTAAAAAAGATAGACAGATGATGAGGTATTTTGTTCCTTTCGGGGGAAACTCCGTGGCAAGTTCTCAACGTTCATTTTCAAACAACTTGACATGTGGCTTGAATTTGTTGTATTTTCAAAGAAAACTCGTGAGGTCGCCATGTCCTACCGGATCGTCGTGGCCGACAAGGACCCTCAGAGCCGGGAAGCTGTCGCTCAGTCCCTGGCTGCAGATAATATATTCGTGGGCGTGTCCTCTTCCAGTGAGCTCAAGAAACAGATAAAGGCTGAAAAGCCAGATCTTATCATCCTAAATACCGTTCTCCAGGATTCTCCGGGGTGGCACGCGGTTCATCAGGTGGTGAAAGGGATCAAGAGCTCTCGGGATTACGGGGACATCCCTGTCATTCTCGTGACTGGGGACCCTGGAGGACCGTCTTCCGCGGAGGCGAGAGAGGCCGGCGCGGATGGCTACCTTTCCAAACCGATCGACGGTTCCCATCTGAAGCAGGCGGTGCAGTCACTTCTCGGGCTTTCCACGACCACCACGGTACATGATGAGAACGAAGAAATTCTCATTGATTTCGCTGACGATGACTCCGGCGACATGACTGAGGAATTGCTCGCCATGTCCAATATAGCGCTCAACGGAGAAGAGCCCTCCACTGAGGTGGGGGACACCGTAGAGATCGATACGGGCACGCTGGTGGCAGAGCTCGACCACGGGGACATGACGGGCGCGGAGACCTACGAAGATACGGTCCGCCTTAACCTGGAAGACATGGGTCTTGACGACGATCTCGACGAGTCTACAGCGTTTGAGCCCACCATCGAATTGGTGGCTGACGTCCCCACTGATTTCGGCCCGGCTCCCCGGCCTGCAATCGAGGCAGAGGAGCAATCGGTGGAGATCGACCTGGCACCGGATGAGCAAGAATTGGATTTCGAGCTGGAATCGGAAGCCGCGGATATGGATTTCGAGCTTGAGTCGCTCGGTGAGGACGTGGACGAAGAGGTAGCAGCCGAGTCTGTCGAGATCGATCTCGAGGCAGCCGAGCGCTCAGTGGAAATAGACCTCGCTTCTGACTCGGAGACCGCGGACCTGGAGCTCTGGGACGAGATGTCAGAGCAACTGTAGATGGAAGACATTAACGAAGAAGCCCCTCTCCCGGATTTCTCCTCCACACGGGAAATGAAAGTGCCCGAGGCCGCGCGTCGAGATTCCGTTACTGTGGAGATGGATGTCTCGGAGATTGATTTGGAGTTGGATTCCGACCTGGAAGAAGAATTCAGCGAAGACAGGGCGGATACGGGAACCATTGACCTGGATGACACGGCAATTGGGGAGATTCTGGAAGTGCAAGAGCCTTCCAGCGTCCTGACATCCAAAGATCTGGAGCTGGACGACGATTCCCTCGGAGCCGACGCCGCCGCTGACTTGCCCCTGGACGGCGACATCATCGACCTGGAGGATGACACGGAAATCAGGTCGGTGGAATTCGAGCAATTGGAAGAGATCCAGCCGGAAGATAGTGGTCGCAGGGCATTCGATCTCGACGAGACAGAACCGATCGAAAAAGACGAGATGGAGCAGATGGCCCAGGATGACCTGGGTAGCATCGATCTTGATGAGACCGAAGAAACCTCTCTTGACCTGGAGACACCGCTGGATATCACCGGGCCTTATGAGGAGGAAGATTACGGCGAGCTCTCCCTCGATGAAGTCGAGGAAGAAGAAATGACCACCCAGGAGTTCTTCGGTGAGGAACTGCCGACGGAGGAATTCCCCACAGAGAAATTCCCAGATGAGAAGACTCGAGACCTCAAGGAGCAGCCAGAGATCACGCTCGATGATGTTGATCTTGGCGAGATGAAAACAGAGCCGGCGCCGGCCGCGGGCGAAATCCCTCTGGAGGAGATTACCCTCGAGGCAGAAGGTCCTCCGGAAGAGGTCTTTGGAGACTACGGGGAGGAAGAACCCGTCTTGGAGGTCACCGAGGATATCTCTCTTGATGAGATCACCTTGGAAGAAAAGGGTGAGGAATTTCCTGAGGAGCCGATCCAACCCCGGGCAGTCGAACCATCTGCTCCCATTGTCGGGACGGAAGCCCCGGCAAAGCCTCAGCCTACCGTTGCAGAGAAGAAGCATGAACCGCCCGTCGCGCCGGCACCTACAGTTTCGGAGCTTCCACCAGCTCACGGTGTCCAGGCTGCTCTGACAGAGGTTCTCGGGAAAGCCGATATCAAGAGTCTGATAGCGTCCGCCATCGGAGAGCATCTCGGTGGCTTGGGCCTGCAGAAGCCAGACTTTGCCCTGCCTGTCCAGGCATCCTTGAAGGAAGCGGTTCTAAGCAAGGATGAGCTCGCC
>CAYZET010000395.1:0-5379 GCA_964477215.1 uncultured Syntrophaceae bacterium | reverse complement strand
CTCTGGAGCGTACGACATCTGTTTGGCAATGGGTGTGGAGAAGCTAAAAGACACCGGGTACGGGGGCCTGCCCAATCCCGGCTCGAACTGGGGATCTCTTGCATGGCTCTGGTGGCCCAATGTGACCGCGCCTGGGGCTTTTGCTCAGCTCGCCACAGCATACGCTGCGAAGCATAGAATTCCGGACAAGGAGCTCAAGCGGGCCATAGCGCATGTGTCCGTGAAGAGTCATGCAAACGGAGCGCTCAATCCGAAGGCTCACCTTCGAAAGTCCGTTTCCATAGATCAGGTGATGTCAGCTCCTATCATCGCGCATCCGCTGGGTCTCTTTGACTGCTGCGGAGTCAGTGACGGCGCGGCATGCGCGATCGTCACCACAGTGGAAAAGGCCAAGGACATGGGATACAAGAACTTCGTCACAGTGAAGGCACTTCAGCTAGCCCTGAGCAGCGGCGAGGAAATGGGGTACAACGAGTGGGACGGAGATCATTTCATGACCACGGCTCGGTGTAGTGTAAAAGCGTATGAAGAGGCGGGCATTTCCGATCCTCGTTCTGAAATCAGCATGATGGAGCTCCACGATTGTTTCTCAATAACCGAGCTCGTCACATACGAGGACCTGCACATTTCCCAACGAGGCAGGGCCGTGTACGATGTAATGGACGGATTCTACGATCGAGACGGAACAATCCCCGCACAGGTCGACGGAGGATTGAAGTGCTTCGGCCATCCCATCGGCGCTTCCGGTTTGCGTATGCTCTACGAGATGTACCTCCAGCTTCACGGTAGAGCCGGCGAGCGCCAGATTGAGAATCCGAGGTTCGGGCTGACCCACAACCTTGGTGGCGTGCCGTTTATGAATGTGTGCTGCATAGCGATCATTGGGAAATACACGTAGCCGGTCGTGGTTCGCTCCTCTCCGCGACCGCAAGACTTACCGACTTGCCGTCGCATCGAACCGCGGCCGAGCCGTTTGCCGTTGGGGAAAGGCCGTACCTCGGTATCGATCCTGAAAACCGCTTCAGCGGCCGGCATCATTCACGGAGCTATGAGGGTCTGCCATGGAGATCATCAGGTACACGGAAGAGCACGCAATTTTCCGACAAGCGATAAGAAAGTTTTTTGAGCGAGAGGTCATCCCGTACGTGGACCAATGGGAAGAAGACGGGATCGTACCCCGAGCCGTTTGGAAAAGGATGGGTGATGAGGGGTTTCTTGCAATGAGTGTTCCAGAGGAGTACGGCGGTCTTGGAGCCGATTTCTTGTACTCCGTCATTCTCGTGGAAGAGCTTTGTCGCACAAATCATGCTGGGTTGGCCGCCCCTCTTCACAGTGATGTCGTGGTTCCGTACATAGTCTCGTATGCCTCGGAGGAGCTGAAACGGAAGTACCTTCCCGGGTGCGTGTCGGGCGACATCATCACCGCCATAGCCATGACCGAGCCCAATACGGGCAGCGACCTGGCTTCCATACGTACGACCGCGGTAGAAGATGGAAACGACGTTATTATTAATGGGCAGAAGACTTTCATCAGCAATGGCATTATTTCGGACCTCGTGGTTGTTGCCGCGCGCGACCCAAAGGTGGAAAATCCCCATATGGCTCTGGACCTTTACCTCGTGGAAGCTGGCACACCGGGATTTCAGAAGGGAAAGAAAATCAAGAAGATAGGCTGGCACAGTCAAGACACGGCCGAGCTGTTCTTCCTCGATTGCCGTTTGCCGAAAGCCCATCGTCTCGGCCAGAAGGGAAGCGGATTCCTTATGCTCATGGAGAAGCTGCAGCAGGAGCGCCTCATGGTATGCGTCACCGCGGTCCCTGCGGCAGAGCACATGCTGGAGCAGACTATCCGGTATTGCAAGGAGCGGATCGCGTTCGGTCGCCCCATTTCCAAGTTTCAGAATACTCAATTCAAGATTGTGGAGATGGCCACGGAAGTGAAGATCGGCCGCGCTTTTCTCGATAAGCTCATTTCGGATCACATGGATGGCAAAAATATAGTGGTCGAGGTCTCCATGGGCAAGTATTGGTTAACTGAGATGGCTATGCGAGTGGCTGACGGGTGCCTGCAACTTCACGGAGGCTACGGGTATTGTGAGGAATATCCCATAGCTCGAGCCTGGCGCGACATGCGAGTTATGCAGATCTTCGCCGGAACGAATGAGATCATGAAAGGAATAGCAGCTAAATTCATGGGATTGTAGAGAAGTATCGTTTCGATTTGAGGCAAGCCCGCGATTCCATTATTGCCCGCAGTCGTCAGCTCTGCCGGCGGGGTAATCTCTAAGCAACGCTGTTGCGTGCTAATTCTTGGGGAGACTTGTCAATGACCATGACCGTTGAAGCGATGAAACACGTCCTTGAAACCACGGTGAAGTTCGTAGAACGAGCCGGGATCAAGGCCCTCGTTCTCGAGCCTCGTCACGTGAAGCTCACGGCACCCCTCAAAGGGAACGAAAATCATATCGGCACCATGTACGCCGGCGCTCTCTTCACTGTCGCGGAGGTTCCCGTGGGAGCGCTCTACCTCACCACCTTCGATCCTGCCAAGTACTATCCGATCGTGAAGGAAATGACCATTCAGTTCCTTCGGCTGGCCAAGACCGACGTCACCATCGAGCTCACAATGTCACAGGAGGAGGTGGATCGAGTCCAGGCAGAAGTAGACGAAAAGGGAAAATCAGATTTCTTTCTCGAAGGAGAAGTGAAAGACGAATTCGGAGAAGTCGTCGCGAAATCAAGAGCAGTGTATCAATTGCGAGCGGTTGGATCCTGATCGGAGACTGCGGCACGCTGCATGCTGTCAGCAGGAGCGGCCGAGATCGCTCTGAGGTACCAAAAGTCCCTGATGATTCAAGTCGAAGACATAGGCAAGGTCCGAACGGTCCGCCTTGCGCGAGGACTTTTTGGCAAAGGCTGGTACTTCACCGCGGCCTACTGGGTAGATGGCTTGCTGATTGACAGCGGGTGTTTCTACACCGCAGAAGAGATCGTGAAAGCACTCGAGGGCCTCCCTTTGCAGTGCATTGTCAACACCCACAGTCACGAGGATCACGTCGGGGCAAACGCATCATTGCAGGCCGGACGAGGCGTCCCAGTCCTGGCCCATCGACAAGCGCTTCCTGTGCTGGAGGACCCCTCTCTAAACCGTCTGCACCCGTATCAGCGGGTGTTATGGGGCCGCCCGCATCCCTGCAGCCCCGCAGTCATCCCCCACATCGTCGAGACAGAGCATTATCGCTTTCGCATGATTCACACTCCCGGGCACAGCCCCGATCACATCTGTCTTTTCGAGCCCTCGCAAGGCTGGCTGTTCGCGGGCGACACGTACGTGGGAGGGCAGGACCGTTCGTTGAGAGCCGATTACAACATATGGGGTATCGTATCTTCCTTGAAGAAGCTCGTCGCGCTCGAACCTGCAATTCTATTTCCCGGTAGTGGCACGGTGCGCGATGGGGCGACGAAAGAGTTGAGAAAAAAAATCGCCTACCTCGAAGAAATGGGGCAAAAAGTCAAGGCCATGCATGAAAAGGGGTGGAGCATGCGGCGAATCGCACGCACCTTCGGCGCTGACCCTGTCCTCACCTGCATCACATTGGGCCATTTTAGCTCCATGAACCTTGTGCGTTCGTTCATCGAAGATTTCGAGGAGCTTGGAGAGGAGAGAGGCTAAGCACTCGATTTCATAAGTGCTGTTACATATTCTGCCACCGAGTTTGAGAAGGTGCATGGCAAGAACGGATCGCTATGTAGGGGCACCCCTTGTGGGTGCCCAGGCCAGGCACAAGGCCCGCCCCTACAGTCCGAACGGATGCGCTGACCAAGTACACAGTGGCGCAGATATGTTGGCGTATTTGCGATATGGACCACTAAGTACTCGATTTCATAAATGCAGTGCCGTATTCCTCCCAAGGGGGCAAATCCGATTGTGGCGGCACGGGTCAGAAATGGGGGCGAGGGCGGGTTTCAAACCCGCCCTTTCTTCATGGCAAGAGTACCGGCGAGACGCCGGCGCTACAAGAAATCTGTGCGAGAGTCCAGGCGTAGGGGCGACCGGCGGTCGCCCTCTGCATTGCGACTGAGAGGGGCCTGGGCCTCCGAATCCCCACCATCGCTGGGCAAATCGGTAGAATGGGCGTTTCGTCCGTTGATTGAGAGAGAAAACGCACCGTCCGTCGTCTTCGCGGGGATCAGCCCGCTCTATTCAGGGCTTTTCTCCCGATGTCCGTGCGGTAGTACGCTCCTTCCCACCGGATTTTCTTGACCGCTCCGTACGCTTTATCTATGGCCTGACCGATTCCCAGCGCCTTTGCCGTGACACCAAGCACGCGGCCTCCACTGGTGACGATGCCCCCAGGTCCTCGTGCCGTCCCAGCGTGGAAGACTTTCACGCCTTCCGATCGTTCGGCGTCCACAATCCCAGAGATCGGCTTTCCCTTTTCGTACGAGCCAGGATATCCTGCCGAGGCCATGACCACACAGACTGCGTCTTCAGGGTACCATTCAATCTCTGCGTCGCTCAACCGGCCGCCGAGCGCTGCGGTAATGAGCGGGACCATATCGCTCTTCATGCGGAAGAGCAGCGGCTGCGCTTCCGGGTCCCCCATGCGTACGTTGAATTCCAGAACCGACGGGGCGCCGTCCCGGATCATGAGCCCTGCGTAAAGAAACCCCACGTACGGGGCACCCTCTTTTTCGAGGGCTTGCACCGTGGGTACCATCACCTGGTTCATGATGCGGTTGTGAACTTCAGGACTCACGACGGGCGCGGGAGAATAGGCGCCCATACCACCCGTGTTGGGCCCGCGATCATTGTCGTAGATGGGCTTGTGGTCCTGTGAGCTGGCAAGAGGAAGGACGTGCTTGCCGTCGGTGAGAGCAATAAACGAGGCTTCTTCCCCTTCCAGGCACTCCTCCACTACCACCCGGTTGCCCGCGTCCCCGAAAGCTCGGGTTTTCATGATCGAGTCCAGTGCTGCAATCGCGTCGCCCCGGTCCTTGCACACAAAAACACCCTTACCCGCCGCAAGGCCGTCTGCCTTTAGCACGACCGGGAGCGCCACCTTTTTCACATGGGAGAGCGCTGCGTCGTACTCATCGAACACCTGAAACCCGGCAGTAGGGATGCCATATTTCGCCAGCAGACGCTTAGCAAATACCTTGCTCCCTTCCAACTGAGCCGCTGCCCGAGATGGGCCGAATACCGTCAACCCGGCCTGTTGGAACACATCGGTCAAGCCTGCCACTAGGGGCGCTTCAGGGCCCACAATGGTAAGGTCCACCTCTTCATCCAGGGCCATTTGCTTGAGGCCGTTGACGTCGTCCGACGACACATTTACCAGTCTGCATTTGGGCTCCGCCGCGATCCCGACGTTTCCC
>CAYZET010000394.1:0-5395 GCA_964477215.1 uncultured Syntrophaceae bacterium | reverse complement strand
CCGATAGAGAACGTACGTGAGAAGCAAGCCAAGCGTTCCCCCAAGGAAAAAGCCTATGGCACCCCCTGTGAGAACCAGGTAATCCGCTGCCTGAATGGGAAGGATGTCTCTCAGAGCGAGAGCCGTAAAATTGGCGAAAAACGCGCCAAGCACGGCCAAGGCTCCCACCAGGAAGATACCGCCCATGCCCACAAGGCCGAATTGCACTAGCCAGTGTTTCATGCTCCACTCCTGCGCGGCCTTCTCGCTTCTTCGGTTACATCGGACCTGGATTCTACGGACCCGATCAAGAATACAGGATGTCCACCCAGATATGCAAGCCGTGTAAACCTCAGCAACTAAGGCTCGTCCCTCTAGTGAAACTGGCACTTGTAGTGGGACGGGCATCTTGCCCGTCACCCCCAACAATAAACGGGCGAGGCGCCCATTTTACTGGATTCTTTTCCACGGGTGGCCCAAATCTTCAAGCAAGGGCGGGTAGCCCCCACAGGGGGATTTTCGGCACGGTCCTCCTGTGACGCCGCGTCTCGCCAGTAGTCTTTTTCTAGACTTGATTCCAGACGAGGTCGAATGCGACCCCCTCCCCCTTGCCTGATCCTTGGCGTGCCTTATTGTCTCAAACAAGCGAAGTTCGCTGCACGAGTTTGGAAAGGAGTCATGCCATGAACAGTACCCCGCTTCATTGCCCCGGTCTACAAGAGCACAAGAACCTGTCATCTTTCATCTGCAAATGTCCAAACTGCGGCATGAAGAAGGAAATCTTCTCGGACGAATTCGAGAAATCGCACGTGTGCAAAGGCTGTAATCAACCCATTGATTTTACATCGTGCGAATACGAAGCGGGCAGCCATCAGCTCAAGTGAATATGTGCCGACATTTGCGCAGCACTGGAACCAGATGCCCCGGAGAGGAGTTTGCCAACTGGCGGGGAGTAGCTTGAGAGAGGCGCGGAGGGTACTTTTGCCAGGAATGAGCCCTCCACGCCTTTTTTTGAGAGGTAACCCTTACCCAAGATGACTGCAATGAGACGGCCTCGGGCGTTGTTCCATCTGGTCCAGACACGCATCTCGGCAGATCCCGGTTAAGGGCGCTTACTGAAGCATCTTTGCTCCCCTGTCTTTGAACTGCTCCCTGAGCTTGTACTTCAATACCTTCCCTGCCACGTTTATCGGGAGAGCATCCACTATTTCCATGAGTCGAGGGATCTTGTAGTCCGCCAGCCGAGTCTTGAGAAAATCTCGAAGCTCTTCGAAGGTGAGCTCCTGATCGGGCCGCAACGTGACGACAGCCATGACCGTCTCTCCCCATGTGGGGTGGGGCACGCCGATCACCACAGCCGTGCTTATCTTTGGGTGCTCGAACAACGCGTCTTCCACTTCCTTGGAGTACACGTTTTCCCCACCAGTGATGATCATATCCTTCTTTCGGTCCACAAGAGTGATGTATCCCTCGTCGTCCATGACTCCCAGGTCACCGGAATGGACCCATCCGTCTCGAATTGTCTCGGCTGTGGCAACGGGATTCTTGTAGTATTCCTTCATCGTGGTTTCACCCTTGATCACAAGCTCGCCCACCACCCCGGGCTTATCGATCGTGTTACCGTTCTCGTCAACAAGCCTGGTTTCCATGTTGACAATGTACTTCCCACCTGCGCCGGCCTTTCGGATCTGATCCTTCGGGTATAGAGCCACTCCACCGGGTCCGCCTTCAGTCAGGCCGCAAAGACAGAAGAAGTTAGTTGTCTTGAATTTGCTGATCATCTGCTTGACGGATTCGGCTGCCATGGGGGCCGCTCCGTATCCAAAGAACCGTACGGAAGACAAGTCGTACTCCTCGAAATTCGGCACGCTCATCATCATCATGTACATGATTGGGGCACCAAAGAACTGCGTCACCCTTTCCTTTTGGATCGTTTCCAGAACCTTGTTGGGAACGAACTCCTTCATGATGACGTGGGTGCAACCCATGTACGTGCCGGGGTTGAGGTAGAGGTTGAGCTCAGCGGAATGGAATAGGGGAGCCACGTGAAGAATCCTGTCATCCGGATTAAGGGCATACAGGGAACACACCGTGGTGGTAATGACCATCTGGTTGTGGTGGACGAGAACCGCGCCCTTTGGACGACCGGTGGTTCCCGATGTGTAGATGATCTCGCTTTCTGCATATTCGTCCACCTCGATCCCAGGGTCAGAGAAGTTGCCGGCAGCCATTATGTCTTCCAGTGGATCGAACCCATCGAGCTTGCTGGTCCCGGCAGATACGTAGTATTTGATTTTGTCGAGGCGACTTCTCATTTCTCGCACTGCCGGCTCGAAAACGTCGTCGAATATCAGACCGACAGCGTCGCAGTTGTCGAATATGTATTCAGCCTCCGGAGGGGCAAGGCGGAAATTGACGGGTACAGCGACAGCCCCAGTCTTGACTATGCCATAGAAGGCTATGACAAAGAGGTCCGAGTTGAACATCCACAGGGCCACCTTGTCTCCCTGTTGGACGCCGGCCTTGATTAGGACGTTGGCAACCGCGTTGACCCGGTCGTCCACCTCAGCCCAGGTATAGCGCTTGTCCTGGTAGATGATGCCTTCCTTCTCGGGAACCATGCGTTTGTTACGCGCGACGAGTCCTCCCAAATGCATGTTGAGTCTCCTTCTATCCTGAGTCTTCAGTGGCATCCGCCACGTGTTGGTGGTAGGCTTTTCCTCACAGTCCCATCCGCTTGGCCACGATTTCCTTCATGATTTCATTTGTTCCCGCGAAAATGGACATAACCCTGACGTCCCGCCACGCCCGAGCGATAGGGTACTCTTCACAATAGCCGTACCCACCGTGGAGCTGCAGGCATCCGTCCGCCACCCTCTTTGCCATGTCAGTGATCCAGTACTTGGCCATGGAGACTTCCGTGCCCACATCCTTGCCTTCCATGTGATCGACCAGGAGCTTGTCGAGAAATGTCCGGCCAAGCTTAATCTCGGTCGCCATTTCAACGATTTTGAATTGTGTGTTCTGGAACTTCGAAATAGGTCTCCCGAATGCGACTCTCTCCTTGCAGTAGTTTATCGTAAGCTCGAGAGCGTTCTCAGCAAGAGCCTGGGCTCCGACGGAGCAGACAAGACGCTCTTGCTGGAGCTTTTCCATCAACATCCGAAAGCCCGATCCCTTGGTACCGAGCCTGTTCGCCTTAGGGATACGGCAATCGTTGAAAAAGAGCTCTGCCGTATCCTGACTGTGCCACCCGATTTTCTTGATCTTTTTTCCCTTTTCGAATCCCGGAGTGCCTGCCTCGACGAGGTAGAGGTCAACCGCCTTGTGGGGGTTTTCCACCGCCGGGTCTTTTGCCGCAAGCACCACCAGATCGCAGATGATCCCATTGCTGATGAAGGTTTTCTGCCCGTTGATAATCACATCGTTGCCGTCCTCCACTGCGCTGGTACGCATGGCAGCAAGGTCGCTCCCTGCATTGGGCTCGGTCATGGCAACGGCAGTTATGATGTCGCCTGATACGCACCCGGGAAGGTATTTGTCTTTCAGCTCATCGGACGCGTATGCGTCGATGTATGGAACCACAATGTCGCTGTGAAGATACGCTGCCAGACCGAAGTGATTGGTGCGGGCCAGTTCCTCCATGAGAATGACTGAATAAAGGAAATCGGCTTCCAGCCCTCCGTAACGCTCAGCCAACTGCATGCAGAGAAACCCGTTTTCCCCCATCCGTTTCCAGATGCTTCTCGGAACAATGCCGGCCTCTTCCCACTCTTCCACGAACGGTGTCACTTCCTTAGCGAAGAACTTCCGTATGGCTTCTCGGAAGATTCTGTGTTCCTCTGTATAGGGCACGATCTCCATGGAACGAATCTCCTCCTTGTGCGCAACTGACGTCACGACCGACATTGGGAGGATAACCGCGGGTTCCATCCCCCCGGACGACTGCCACGTCATACGCCTCTGTGTATTCCTGACGGTCCCTCTTGACCTGACCTTGCTGCGATTCCTTTGAAGATGACTTCACAGAGCTGATCCGCGAGCTCATCGGTGTTGATCTCCCTGTTGAAGATGACCTTGGGCAGGCACACGTGCTCTATGCCGCCTAGCACCACCTGTCTGATGACTGGAACCGGAATGTCACCGCGAATGGACCCCTCGGCAATCCCTTCTTCCACGATGGAAACGATGAAGCTGGTGTAACGCCTGACCATCTGGTACGCGTCACTGTTGAAGTAGTCGGGGAAATTCCGTACCTCGAGAAGCAGTATCCGAGAAAAAACCCGGTTCGCTGCATACATATTGATATGCGACCAGATGGCTTTTCTGAGCTTGTTTAAAGCCCCCTTGATCCCCTTCACGTCCATCTCTGCTCTGCTAACGAAAAAATCCAGATATTCCGCAAGCAACTGGTGCAGCAGGTCTCTCTTGTCCGTGAAATATTTATAGATGAGCGCTTCGGTAACTCCCGCTGTCCTGGCTATTTCCGAAGTGGTGATGGCAGTGAATTCCTTCTGAGCAAGCAGCGTCTTGAGCGCTTCCACAATCTTGGTGCGCCCTGGTGGAAACGATTGGCCTCGGGTCGTTCCTGCGGGATCGCCGGCCCGTTCCCGGTCTGTCATGGTCTTCTCCTTGGCACGGGGTCAGGTCTTGTTTTTTGATCTTCCTGTGACCTCTCTAGGTCGCCTGCTCAGTCTAGACCAGGCCAGTGGGCTACTGACAGACCATTGCTATCCTAGATTCGTCAAGAAACAAGACCTGACCCCCAGCGACACACCAGCGAGGTTGCTCGCGGTCAGACTGGATCCGCATTGCCTGTTGATCGCGACTCCGGGGGTATCGTCGGGGAACCCAGCGGCAAGGGCGGCCATGCGAGGGAGCGTAAAGCCTTGCTCGCCCACCTGGGTCACCGTACCCCCTAGGACATCCTCGATATGGGATGGATCCAACTCTACTCTGGCGCCACCTCCCTGAGCACGATACCAAGCAGCTCATCGGCCCTGAATTGGGAGAGGCTTCCATTTCTCTTTCCGACAGGTGTACGAACCGCGCTGACGATTACCGCTTCTTCCATCTCTGCTCCTCTAGATCAGGTTGGAGTCCAATCCGCAGGCCATGAGGCGTTCAAGCTCCGGCGCGGGTTTGAGTGAGAGCAACTGGAATTTCTCGGACAACCCCTCAAGGCGGCTCCTCGTTGCGGCCACACCTTTCAAGCTCACGTACCGAGCCGGGCCGTGCCAACAATCAGGGAAGCCTATTCCCAGCACAGCGCCCAGATCCATGCTGTAGTAGTCCCTGAGCACGTCGTCGCTCAGGCACCAGAACGCTTCGTTCACCATGCTCAAAAGCAAGATGTCAGCGGCTTCTTCAGGGGATGGGCAAGGAAGGCCGCGAGCAGGAACAATGTGTTCCAAGG
>CAYZET010000393.1:0-5407 GCA_964477215.1 uncultured Syntrophaceae bacterium | reverse complement strand
ACAATCTTCGCCCTGCAGGGACGCACCAACCGGAGTCCTGCGGGGTGGGAAATGCGTTATTTCAGGGTCTTACACAAATCTACGAGTGACGTGTGTCAAGAGCAAACTTTAACAAGGGGGGTGGGGTGTCCTGATTCGCCACCGAATTCACGAAATGCACCGTTCAACCCCCGTCGGGGATTGCCTCCAGGGACCTCGCCAGGACTTCGCGAGGTCTACTCGTGCCGTCGGACGGTCCGATGAGGCCCTCCGCTTCCATGGCTTCAATGATGCGTGCCGCCCGATTATACCCGATTCGCATGTGGCGTTGAATCAGCGAGATTGACGCATGCCCCAGCCGGGAAACCAGCTCCACGGCCTCATCGTACTTTTCATCCGAGATTAGCTCGGCCGCAGAAGGCTTCACTTCGTCTTCAGACACATGCTTCGCAATCTCCTGCAGGTAAACAGGCTCCCGCTGGACCTTGATGAAATCTACCACTCTCCGTATCTCCTCCTCCGACAGAAAGGCCCCGTGGAGTCGGATGAGCTTTGCCGCACCTGGCGGAAGAAAGAGCATGTCGCCCATGCCGAGAAGGTTTTCTGCTCCCACAGTATCCAGGATGGTCCGGGAATCAGGTTTGGCAGAAACCTGGAACGAGATGCGGGCAGGAAAATTGGCCTTGATTACCCCGGTTATCACGTCCACCGAAGGTCTCTGGGTGGCGAGAATCAAATGGATGCCCGCTGCTCTCGCCATCTGGGCCAATCTCGCAATAGAGATCTCAATATCCTTGGCCGCAACCATCATGAGCTCCGCAAGCTCATCCACAATGATGATCAGGTAGGGCAACTTCTTTGGAGGGGAGCCGGCTGCATCCGGCGGTACCTCTCCAGAGAGCACCTTGTTGTTGTAGCTCTCGATATTTTTCGCACCCGTGCCGCTCAACAGGTCGTAGCGCCGTTCCATCTCCCTGATCGCCCATGACAAGACCTTGGGAACCTTCTCAGGATCGGTCACCACAGGATGGAGCAGATGAGGAATATCCTGGTAGTACGAGAGCTCCAGCTTCTTAGGATCGACCATGATCAGCTTGAGATCGTCCGGGTGACATGACATGAGCCAGGAACATATGAGACAGTTGAGACCCACGGATTTTCCCGTTCCCGTAGCACCTGCGATCAGCAGATGAGGCATCTTGGCGAGACTGGATGCGAAGGGCTGACCGTCGATGCACTTGCCGAGCGCTACTTTCAGAGGGGCCACAGATGTCGTAAAGGCCGGAGATTCTATGATCTCCCGGAAATATACGATCTCCCGGTTCAGGTTCGGTACCTCTATGCCCACCGTGTCCTTTCCCGGTATAGGCGCCACGACCCGCGTGGACCCGGACTTGAGGGCCATGGCCAGGTCATCGGACGTGTTGAGGATTTTTCTCAAAGGAATGCCAGGAGCCAGGATCAGCTCATACATCGTGATCACCGGCCCCGGGTGAACCTCAACCACTTCACCCCTGATTCCCAGATCAGACAGCTTCTGCTCCAAGACCATGGCATTGGCCTCGAGCACGCGCTCATCGATCGCTCGATTGGCCGTGGGAGGCATCTGGAGAAGGTCGAGGGGGGGAAGCTGGTAGTCGTCCCGACCCTGCGACCCCGTATGTCTTGAAGGGTGCCGCGAGATCTCCTCGTCAGCCCGCCTTGTCACTTTGATGGGCCTTCCGGAGTCTTCCTCCCGATCTTCTTCCCGGTCCGCGCTCTTGGGTTTGCGCCGTGTCTTGGGGCTACGCTTCGGAGGAGCATCCTTCAAGAAGGCCTCAATAGCGTCTTCGAGCTCTTCCTCAGTAACGCAGGCCGACTCTCCGCTCGATTCCTGCTCCGCCATCTCCACAGGTCGCCAAGGAGGGGGATCCACGACCGGGGCTCGCTCCGGGACCGAGACATCTTCACGCGATTTTCGCGGAGGGAAACCGCGGCGGGTGGCTACAGGAGTCCCTTCGAACAAGCCGTCGTCATCGTGGCCTGGCAAGAAGGATATTCGCTCCCACGAGTGAGCTTGCGAGGAATCGAGGTCCAGCGCGGGATTCACGACAGCCTTGGCAGCATTGGGAACCAGGTCATTTCGCGGAACAATGCGCACGCCTGACCTGGGCTGGACCGGCGGGGCCTCCTCGTGCTGCTGCGGGCGCACACTCCTGTGCTCCTGCCACCATGCCGTTGCAGCCACAGGGGCGCTCCACAGGATCCTGGATACAGGATCCGCCATTCGGGCTCCAATCTCAGCAGCGTCTTTCAGTGACACTTTCATCAGGTGCAAGAAGCAAAGGAGGATCAGAGTCCCGCACAGCAACACCTCCCCTGCACTTCCCACGAGCCTGAATAGGATTTCGTGAAACGCGTTGCCAAGCGCACCGCCCGGATGCTCTGGAGACAAATTGAGAAACGATTCGGATGCAAACCGCTCCAGTAATGCGGACGTCCCTACCAACGCTGCGCCAACTCCTCCGATCTCACTCCACCTGACCCTGGATCGGGGAGGAACGAAGGTCCGTACAGCCAGCACTATGAGGCCGACCGGAAGGATAAACGACCCAAACCCGAGTAACTGCACAAGGGCATCCGCGAGGTGAGAGCCAACCAGGCCGCAGAGATTGGAAATCTCATGCCTCGTAGTGGCGACGTTGAATGAGGGGTCCCGAGGGTCGTACGATGCCAGACACAGTATAAGAAACGCTGCCATCGCAAGAAAGACGAGCGCGATCGATTCACCGGATCGCCGTCTCTCCGGATCTCCTCTGTTCACCACTCCGTCGGGTTCAGTAACCACCGCTCGCTCAGCCATGCAGATTCCGCCACAGTTCGGGGATTTTGCGAGAGCTCATTTGGTTCAGTGCCAAAGCCCAGCCTGAAAGCGACAATAGGTTGAGACCTACCGGAATCGATCCAGATAATAGCACAGAAGCCAGAATGATTTCAAGATCTCCCCAGACAAGAAGAACCCCAAATATGATGTAAACGCTCTATGATGTTGAAATACAAAAGCTAAAATAGCAGCCCTCTGTGCTGGCCCTTTCTCGAAGATCTTGTATATCCCTCCTTCTCTACCACTGTAGCTCTGCAATGATACCGGAAGCGCCCCGCGGACGCCTTCATCTGACGGGGCCGGAAGGCTTCGTGTTGAGAGCTTCGTTGTGAAAGACCAGGAGCGCGAGGGATCCGGGACCCTGGTTGAAGATGTAGTCGTGAGGCCCGGTGAGGAGAAAATAGTGATGGGGAATGCGGTACCTCGTGAGCAATCGGTGCATTTTCTCCGCCGATCCTTTGAGGTAGTCTTTGTCGCTGGTAACGAGCTGAATGGACCGCCTTCTCAGGGTGTCGACATTTGACTCGATCAGCCGTTCGTACAGTCCAAAATAGGGACCGAAAGCTCCCTGGATGGAACCAATACTCGCGAAAACGTCGGGGTACTTGAGGCCCAGGTACATCGATCTCACTCCCCCCATGGAGACTCCGTCTACCCCGATGCTCCCCTCCAGGACGCGGTACCGGGCTTTGAGCGCTGGTATGAGCTCATGAACAATATAGTTTTCGTAATCGGAATTTTCCAGGTTGTGTGCTGCAGTCAGTAATGGGGAGTATGGGCATACGAGGATTATCCCTCTGTACGGGTGGTTGTTCAGGCGCCTGTTGAAGGCCGAGAGCTCCTTTTCGGTTACCAGCCCTCTGAACGCTGCTTTCGTAAGCTGCCGAGATCCCAGAGCCACAATGGACTCGTCGATCTTGTAGAAGTGCATCCAGGCCAGACACCCGCTGCGGGGAGGTCTGGCACACTCTCCTGCCCCTCCGAAAGCGATGACGAGGGGATAAGAGCGATTTTGGTTTTTCTCGTAATCCGCGGGGAGTGTGACAACTGCTACCGCGTCTGGCACGTACCGAGAATTGATGGCCACGTATTCGGCCGAGGTCTTGTACCCGGGGATCCGTTCATTGCCGGCTGCTTGGGTTGCCTCGTCCATATCGGACTTGACATCGAGGCCGAAGGTCCCGGGTTTCTTGGTGTCCTCGGAGGCTGTACCCTCTCCCGGGTCGGCAGCATCGCGGGTCTCCCGGGATCGGGCAGTGGAGCCGGAGAAATCCGACGGCGCGGTTTCTGTTTTGGGAGAGGCACGGTCGGTTTCGATGGCGGGGCGGTCGGATCGAGAGCCAGAAGGCGGGCGCTCCTGGGAGCCGCCCCAGCATCCTGCCAGAATCACCATCAGGGCCATGATTCCCAAGAGTCTCATGAGAATCGCCTCCGGCATGCCTCGACGTGACGTTTCCTTACCACAATTGACGGAATGGACTTTCCTTTGCAGCAGGAATCGCCGTGTTACTCCTGTTTGCCCCTGGATTGTCCTCTGACGAGGAGGTTGTGGCCATCCGGTTTCCCTCTCGAACGGGATCGTTCAAACCGAAGGCCTTAAAATTCTTTAGGAACTGTTGGCTGAACCAGTACAGGCCCTGATGCCCGTTGGGATAGCGATACGCGCAGTATCCGTGGGGACAGCTCTTGAATACGTGCACGTCTACAGGGAAGCCGTTGCCCCGCATGTCTTGCACGAGCTGGTACAGGCGTCCGCCGTTGCTGTACGAGTTGCACCCGTCACGGACGTTTGTCGTGATGTTGTAGGCGATCCCGCCGGCCTTTCTTATGCGTGCCACATTGTTGCTCCAAACCTGGTGCGTCATGGGGTAGCTCCCCAGATCGGTCTGTTGCCCGCCGCAGTAGCCGAAGACTTCCGGATTGCGGGCGGAGATCATGATCGCCTGGGCAGCTCCTGCGCATGCGCCGTCGATTCCGCGGAACAGTCGGTGCGGAACCGTACGATAATGGGCATCTATGAACGGAATAACCTCGCCGATGAGATACTTCTCGTACCTGCTGGTGTCTCCGCCCCCAGGATTCCAGAGGGATACCACGATGAGCTCGTCGTACGGATTTTCTCGGAGCCACTGGTTGAACATCTCGAGCTCTTCATCAGAGATGTTGTCCTGGAAACTGGCTTTCGTGAGCTGGCCCGATTTCAAGTTGTCCATGGTAAGAGGGGTCTTGCACCAGACGGACCAGTACGTGGCTCCCCCCAGTTCCGGGCCGTTGTCCCAACCGGATTTTCCTCCGAGAAGGTATACCACTCCATAGCGCCTGTTAAGATTGGATTCGTAATCGTCAGGAAGAATGACGTGCACGGGAAACGGCCCCTGAACTTCTCCCTGCTTGGAACGAGCGCTCTTGAACACGTCTGAATGGACCCTGACCACTTCAATGTAATGCTTGGTTCGCAGGAATTTGGTCCGTGCTTCAATTTCCGACCACGGCTCCAGCGCAGAGAGAACCATGCTTGCCGAGCCCGCTACCATTGCGGTGACCACTATGGCCACCAAGATGTGC